>NZ_JAGQCT010000023.1:0-24890 GCF_024346335.1 Cyanobium sp. ATX 6E8 | reverse complement strand
CGTTTTCAGCTTGCGGATGATCTGCTCCGCGGTGTGCCTGGTGCGTTTCATGGTGAAGTCCCCGGCCCAGTCTGGCCGGCTGAGGACTCTCATTCACCCTGGACCGATTGCCGGGGTCCACGTCACCTCATTTTTAGCTCGACAATGCTGTTGGTGGTGTGGTTCTCAAAAAGCTTGGCTATCCACAGCTTGCGATCGAGCAATGACCCGAGCTTTTGAGGCATTCCCTCGCCAATGCGAATTGGCTTGCAAGCACCGCTTTGCATGCGCATTGATTTGGTCGCTTTGCCTCTGTCATGGGGGGCGCCCCTTTGTCTTGTTTGACTGGTTCACAAGGCTTTGTGAATCGTTGCAAATACTGCGCGGCAGGCTCTGGTCCGTCTGGACCTAGCGCTCACGGGCTGCGCCGATACCATCCGCTCATCCCATCGGCACTGGTTATGTCTGTTGATCTAAAGGTTGCAGACTTCACCCAGCGGCTGGCCAACCAGCTGCAGACCCTTTCTGAGGTGGCTGAAACCCTCACCTTCCGGCTGCTCGAGCTGGAGGAGCGACTGGTGGCGCAGGAGTTGAAGGTGGAGCCGTTGCTGGATGGCTCCGCTTCCGGTTTCGGGGTGGTGGCCGAAGACACGGAGCTGCGGCTCGGTGAAACGGAGGATCGCCTGGCTCAGTTGGAGGGCCTGCTCAGCGGGCTGGAGAGCACGGGGGCGGCCCGCCACCTGCGCTCCATTGCTCCCGCAGTAGTCTCCGCCGTTGCGCCCATGGAAGAGGAGGCCGTGATGGAGGAGCCCCCCAGCGAGGATCCATTTCTCGATGACGCGGAGCAGGCCTTTGCCGATGAGCCCCTGTTTGCCGAGGAACAGCCGTTCCTCGATGAGCTGAGTGCCTGAGGGGTTGATGCCTTCGCTGGTTCAGCGGCTGAAGGCTTCCCTCCAGCTGTCGGGGATCTCGGTGCTGTAGTCGTCGGTGCGGGTGAATTCAAAGGGGCCTGGCAGCGAGCCCCAGAGGTGCTCGTGGGTCACTGGGTCGTGGCCGCGGTCGATGGTGCGCATGTTATCGCGATGCAGCTCGAGGCGGCTCACCAGGTAGGAGGTGGTCCCTTTGCGGTCCACCAGGCAACGGCAGCCCGGCTCCACCTCACCCACAAAGCCATCACCCTCTTCCCGCACCACGTAGGCACATCCCTCGAGGGGCCGTAGATCCTCCGCTTGGATCAGGCTGCGGCGTTCGGCATCCTCCACTGCACCCCAGAAGCGTTGGTCGTCCACCAGGGACTGGTTGCGGATGATCAGCTGATCCCCCTGACGCTCGGCCCGCAGCACCCGAGTGCGGTAGGGCGCCGCAGGGTTGATCGCGTAGCTCTGCTCGAGCAGCAAGGAACCCGGCTCCAGTTGGGGAAGCGGACGAAACTTGACCAGGATGTGGGCGTAGAGGGGCGGGTTCTCGAAAGCCTGCTCCTGGTTGCTGAAGCCACCGCTCAGCATCCGCACCAACCGCTCCAGTGAGCTCTCCATCACGCCAGACCGTGCCTCCGCGCCTGAAGCTACTGGCTCAGCCCCGTCAGCCCTAAGAGCCTTAGCCGGAAACCCGCCACCTGGCGGGCCAGGGTGGGGTCGTTCTGCAGGAAGGGGTGCTCGGCCAGGCGTTCCAGCATCAGCTCAACTTTGGCTGCGGGGTCGAGGCCATGGTGGGGGTCGCGTTGCTCGTGCTGCTTCCAGGCTTCATCGAAGGCCTGGGCAAAGCTGTCGGCGTTGTTGAACAGCCGATTGGAGTCTGCTGGTGGCTCGCGCATGGTGTTAGGAAAACGCGCCTGGGCCGCAGCCAGTCGAACAATGCCAGGACCCAGATTTGAACTGGGGACACGGCGATTTTCAATCGCCTGCTCTACCAACTGAGCTATCCCGGCCTGTCGCCGTAGCGACTTTTGGATCTTAGATCACGGCGCTGCCAGGGGGTGCGGGCCAGGCAGGCCATGCCGGCCACGCACCACCCCTGCTCACGCAGGGCCGATGCGGCGGCGCAGGCGGTGGCGCCAGTGGTGAGGATGTCGTCGATCAGCAGCACCGGTGGGCGGGGCCGGCGCCGCAAGGTTTCGGGGGCGACGCAGCGGAAGGCACCGGCCTGGTTGGCCCAGCGCAGCTCGCGGCCCAGGTGGTGCTGGCCCAGCACCGCCCGACTGCGTTCGAGCAGGGGCGACTGCTGCCAACCCAGCCGCCAGCTCAGGGCCCGGCCCAGCAGACCCGGCAGGGGGTTCGCCCGTTGTTTCCAGCTGGGGATCGGCACCAGCAGTGGCGGCTGCTCCCAGGCTTCGGCGGCAAGGGCGTCGGCCAGGTGCTCCGCCAACACACCCACCAGGGGTGGCTGTGGTTGCTTGCGCAGCTGCAGCAGTTGCCGGCGCACATCGCCTTCATACAGGCCCGCCGCCCACCAGCGCAGGGGCCCAGCGCCCTGGAATCCGCCCGGTGGCAATGCTGCGGCGAGATCGGCGTGCAGCTTGGGCGGTTGGGCGATCCAGTGCAGGGGCAACAGCCGGAGCAGCCCTGCGGCCAGGGGGGAGGGGCCGGTGGGCCAGGCAGCCATGGCGGGTGAACGCGGCAATGGCTGCAGGATTCCCACGCCCTAGCGGGGCATGGCCCGCAGCATGGCCACCAGGGTGCGGTGGGCGTCGTCGCTGTCGCTGAGGGTGTGGTCGAAGCGCACCTCCACCATCTGGCCATCCACCTCCAGCTGCATCGCCTCTGGCCCCACGGCAACCATGCGCACGGCCGTGGCGGCTTCGATGCCGGCGTAATGGCGGGCGTAGGCGACCACCGCTTCGGCGTGGTCGTCGTTCATGTGTTTGCAGATCCGATCGCTCACGGCGGGGGTGAGGGGGTCGGCGGCCATGGCGCTGCGCAGCGGGGGTGTGGCCGGATTCTGGCGTCAGCCGGCTCCGAAGCGCTGCCAGAGCAGGATGCCCAGGCGAATGGCACTGAAGCCCACATACCCCGCCAGCACCACGAACACCCCCATCGAGATCACCGAGCGCAGGCGGTCGTTCATGGCGGAGCAAGGATGGTTGCTGCCAGTCTGGCCATGCCGAGGGCCGCGGACAGCCCAGGGCGGTTCAGCACCGGAACCCCCAGGCTCTGTTGCCGCAGCTGGCGCCACTGGGGGTTGCGGGCACCACCTCCCAGGGTGATCACCCGCTCCAGGGGTGGTGCGCCGGCTGCGCGCAAGCGCTGCCAGCCAGCCTGCTCGATGGCGGTGAGCCCCTCCAGCAGGGCCTGGAGGTAGCGCCCATCGCTGATCGGGCGGGGCTCGAGCACCGGCTCCAGGTTGGGATCGTCTACCGGAAAGCGCTCGCCGCGGGCCGGCAAAGGGCGCAGCCGCAGCCCCGTGGGCTGGCTGGGGTCGATCTGACGGCTGAGTTCGGCGATTTGCCCGTCGCTGAAGAAGCGCCGCAGGATGCCCGCCCCAGCATTGGAGGCGCCGCCCACCAGCCAGCGCCCGGCGACGCGGTGGCAGCTGATCCCCGCCCCCTCAATCGGCTTGGGGCTGAACTGCTTGAGCACCAGGGTGGTGCCGAGCACGGTGATGCCATCGCCGCTGAGGGGCTCCGCTGCAAGGACGCCGGCATTGGCGTCGGTGCTGCCCGCCACCACTTGGCTGTGGCTGGGCAGGCCCAGCCGTTGGGCTGGCCCGGCTGCCAGGGCGTCCAGCACTGTGCCGCTGGCGCAGATCTCTGGTAGGCCAGAAGCCCACGGCTGGAGGTCGATGGCTCCACTCCAGCGCTGTCGCTGCAGATCCCAGCCCAGTCGCAGGTTGTTGCCTTCCTCACCCCGGCGCCAGTTGCCCATCAGCCAGCCCATCAGCCAGTCGGCCTGGTGCCGCAGCAGCCAGGGCCCCGCTTCGCCGCTGTGCTCGGCCTGGGCCAGCAGGTGCAGGGCCCGGGCCAGGCTGCCGCTGGCACTGGCGGCCGGGCCCCCACCGGCGAGGGCCGCAGCAGCTGCGGCTTGTTCGGTGCAGCAGTGGTGATAAGGCAGGGCTAGGCCCAAGGCCCCTGGGCCTGGTTGGCCATCGGGGCGGCACAGCAGCAGGGTGCCGGAGGTCCCAGCGATGGCGATGGTCCCCACCCGACTGCGCAGGGCGGACGGCAGCCGGGCGCAGAGCAGCTCCAGGCCGTTCACCCAGCTCCAGGGGTCTTCCAAGCGGGTGGGGTAGGGGCTGGTCTCCTCCAGCAACTTTGCGCCGCCAGGTTCAACAAGCGCGATCCGCAGCCCGCTGCTGCCCAGATCCACACCCAGCGCCAGCGCTGTCATCGCTGGCTGGTCAACGGTGTCAGGCCGCGACCTGGGCGGCGGTGGCCTGCTTCAGGGTGGCGGCGATCGCCTCCACGTTTTCCCAGGGCAGATTGAGGTCGGAGCGGCCGAAGTGGCCGTAGGCGGCGACGTCTTGGTAGAAGCAGCCGCCACGCTGCTGGGGCAGCTGGCGCAGGCCGAAGGTTTCGATGATGGCGCCGGGGCGCAGGTCGAAATGCTCCTGCACCAGGTTGGTGAGGTCGGCGTTGCTGATCGCGCCGGTGCCGAAGCTCTCCACCAGGATGCTCACGGGCTTGGCCACGCCGATGGCATAGCTGAGCTGCACTTCCACCTTGCGGGCCAGGCCCGCGGCCACCAGGGCCTTGGCCACATAGCGGGCGGCGTAGGCGGCGGAGCGATCCACCTTGGTGGGGTCCTTGCCGGAGAAGGCCCCGCCGCCATGGCGGGCGTAGCCGCCGTAGGTGTCCACGATGATCTTGCGCCCTGTGAGGCCGGCATCGCCCTGGGGGCCGCCCACCACGAATTTGCCGGTGGGGTTCACCAGGAAGCGGGTGTCAGCCTGGCTGGGTTTGAGGCTCAGATCGGCGGTGGCGGGCTCCACCACGTGCTGCCAGAGGTCGGCGGCGATGCGCTCCCGCAGGGCCTTCTCTTCGCTCAGTGAGCTGCCATCCGGCAGGGCGATCTCAGCGGTGTGTTGGGTGGAGATCAGGATCGTGTCGATCGCCACAGGCACGTCGTTCTCGTACACCACGCTCACCTGGGTCTTGCCGTCGGGGAGCAGGTAGCTGAGGGTGCCGTTGTGGCGCACTTCCGCCAGGCGCCGCGCCAGCCGGTGGGCCAGGCTGATCGGCAGGGGCATCAGCTCCGGGGTTTCGTTGCAGGCGTAGCCAAACATGATCCCCTGGTCGCCGGCGCCCACCAGATCGAGTGGATCACCGTCGTGGTCGTCGGCCTCGTTCACCCCTTGGGCGATGTCGGGCGACTGCTGATCGAGGGCCACCAGCACGGCGCAGCTGTGGGCATCGAAGCCACCGGCGCGGGCGCCGCTGTAGCCGATCTGGTTGATCACGCCTCGCACCAGGGTGTTGAAGTCGACCCGGGCGTTGGTGGTGACTTCGCCGGTGATCAGGCACAGGCCTGTGTTCACAACGGTTTCGCAGGCCACCCGCGAGGCCGGATCCTGGGCGAGCAGGGCGTCGAGTACCGCATCGCTCACCTGGTCGCAGATCTTGTCGGGGTGCCCTTCGGTGACCGATTCGGAGGTGAAAACGTAGCGGCTCATCCGGCCTTGATCAACGTGGGGTCAGCCTATGCGGCGGTGGCGCGCACCTCCAGCTCATTCCAATGGCTGAGGCAAGCAAAGCTGGGGTCCAGCGGAGGAGCCATGGTCCAGCCCGCCCCATAGCCGAGCACGACCGGCACCCCCGCTTGCCGGGCCATGCGCAGGTCACTGTTGGCGTCACCGATCAGGGCGCAGCGCTCCACTGCCACGCCGAGCATGGCGCAGAGGGCTTGCACCGCGGCCGGGTCGGGCTTGCGCGGGCTGTGGTCGGCGCTCCAGAACCCCTGAAAACGGGAGCTGAGCTGCTGACTGGCCAGGAATGCCTCGATGCCGGGGCTGTCGTCGTTGCTGATCACCGCGCAGGCCACCGCAGCATCGGCCAGGGCCTCCACCATGTTGTGAAGCCCGTCGGTGGCGATCGGCCGATGCTGGCTGCCCTGCCCATGCAGACCATCGGTGGCGGTGAAGATGGCCTCGCTGAGCTCGAGCGCCTCGGGCCAACCCAGCCCAACCAGGGCCAGGGCCGTGGCGGTGGAGATCAGGTTGTGGGCCCGGGAGCCGACGGCCGTGGCGCCAGCGGGGTGGATGGACTGCTCGCTCAGCCCATAGGCGCGCTGCAGCAGGTCAGTCAGCGCCTCGGTTTGGGTTGTCGGCAGTTCCGGATGGCGTTGCTGCAGCAACCGGCGGGCATGAAAAACCCTGGCCGAAGCCAGGGCATGGAGCATGGGCTCACTGATCGAGAGGGTGCCGTCCTTGTCGAACAGCACCGCGTCGATCTGGTGGGGATGGCCGGTGGCATCAGCCAGGATCTGGCCCCGCAGAAGCAGTTGTGCCATCGGAGAATCGAGGGGTGTCGAGCCCTCAGTCGAGGGTGACGCCCATCGGCTCGTTGTCCTCGGCTTGCTCGAGCAGCATCTGCTTGTAGCGGGCGGCCATCTCCTCGGCCTTCTCAAACACCTTCTGGGGATCGGTGAGCATGTCGCCGGGCTCCGGCTCGAGGGCCTTGGTGGACAGGGAGATGCGGCCCCGCTCGGCGTCGAGGTCGATGATCATCACCTTCATCTGATCGTTCACGTTGAGCACCGTGTGCGGCGTCTCGATGTGCTCGTGGCTGATCTCGGAGATGTGCAGCAGGCCGCTGACGCCACCGATGTCGATGAAGGCGCCGTAGGGCTTGATGCCGCGCACGGTGCCCAGCACCACTTCGCCCACCTCGAGGCGGTTCATCTTGCGCTCCACCAGGGCGCGGCGATGGCTGAGCACCAGGCGGTTGCGCTCCTCGTCCACCTCCAGAAACTTGAGGGGCAGGAAGTCGGCCACCAGCTCTTCCTTGGCCTTGCGGGTGCTGATGTGGCTGCCGGGGATGAAGCCGCGCAGACCTTCCACCCGCACCAGCGCACCACCGCGGTTGGTGGCAAACACTTCGCTGTAAATGGTGGCGTCTTCCTTCTGCAGCTGACGCACCCGCTCCCAGGCCCGCTGGTACTCAATGCGGCGAATGGAGAGCGAGAGCTGGCCGTCCTCGTTCTCCTCACTCATGATGAAGAACTCCCGGATCTCCCCGGGCTGGAGCACGTCGCTCAGGCCCTCGACCCGGTTGATCGACACCTCCTGCAGGGGCATGAAGGCGGCTGTCTTGGCGCCGATGTCGATCATGGCGCCCTTCGACTCGAGGGCAAACACGGTGCCGTTGACGACGTCGCCGGGCTTGAAGTTGTAGTCGTACTTGCTCAGCAGCGACGCAAATTCATCGAGCGTGAAGCCCACGCCATCGACGTCGCTGCGGGATGCGGCGCGGCTGCTGGGGTCGTCGGCGGTGGGAACCTCTTCCGGAATGGCCAGGTCGAGATCGTCGGCCGTCTCAGCGGCGAGATCGAGGTCGGCCTCGGCACTGAGAGCGTCGCTGCTGAGCGATGGCGTGCTGAGCGCTTCAGTGGTGGAGTCGGAAGGGGTCACGGTCATGGAAGGTTGGCGGCCTGCCGAGGGCAGTGCGAAGGATTGGACGATCTGCCCGCCAGCAGACACAGTCCGATCCGTCACTGTACCAACGTGGGCGGCCCCGGTTGGTGACGTGATCAGGCAGGTTTGGCGACGTGCTCAGCCGATGGCCGCCAAGCTCGGCTGGCCGCGCAGGCGGCTACCGCTGCGTTTGTGCAGGCCTTCAAGGGTGGCGACAAAGTCGCTGATCCCCTGGAATTGCCGATACACCGACGCAAAGCGGACGTAAGCCACTTCGCTCATCTCGCTGAGATGTTGCAGCACCAGCTCGCCGATTTCGCCACTGGTCACCTCGCGACCGCTGCGCTGTTGCAGCTGCAACTCGATTTCGTCGACCACCCCTTCAAGTCGGGCGGGCTCAAGGCCGGTTTTCTCGCAGGCCCGCAGCACACCGTGCAGCAATTTGGCCCGGTTGAAGGTTTCCCGGCTGGAGTTGCGCTTCACCACGGTGATGGGCACCGTTTCCACCCGTTCATAGGTGGTGAAACGAAATTCGCAATTGAGGCATTCACGCCGTCGTCGCACACTGCGCCCGCTGTCGGCTGCCCGAGACTCGAGCACCCGGCTGTCGGTGTGTTGGCAAGAGGGGCATTGCATCCCCGAACGTCCGGGCGTGTTTCTCAAGTTTAGACAGCGTTTTTTCATTTGGAAAGGCCTGCTTTTCTGTTTGCGGCAACAAAAAAGCCCCTGCCGGGGCAGGGGCTTGGCTCAGAGATGGCCAATTATTTGCCGATCTTCGGGGGATCGCGAAAGGCGATGGCAAAGAAAAGCGTGGAAATGGCCAGAGCCAGGATCAGGATGTAAGCGAAGCTTTCCATGGATGTCCTCGAGGGTTCTGGCGGTCAGCTGAGGGTCGTCGTGCCGGCAGGGGGCACGTAGCCCTCTGGCAGACGACGGGTGGACTTGTCGCCCAGTTTCTGGAACAGACCGAATTCCACCTGCTCACCCAGATCCGGATCAATGCCTGCGAACACATCCCGGTAGAGGGTGCGGGCGCCGTGCCAGATGTGGCCGAAGAAGAACAGCAACGCGAAGGTGGCGTGGCCGAAGGTGAACCAGCCGCGGGGTGAGCTGCGGAAGGTGCCGTCCGAGTGGTAGGTCTCGCGATCGAACTCGAAGGCTTCACCCAGCTGGGCCTTGCGGGCCAGCCGCTTGACGTCAGCGGGATCGGTGAAGGTCTGACCGTTCAGAGCACCGCCATAAACGGTGGCGGTGACGCCCGTTTGCTCGAAGGAGTACTTGGCTTCAGCCCGACGGAAGGGGATGTCGGCTCGCACGATGCCCTCCTGGTCCTGGAGAACCACAGGGAAGTTCTCAAAGAAGTTGGGCAGGCGGCGCACTTCCAGGTCGCGGCCGTCCTTGTCGGTGAAGGAGATGTGGCCGATCCAGCTGGTGGGCAGGCCATCACCATTCACCATCGGGCCGACGCGGAACAGACCGCCCTTGGCAGGGCTGTTGCCCACGTAGTCGAAGAAGGCGAGTTTCTCAGGAATCGAGGCGTAGGCCTGCTCCTTGGTGGCGCCGTTGTCGAGGGCCGTTTGCACGCGGCGGTTGATTTCCGCCTTGAAATAGCCCTGGTCCCACTGATAACGGGTAGGGCCGAACAGCTCGATCGGGGTGGCGGCAGCGCCGTACCACATCGTGCCGGCCACGATGAAGGCAGCAAAGAACACCGCGGCGATGGCCGACGCCAGCACGGTTTCGATGTTGCCCATGCGCAGGGCCTTGTAGAGGCGCTCTGGCGGACGGGTTGTGATGTGGAAGATGCCAGCGATGATGCCAACAATGCCGGCGGCGATGTGGTGGGCCACGATGCCGCCAGGGTTGAAGGGGTTGAAGCCTTCAGGACCCCACGAGGGCTGCACCGGCTCTAAATGTCCGGTGATTCCATAGGGGTCGCTGACCCACATGCCTGGGCCAAACACACCGGTGAGGTGGAAGGCGCCGAAGCCAAAGCAGGCGAGGCCGGCAAGCAGCAGGTGGATGCCAAAGATCTTGGGCAGGTCGAGGGCTGGCTCCCCGGTGCGGGGGTCTTGCCAGATCTCGAGATCCCAGTAGGTCCAGTGCCAGATGGCGGCCAGGAAGAGCAGGCCGCTGAAAATGATGTGGGCAGCAGCCACACCTTCGAAACTCCAGAAGCCGGGATCGACCCCGGTTTCTCCGGTGATGCTCCAGCCTCCCCAGCTGCCGGTCACGCCGAGACGGGCCATGAAGGGCATGACAAACATGCCCTGGCGCCACATCGGGTTGAGCACCGGGTCGGAGGGGTCAAAGATGGCGAGCTCATAGAGCGCCATGGAGCCGGCCCAGCCGGCAACCAGGGCGGTGTGCATGAGGTGCACGGCGAGCAGTCGGCCCGGGTCGTTGATCACGACCGTGTGCACCCGATACCAGGGCAATCCCATGGGGGGTAGTTCTGGGTGGGTTGGGCGATCGTAAGGGGAGCCCAGGCCACCGCGCGGCCGAGGTAACGGACCGCAACGGCCTGACCCACAATGGAGATCGCAGCAGCTCGTTTCCCATGCCCGTCATCCGGTTTGTGCGCGAGGGGCGTGACGTGGAGTGCTACCCCGGTGAAAACCTGCGGGAGGTGGCGCTGCGCGAGGGAATTCAGCTCTATGGGCTCAAGGGAACCCTGGGCAACTGTGGGGGGTGCGGCCAGTGCATCACTTGCTTTGTGGCCATTCCAGAGGGAACGGGCAGCCAGGTGCTGAGCGGCCGCACCCCTGTGGAAGACCTGAAGCTGAAGCGGCGTCCCCAGAACTGGCGGCTGGCCTGCCAGGCCCTGGTGCAGGACTCGCTTCTGGTGCTGACGCGGCCCCAGGTGGGGTTGGCGGATCAGGACGCTCTGCTGGAGGCAGCTCTGGCCCAGCCTCTGCCCCCCGGCCCCACGGCCTGGCCCGCTCCACCGGAGCTGGAAGACGACGATGGGGAGCCGGAGGAGCAGGAGCCAACCGCAACGAGCGATGAAGCCTCCTGAAACCCGCCCATTTGGCGGTGATACCCTCCCAGAACTTCCCTTTCAGCCATGGAAACCAACGATCTCGGCTTTGTTGCCAGCCTGCTGTTCGTGTTGGTTCCCGCGGTCTTTTTGATCATCCTCTACATCCAGACCAACAGCCGTCAGGGGGGCTGATCCCAGGGGGCTTGGCGCCTTAGCTGCGTCCCTCCGGTTCACGCACCAGGAGCACCGGTGCTGGTGCATGCACCCGGATGTAATCGCTCACTGAGCTGCCCAGCAGACGGTCGATGTCCACCAACCCTCGGGCGACCACCGGGCGCCGATCCTGGGATGCGATGACCAGTAGGTCGGCCTTGAGATCCTCGGCAGCGGCGCACACGGTGCGGCCCACGTCCCCGCTCCGATGCACCGTTTTCAGATCCACGCCGTAGCCGCGGGCCCGTTGCACGGCCTTGTCCAGCACCTCGTCGGTCGGGGATTTGCCTCCGCGAGAGGGCCTGATGTCCTGCCGGGTGATGTGCACACCCGTGAGGCTGCCGCCGGGGATCTCGCGCACCAATTCACAGGCCAGTTTGAGGGCGTCATCCCCCACGCCGGTGCCATCGATCGTCACCATGATCAGGTTGATGTGGCGCACGTAGAGGTCGTCGCGCACCAACAGCATCGGCCGGGTCGACAATTGAAAGACGTATTGGCTGGCGCTGTTGCTGAGGATCGCTTGCAGGCGGCTCATGCCGCGGGAACCCATCACGATCAGATCGCTGTCGAGTTCATCGGCCACCTTCAGCACGGTCTGCTTGGTGTCGCCCTGGCGAATGATGGTGTTCACCTCGCTGGGGTTCAGGCCCAGGCGCTGCACGGCTTCCGCGGCGATGGCGGCGGCCTTCTGGGAGTGTTCGGTGAAGCTCTCACCCGCCTGCTCAGGCACCACATGCAACAGGTTGATCCGGGCCTGGCGAACGGCGGGGATGTCGCGCAGCATGCGCACCATCTCTTCCACATGGCCCTTGCCGGAATCGGCGATTAGAACGTTGCGAAACACGGGGACGACTCAATGAAGCAGGCTCCCCGCAAGCCTATGGCCGATCCCTGGAGCCCAGGCATCTGCTCTGCAGACCGTGATGGTCGGACCGCGTTGTGGGGGATCCAGCCATGAAGGCCTTGGCCGGTTGGTTGCTGGAGCGGCGGGTGCTGCCGCAGCACACCGATCACGCTGGTGTGATGTGGCATGGCGCCTATCTGGCCTGGCTTGAGGAGGCCAGGGTGGAGGCCCTGGCGGCCGCGGGGCTGGCCTACAGCGATCTCTCGGCCCGGGGGCTGGAGTTGCCGGTGGTGCGTTTGAGCATCGATTACAAGCAGGCCCTGCTCCACGGCGACGTGGTGCAGATCTGGAGTGAAGTGCTGCCGCGTCGTGGTTTGAAGTTGCCCTGGCGCAGCAGGTTTGTGGCGGCGGATGGGGGTGTGGCCGCCGAGGCACAGGTGGACCTGGTGCTGGTGGCCGGGGTGCCCGGCTCGGACCAGCGCCGGCTGCTGCGCCGGCTGCCAGCCGATTTGGAGGCCGCCGTGGCGACCCTGGAGCGCGGCCCGCTCTAGGATCAGTACATCTGTACTGAAAGCGGGTATGGCGGGGCGGGGTCGGGCTCGGGGGCTGGGTCTGGGGCTGTTGAGGGCGGCCGATCGCCAAGGCTGGAATCGGGAGCAGCGTCTCTGGTGGTTGTTGTGGTCGGGGTGTCCGGGTATTGGTTTCAGCCGATTAATGGCCATTCGCGACAGTTTCTGCGGGTGGGCAGCGGCCTGGGCCTCGCCGCCGGAGGCCTTTACGGCCTTGGCGGGATTGGGACCCGCCAGCTGCCGTCAGTTGGAGCGCTACCGCACCCACTGGGGGCCTGATCCCCTGCCTCGCCTGGCCCGCCAGCTCCACGGCGGCAGGCGGGTGGTGCTGCCCGCCGATCCTGCCTTCCCGCCTGCGCTTCTGAACTTGGAACGCCCGCCCTTGCGGCTGCATTGGAGCGGGCGTGGTTGGTTGTGGCCGCTGTTGCATCGCCGTCAGGCCATCGCGGTGGTGGGCACCCGCCGGCCTTCCCGCCATGGCCTCGCCATGGCGGAGGCGATCGGTGCGGCCCTGGCCCAGGCCGGCTGGCCGGTGGTGAGTGGCCTGGCCGAGGGGATTGATGGGGCGGTGCATCGGGGATGCCTGGCCCACGGCGGCCGGCCCGTGGCGGTGCTGGGCACGCCCCTGGAGCGGGTGTATCCGCGCCATCACGAGGCTCTCCAGGCCGAGGTGGCCGCTGAAGGGTTGTTGGTGAGTGAGTTGCCCGCCGGCACGGCGGTGCAGGCCGGCCATTTCGCGGCGCGCAATCGTCTTCAGGTGGGGCTCTCCCAGGCCGTGGTGGTGGTGGAGTGCCCGCTGCGCAGCGGCGCCCTGCATTCGGCCACTCTGGCGATGCGCCAGGAGTTGCCCCTGTGGGTGGTGCCAGCCGATGCCGGCAAAGCCTCGGCAGCCGGCAGCAATCGGCTGCTCGCCCAAGACGCCACGGTGCTGCTGGAGCCCGCCGATCTGATCCGCCAGCTCGGTCCGGGCCCCCTGGCCCCGGCCGATGCACTCCCCCCGTCGGAGGCGCAGGCTCTTGGCACGGTGGATCCGGCCCTGGTCTTGGCCCTAGGGCGCGGCGCTTCCCTGGAGCAGCTCTGCCTTGCTCTCGATCAGCCTGTGGCCGTGCTGGCCGCCCGCCTGCTGGCCCTCGAGCTGCGGGGGCAGGTGCGGGCTGAGCCGGGCCTCTGTTGGCGCCCGATTTAGCCTGGATCCATGCAGCAGGGGCAGCTCGACGGGGAGCAGTGGTTGGCCTGGCGGCGGCGGCAGCTGGCCCTGGGGGGCAGCCCCGCTGCCTTCGATTGGCTCGTGGATCTGGCCGGTGGTCTCTCCTGGCAGCAGCAGCAACAGCTGCGCCTCTCTCCCCAGCAACCGGTGCGGCTGACCTGTGGGCTGTCGCGGCTCGAGACCCTCTGGCAACGCCATCTCGACACCGCTGAGCCCCTGCAATATCTGGTGGGCCGTTGTCCGTGGCGGGATCTGGAGCTCGCCGTTGCCCCTGGCGTGCTGATTCCGCGGCAGGAAACCGAGCTGCTGGTGGAGCTGGCTCTGGCGCTGGCCCCGGCCTGCCCGGGTCGTTGGGCCGACCTCGGCACCGGTTCGGGTTGCTTGGCCCTCGCGCTCGCCCTGGCGTGGCCGGCGAGCTGCGGCATGGCCGTCGATAGCAGTCCCGTGGCGTTGCAGCAGGCGGCCGACAATCTGGAGCGGGGCAGGGTGAGCGGGCGGGTGCAGCTCCTGCAGGGCAGTTGGTGGCAGCCGCTGCGCCCCTGGTGGGGCGCGTTGGAGCTGGTGGTGAGCAATCCTCCCTACATCCCCACGGCGGTGTGGGCTGGCTTGGATCCGGTGGTGCGGGATCATGAGCCGGCCCTCGCCCTCGATGGCGGTGCCGATGGGCTCGACGCCCTGCGCGCGATCGCGAAGGGGGCGGCCGACGCCCTGGTGCCCGGCGGATTGCTGTTGTTGGAGCACCATCACGACCAGAGTGAGGCGGTGATGGCTCTGCTGGCTGCAGCAGGGCTCGAGCAGGTGCAGGCCCATGCTGATCTGGAGGGCCAGCGCCGCTTTGCTTCAGCTCGCCATGGTCTCTCCCCGCAACACACCGGCGATGGGGTCTGATTCCGCACCGAGGCCTTGGCCCGCCCCAGCCCTCTCCGCCCCCGCTCTGGCCGATCGGCTGCAGCGCGGCTCGGCGGCGCTATTCCCCACCGACACCCTGCCGGCCCTGGCGGCATGCCCCAACCAGGCCCACCAGCTGTGGACCCTCAAGCAGCGGCCGCCCGACAAGCCCTTGATCCTGATGGCGGCCAGCTCGGAGGTGTTGCTGGCTGCGCTGGGGGTGCCGCTGCAGCCCGCCTGGCTGGAGATGGCGGCCTGGGCCTGGCCGGGAGCGGTGACCCTGGTGTTGCCTGCCACCGGGCCAGTGGCCGCAGCGTTGAACCCCGGTGGCGCCAGTCTGGGTCTGCGCCTGCCGGCCTGCCCCGAAGCCCTGGCCCTGCTAAGCCTCTCGGGCCCCCTGGCCACCACCAGCGCCAATCTCTCCGGTTGCCCGGCCGCCACCACTGCCGAGCAGGCTGCCCAGCAATTTCCTCAGGTTCCCCGTCTGGCGCCGTTGCCATGGCCGATGGCTGGCGGCCAGGCCAGCACGGTGCTGGCCTGGGGGGAAACGGGGCAGTGGCAGGTGCTGCGCGCCGGTGCTCTACTGCCACCAGGGATCTAGCGCAAGTTGATGGCCGCCCTTGCTCTGATGGTGCTCCTGGCGGTGGCGGCGTTCCACTGGTTCATGCAGCCGCTGCTGCACCTGCTGCCGGTGCTAATGGAGTTGTCGTTCCTGCCGTGGGCGCTGTTGGCTCTGGGGCTGTGGTTGTTGGCCGGGCGCCCGGTTGGGCCTTAAGCGAGCCTTCGGGTTAAGGGGTTTTGGTGCGGGGTGCGCTGGCGCTGCCCTTGGCCGGGCTGGCTGCTGGCGCTGCAGGCGTGGCCGGGATCGGTTTGGCGTTGGCACAGAGATGGGCCACCATCAGGTCTTCGCCGCCCTGGCTTTTCGACTCCTCCTGCGACAGCGGCAGCCGCCATTCCCCCCAGGCGCCCTGGGCGCCTTGATGACTCACCCGCAGGGTCTCGCAGTGCACCGCTACCTTGCTGGTCACCTCCGGCGCGCCACAGATGCTGGTGGTGGTGCGGACGCCGCCCTCCGCCACCCTCCAGGCACTCCAGTCGTAGCGGCAGCTGCCGAAGCTTTTCCAGCGGGGGGCTTTGAGTTGTCGGATTTTGTCGAGCAGAACCTGCTCCTTGGCGCTGGTTTGCCCCCCTCCGGCGGCGGCTGGTTTGCCGTTGGCATCGCTTGGGCTAACGGCCGGAGTTGCCACTGGCGTAGCCCCCTGGGCGTGAACGGCCCTGGTGGATTCCAGCTGCAGGATCAGGGCGACCAGGCCCAGAAGGCTTCAAAGGGGGATGGGCAAGAGAGGCACAACCAATCGGCCCATCCAGATTCGCCCATTCGGCGGCTTCCCACCATGCCGACCCTCCAGGACGGGTGGTCTACCAAGAGCCGGCTAACGGATTTGAACCGATGGCCTTCGCTTTACAAAAGCGCTGCTCTACCACTGAGCTAAGCCGGCCTAGGAGGCAGAAATCCGCTCTCCAATGACGACTTTATCGTTCGGCCAAGGCCCAGAGCAGCAGCTGGGTGCGGCTTTGACAGCCGGTTTTGGCCAGCAGGCTCGACATGTGGCTTTCCACCGTGCGCGGGCTCACGATCAGGGCTGCAGCAATGGCCTTGTTGCTGTGGCCCCGTTCCAGTTCCTGGAGCACGCGCCGTTCTGCGGGAGTGAGTTCCGCATTGGCCATCTGAATCGGCAACGACATCGGGATTCCAAGGGCATCTGCCCCAGGATTCCCACACTGGGCAGCTTGGCCTTAGGGGCCGACTTTGGCCTCCAGAGCGGCGTCAGCCGTGGGAGAGGGCAGCTTGGCGCGCCGGATCGGCAGGTTGGCCACTAGCGCCGTCACCCGGTCTTCTGTTTCGAGGGTCACATCCCCTTCCTCAAAGTCAATTTCGACGTAGCGGCTCACCACCTCGAGGATCTCCCGCCGCATTTGTTGCAACAACTCGGGGTTGAGGTCGCTGCGGTCGTGGGCCAGCACCAGCTGCAGCCGCTCCTTGGCGGTGTTGGCGCTGGCGGGTTGCCGGCCCAGCAGTTTGTTGATCACATCGCGCAGGGTCATCGGCTTCAGAAGATCTTGGTTTGCATCAGGCGGCCGATCTTGGCCCGGAGGCCCTGGCGCTCCTTGCTCGGATCGATCAGGGGCACGTCTTCACCCTGGAGGCGGCGGGCCACATTGGTGTAGGCACGCGCCGCCGGCGAGCCGTTGCCATTGAGGGTCAGGGGCTCGCCGCGGTTGGTGCTCACGATCACCTGCTCGTCTTCCAGCACCAGCCCCAGCAGGGGCAGGGCCAGGATGTCGGTGACATCGCTCACCGCGAGCATCTCCTGGTTGGCCATCATCTTTGGCCGCACCCGGTTGAGCACCAGCTGAATGGGCTTGACCCCTTCGCTGTTGAGCAGGCCAATCACCCGGTCGGCATCACGCACCGCCGATACTTCCGGCGTGGTGACCACGATGGCCTCCCGTGCTGCCGCCATGGCGTTCTTGAAGCCGCCCTCAATGCCGGCGGGGGCATCGATCAGCACGTAGTCGAAGTGCTCGCCGAGCATGGCGGCAATCTTCTGCATGTCGTCGGGCTGGAGCCAATCGAGCATGCGGGGGTTGCCCGCCGGCAGCAGCGCCAGATTGGGTTCCTGCTTGTGCTTCACCAGGGCCTGTTCCAGTCGGCAGCTCTCCGAGAGCACCTCCTGGGCGGTGTACACAATGCGGTTTTCCAGCCCCAGCAGTAAGTCGAGGTTGCGCAGGCCGAAGTCGGCATCGAGCACGGCGGTGCGTGCTCCCTGCTTGGCCAGGGCGATGCCGAGATTGGCGGTGAGGGTGGTTTTGCCCACGCCCCCTTTGCCGGAGCAGATCAGGATGTAGCGGGTTGACGCAGCGGCCACGGCGAAGGCTGGATTGCCGGCAGGTTAAGGCCAAAATCCAGGGTTGCAGGTGTTCTAGCTGGCATTGCCGCCCCTCCACCAGGGTTTACAACGGGTGGATCTGGCACCCGGTCGGAATGACTGAGCTCACGGACCCGCAGCCGGCTCTACCGCAGGACTATCAACACCATCACCAGCAGCTGCTGGTGATGCCCGACGACGGCGTTGAGGCCGTGGTGGCCCTGATCGACGGGGCCCAGGAGTCGCTGCGGCTCAAGCAGTTCAAGCTCCAGTCGGAGGCCATTGAGCAGGCACTGCTGCGCGCCCACCAGCGCGGGGTGCAGGTGCGGGTGATGCTCAATCCCCACACCTCCGGCGGCGACCGCTGGAACGATGAGGCCCATGCACGGCTTGGCGCCTGGGGCATCGCGGTGGCCTGGACCAGCGAGGCCTTCCAGGTCACCCATGAGAAGTCGCTGGCGGTGGACCGCAGCTGTGCGTTGATCTCCACCTTCAACCTCAGCGACAAATATTTCACCCAAACCCGCGACTACGGCATCGTCAGCTATGCCACCCCGGTGGTGGAAGAGGTGATTGGCGGTTTCGAAGCCGACTGGAATCGCACCTTTTTCCACCCCGACCTCAGCGTGGGGCTGGTGTGGAGCAGCGTGCACAGCCGGGGACAGATGGCTCGGATCATCGACATGGCCCGCGCCACGCTCTGGATCCAGCACCCCAAATTTGTGGATGCCGTGATCCTCGAGCGGTTCATTTCCGCCCGGGAGCGGGGCGTGAAGGTGCGCCTGCTCTGCGGCGGTAAGCACGGCATCTCCGACTGGGACATCTACGACACGTTTTCGTCGTTGCGGGTGATGGAGCGCTTCGGCGTGAAGGTGCGGCGCCAGAAGCACTTGAAACTGCACGCCAAGCTGCTGCTGGTGGATGGGGCCTACGCCCAGACCGGCTCCATGAACATCGATCGCAGTGCCTTTGACCTGCGCCGGGAGCTGGGCATCGAATCCGATGCCCCCGAGGTGGTGGCCCGGCTGCGCGCCACATTCCAGGCCGATTGGGAGGCGGCAATGAAATATCACGCCCCCGATCCGCTCGATCCCAGCCTCCATGAGGCGGGCGAACTGCCGCCCGATCCCCATTTCGTGCATGACTGAGCCCGCAGTAACAGCCCCGCCCAGCCCACTGGCCCCTCGCCCCAGCCTGGTCCAGTTGTTCTGGGGCATGCTCCAGGTGGCCCTCTCGGCCTTTGGCGGCGGGCTGTCGGCTTGGAGCCAGCGGATTGTGGTGGAGCAGCGCCGTTGGATGACCAACGAGCAATTCCTCACGGGTCTCACTGTGGCGCGGCTGTTTCCTGGGCCCAACCAAATCAACATGGCTGTGTACATCGGCGCCGACTTCCACGGCCTGACCGGTGCCCTGGTTGCCCTGGCCGGGATGTTGCTGCTGCCCTTCACCCTGTTGATGGCGGTGGGCCTGGCCTACTTCCAGTTCCACGACATCCCTTCGGTTGATCGGGTGCTGGCGGGGGTGGTGGCCGCGGCGGCCGGCATGGCCCTCTCGATGGGCTTCAAGATTCTTGATCAGTATTGGAACGATCGGGTTGCGCAGCTGCTGGCCGCCGGCGTGTTCCTGGCGCTCACGGCCTTGCACGTTCGCCTGATTCCGGTGGTGTTGGTCGCCGGCCCATTGGCGATGGCCTGGTATTGGCCGCGCCGCCCGTCGTCGCCATGAGCCTGGAGCTTGCTGCGGCGGCGGCCGTCTGCGAACCCGCCCCTCTCACCGACCTGGGCACCCTGCTGCAGGTGCTTTGGCAGTTTTTGTCGCTGTCGCTGTTTTCCCTTGGCGGTGGCAACACCCTGCTGGCGGAATACCACCACCTGGCCGTGGCTCAGTACTGCTGGCTGAGCAATGCCCAGTTCGCCGATGTCTACGCCCTGGCCGAAGCGGCGCCCGGGCCGAGTTCGATGTTGGTGGGCTTGCTGGGCCTCGGGGCCAGCTGGCGGGAGGGGCCGCTGTGGGCCCTGCTCACTGCCTACGGCGCCGAAGCCGCCATCCTTCTGCCCTCCACCCTGCTGATGGTGGCGGCCTGCCTGAGCTGGAAGCGACTGGAGCATTCCCCCTGGCGGGTGGCCTTTGAGCGGGGGATGGGGCCGATCACCCTGGGGATCCTGTTTGCCGTGGGGCTCAAGATTCTGCGCACGGCCGACACGAATGTTCCCGGCGTGGTGGTGTCGCTGGTGGTGTGCGTGCTGATGCTGCGCACCCGCCTCTCACCGATCTTGTTTATGGCGGTGGCCGGTGTGCTGGGCGGTCTGGGGGTGATCAACCGCTGAGGGGCCAGGTCGGTTGGGCGGGGTCGATCTGAATGGCCCCATCCACAATCCGGGCCTCTTCGGCCAACCCTGCCGGGGGCAAACCCTCCGGCCCGCGGGCCACCGCTGCGGCGATGCGCAGCTGCAGGGGGCGCAGTTGCAGGGCCACGATGCGGGCCTCGCTGTTGCCTGTGCAGCCGGCATGGGCGATGCCCCGCAGGCGGCCCCACACCAGCACGTGGCCGCCGGCGGAGATCCGTGCTCCGGGGTTCACGTCCCCCAGCAGCAGCACCGTTCCATCCGCTTGTAGGTGGTCGCCGGAGCGCAGCGTGCCCTGGTGCACCAGCAGCCCCGCCTCGCTGGCGCTGGCAGGGGCTTCACGGGCAGCGCCGTTCCCATTGCCGGGGGGATGGGGCCAGTGGCTCTCAAGGCCCAGGCCGGCGGCGGCCACATGGGTGTGGGGATGGCCGCTGGTCAGGGCCACCAGCTGCAGCTGCCGGCTGGCCAGGGTGGCCTGGATTTCGCTGAGCTGGCTGAGGCCGAGGCGCCAGGATCGGGCATCGAGCATCACCGCCCCTTGCACGGGGCCATCGGCGAGCAGGGCTGCGCTCTCAACGGCGCTGCGCACCAGGTTGGCGGCTCCACCTAGCGCCGGGGTGGCCAGGGCGGCATCCACCTGGGGCGCTGGCAGCACCAGCCGGTGGGCCCCCTGGCCCGATCGGTCTGCCGTGAACACGGCGCCACCAGCTGGTTCCATTCCGCCAGGTGATCCCGCGTCCATCAGCACCTCCGCTCAGCGGCCCAGCAATTGGCGCAACTTAGGGGCCACCTCCGCCGGATGGATCAGCCAGGCCAGCTCCACCGGCACGGTGAGGCTTTGCACCAGGGTGGAGCGTTGCTCCAGGGCCTGAAGGCGCTCGCCGTCCCAGATCCGCAGCCCCCCTTTGTAGGGGTGATAGCCGCGGGTTTGGCGCTGCTGCAGGCCGCAGCTGGTTTCGGCACTCAGGCCCTCCGCTTCGCTCAGCTGCCGCGCCGCCGCCAGCAGCTCCAGCCGCTGGGCCGGCTCACAGTGGCTCACATCGGTGGCCTTGAGCAGGCGTCGCTCCAGCAGTCGTCGGCAGGGATCCTGCAGCTCGGCCGGCCCCTCCTCCATCCAGCGCATCAGGTGGTAGCCGGTGCGGATGTCGTCGTTGGCCAGGAAGGTCGGCAGATCGAGCTCGCTCGGGTGCCAGAGCCAGCGGTTCATCACCCGATCGGCCCACACCCGCTCGGGCCCGAGCCGACGGGCGGTGGCGATGGCCTGGTTCAGCAGCCAGTTGCACACCACATTGAGGCGGTGGTTGTAAACGCTGCGGTACATCAGATTGCGCACCACCAGGTAGTGCTCCACGGCCATCAACCCCTTGGGGCTGAGGGCCAGCTGGCCATCGGGGGCCAGGGTGAAGGCGGCCAGGATCCGCTCCAGATCCAGCCGGCCATAGGTGGTGCCGGTGCTGTAGCTGTCGCGCAGAAGGTAGTCGAGGCGGTCGCAGTCGAGTTGGCTGCTCACCAAGGCCTGGATGGCCGGGTTGGCATAACGGCCGTGCTCGAGCAGATCGGCCACGGCGCTGGCCGTGCCTGGTGCATGGGCCTCCAGGCGGTCCCGCAGGGCCGGATGCTCCCGGATCAAGCGGCCCGACCAGGCTTCGTGATGCAGCCCATACATTTCTTCGCCGGAGTGGCTTAGGGGGCCATGGCCCACGTCGTGGAGCAGGGCCGCGGCATAAAGCACTCCCCGCTGGGCGGCCAGTTCGGGATGGCGACGCTCCAGCTGCTGCAGGGCCAGCCGGGCCAGGTGCAACACCCCCAGCGAATGGGTGAAGCGACTGGATTCGGCGCCATGGAAGGTCAGGAAGGCTGGCCCCAGCTGGCGCACCCGGCGCAGGCGCTGGAAGGGGGCCGTATCGACCAGGTCGATGGCCAGGGCTTCGGCCGGATCGGCCCCATCCAGGCGGATCGCCCCGTGCAGGGGATCGTGATAGGTGCGTTCCCCCATGGTCAGAGGTTGCCCTCCAGGCGACTGGCCAGCAAGCGGCCGGCCTGCTCCAGCCAGGCGTCGTCGTCGCCGCCAGGATCGAGGGGCTCAGGTTGGGGCAGGGCCAGATCGGGTTCGATCCCCTGGTTCTGGATGTCCCGGCCGCTGGGGGTGAGGTAGCGGGCCACGGTCACGGCCAGCCCGCTGGTGTCGCCCAGGGGGATCAGGGTCTGGATCAGCCCCTTGCCGAAGGTGCGCGACCCCACCAGCTCACTGCGGCCGTTGTCCTGCAGGGCGCCCGCCAGGATTTCGCTGGCGCTCGCCGTGCCGCCGTTCACCAAGGTGAGCATGGGCCCGTCGTAGAGCCGGCCTGGTCTGGCCTGCTGGGGTGAGCTGAGCCCATCGCGATCCTGGGTCTCAACGATGGGTGTGCCATCGAGCAGATCGTTGGCAACGGCAAGGCCCGCACTCACCAACCCGCCGGAGTTGTTGCGCAGATCCAGGATCAGCGCCTCGATGTCTTTGCCGTTGAGGTCGGCCAGGGCTTCCTGCACGTCTTGCGGCACCGGCTCGGAAAACTGGGTGATGCGCAGGTAGCCAAGGGTGTGGTCACCCACCCGCAGCCGCTTGCTGCGCACGGGGCGCAATTCCACCTGGCGGCGCTCCAGTTCCGCCTCCCGCACCTGTCCGGCCACATCCAGCTCCACCAGCACCCGGGAGCCAGACGGCCCCCGCAGGGCGGCGGCCGTTTGCTCCAGTCCCAGCTCTGCGGTGGCCTGGCCATTCACCCGCAGCACTTCGGCGCCGCTGGGGATCTGGGCTTCGGCGGCGGGCGAGCCGTCCAGCGGGGCGATCACCACGATCTGTTGGTCACCGCTGCGCAACCCCAGCTGCAGCCCCACGCCAGTCACCGTGCCCTGGGTGTTGGAGCGCAGGGTGGCGTAGTCGTCGGGCCGCAGCAGCCGGGTGTAGGGATCGCCCAGGGGGGTGAGCATCGCCTCAATGGCGTCGTAGGCGTCGCCGGAGCTTTGGATTGGTTGCTCCAGGGCTTTTTGGCGCAGCCGCTTCCAGTGCACCTGGTCGAAACGCGTGGGATCGACGTAGCTCTGGTTCACCAGGCGCCAGGCATCCACCACCAGCTGCTGGGTGTCGCTCAGGGCCAGCAGCCCGCCGACGGGGGCCGTCAGCAGGGCCAGCACCAGCAGCCCCCCCAGCAGCGGGCGCCACAGCCATGACCAGCCTGGCTTCAAGGTCATTGCAAAGGGTGGAGAAGGCCTGGTGCTGGGGTGCGGGGCACTCACGGGCGGCTCGGCGCGATCGGTAGACTCTCGCAACCAAACCACCCAGCTGCATGGCGAACACACCTGCTGGAAACTCCGGTCAGGCCGCGAACCCGGTTTACAACTGGTTCGAGGAGCGCCTTGAGATCCAGTCGATTGCCGACGACATCTCGGCCAAGTACGTGCCGCCCCACGTCAACATTTTTTACTGCTTGGGCGGCATCACGCTGGTCTGTTTCCTGATCCAGTTCGCCACTGGGTTTGCGATGACCTTCTATTACAAGCCCACGGTGGCTGAGGCCTACGCCTCGGTCCAGTATCTGATGACCGACGTCAGCTTCGGCTGGCTGATCCGTTCGGTGCATCGCTGGAGCGCCTCGATGATGGTGCTGATGCTGATCCTGCACGTGTTCCGCGTCTACCTCACCGGTGGTTTCAAGCGCCCCCGCGAGCTCACCTGGGTCACCGGCGTCACCATGGCCGTCATCACCGTGTCATTCGGCGTCACCGGCTACTCCCTCCCCTGGGATCAGCTCGGCTACTGGGCCGTCAAGATTGTGTCTGGCGTTCCAGCGGCCGTGCCCGTGGTGGGCGACTTCATGGTGGAACTGCTGCGCGGTGGTGAAAGCGTTGGCCAATCGACCCTCACCCGCTTTTACAGCCTCCACACCTTCGTGATGCCCTGGCTGCTGGCCGTGTTCATGCTCATGCACTTCCTGATGATCCGGAAGCAGGGCATTTCCGGTCCCTTGTGACCCATTGATTCGGCGGTCTCCTCCGCCGGTTCATCCCCTCTAGTCTGCGTTCACTGTCCTCAGAGATCCCTGCTCCCGGCACCCCGCCATGCACATCCTCAAGAAGCCCGACCTCACCGATCCCAGCCTGCGCGCCAAGCTCGCCAAGGGCATGGGTCATAACTACTACGGTGAGCCCGCCTGGCCCAACGACCTGCTCTACATGTTCCCGGTGGTGATCCTCGGGACCATCGGCTGCATGGTCGGTTTGGCCGTGCTCGACCCCGCCATGCTGGGTGACAAGGCCGATCCCTTCGCCACTCCGTTGGAGATCCTGCCCGAGTGGTACCTCTACCCGGTGTTCCAGATCCTGCGGGTCGTGCCCAACAAGCTGCTCGGCATCGCCCTGCAGACCATGATCCCCCTGGGTCTGATGTTGGTGCCCTTCATCGAGAGCTTCAACAAGTTCCAGAACCCCTTCCGCCGTCCCGTGGCCATGGGCGTGTTCCTGTTCGGCACCGTGTTCGCGATCTACCTCGGTATCGGCGCAGCCCTGCCTATCGACAAGTCGCTCACCCTGGGTCTGTTCTGATCCGTCCTAAAAGGTTTATTTGAGCCGCGGCCCTGGTCGCGGCTTTTTTGATGGTGATCGCCGCTGGTTTCAGATCAGGCCGCCACTGGCATTGAGATCCAGCAGGGCCACGTCCTCGGGCTTGACCCGCAGGATGTGGTGCAGCAGCAAGAACCCCACGATCGTCCAGGTCTGGTAGGTGCGGGCCTGCTGGCCCACCCAGGTGCCGGTGGGCCCATCGAAGTATTCGGCCCATTGCTGGCGGGGCAATTGGTTGAGTTGGCTCCAGTAGCACTCCTCGAGCATGGCCTTCATCTGGCCCATCAGCAGCACGTCGGCGGCCGGGTGCCGCTGCTCGTGCAGCAAGATCGCCCCGCCGAGATACCAGAGCAAGCTGGGCCAGTGACCGCCGTTGTGGTAGCTCCAGGGCCAGTTTTTGGGATCCGATCCGGTTTTTTCGGCCCACTCCTCCACCTCCATGGGCGGATGGCAGATCCGCATCGGCATCTGCGCCATGAGGTGTTGGCGGTTGTGCAGCACCAGGCGGAACAGGGCCCGTTGTTGGGGGGCTGTCCGACGACAATCTGGTTGAGGGGTCGCGCCAAACAGGTTGACCGCTCTTGAGGAGTTCAGCTGAATCCGGTTGCCATGCGCAGGGCACCGGGCCATGCCTGCTCCTCTCACCGTTCAACAGATTGCGCTGTACATGTCCAAACGACGAGCCGGCAGCCGCCAGGAGGTGGCTGCCGCTGCGGCGGGCATTTCGGTGAGCAGTGCCCACCGGATTGATCACGGCCGCATCCAAC
>NZ_JAGQCT010000022.1:0-27849 GCF_024346335.1 Cyanobium sp. ATX 6E8 | reverse complement strand
CGGTGCGGCGGGCTCATCCGCCTTCTCACGTCAGCCTTGACGGCCTCGCTGTAACGACGCATTGGTCATGTCCTCAAGCCCCCGGGTGTACTGACGAGAGGGGTGACATCTTTCCTGAAACCGGGGGTCCCGGCCAGGCAGGCAAGCAGGGATCGAGCCTCGGCAGACGGATAGGCAGCCGGCAGAACCAACGCCGGTGGATGGGTCACGATCCAATCGAAGGGGTTGGCGCGTGTGGTGCGCACCACCATCTCCACTTCGATGCTGAGCTCGTGCTGCAACGGGTCAAACCAAAGCACAAGGGCTTCGCCACCATCTGCCTCCAGCACGCGGCTGCTGCCGCTTGGTTGGGGCTGCACCCTCAGCTCGTGATGCAGGAGCTGCTGGGCTGGGTCGCTGCGGGGAGCGAGGCGAAGTGTGGTGGGCTCAAGAAATACGGGTTGCGCGTAGACATAGCGCAGAGCATGACGAATGTGAAAAAGCATGGCCATCAGAGCCTACGTCGATCTAGCTGTGCAGCTCACACTCTGACCCAGATGTCCATTAAATGGATCTATGAATTGTCGTTGTGAGGGCTCAGAATGCTTGGCTTGAACACTTTTATTTGAGATCCCAAACCCGCTGCCAGCCGTAGGAGCCGAGATAGCCTGAAAATGATTGGGCTTCGGCAATTGAGGCGAGAGAGACGCTTTCAACTGCCTTGCGCTCTCCGTTTTGCTGAGGCACTTCGTGAATTGCCTTGTACTCACGATTTGCGAATTGGTAAATAATCCACTCGCCCCTGTAGGGCGTAGAGGTGTGTTTCAAGGTTGCAATCTTGGGAGGTAGATAAACTGGATTCATTTATAGGGTTGCGAAGGTTTGTTTGGGAATGCTCTGTATTCATTAGATCTTGGAGGCAAAGCCATTGGAAATGGACTCGAACAAGAAAGTATCTTTTCCGTTGGCTAAGCAGAGGAGTGTCTGGCGAATGCCTGAGGCTGAAAATTAAATTACAGGCAATCTTGTGACGAGTGCCTGGTGTCTGTCTGTATCCAAAGGCACTAGCTTTGACTCTCATAATGATGCACCGCTGCTTGGCAATGGTAGAGCAGCGCCAACCTGCAAAGAACAAGGAATTAGTCGTGTTTTGAATGCATCGGATTGGATGCCGTTTTGAGACAAGTGCCAACGATCAGGATGTCATAAAGAAGGTCAAGAAAAAGCTTGAGAAGCCCCTCGTAAATCCTTAGAAATGAACAATTCTTTGTGCCGAATGCCTAGGGTTGAATTAGCATCGCTACTGTCCGCGAGCAACTGATCACTCCTTGGGCGCCTTGGGTGTCGGGGGAAGCCGCTGCTCCACCTGTAGAAAAACCAGCCAGGCCACCCCTGCTGTGATGCCGCCTGTCCAGTCGTTGCGTAGCAGCTCCACGATCGACACTGTGCTGGCACCGATGCGCAGGCCGCGCAGCAGAAAGCGGCCGAGCTTCTCCATACGGGGGCCCATGGGCTCGTAAGGCAAAACCAGATTGGCGCAACTCGCCGTGAAAGCCAGGTTATTGATGTCATGACAACTGGTTTTTGTGTGTCTCACCATCTACGGGGCCATGTGGAATGGCGCCTAGCAGCAGAGCCAGGCCTAGCCTGAAGCAGAGCTCCACGCTAGGTTTCGCTTGAACAAGATCACCGGACCATTGCGCAGGGCCTTGGTCTATGGCGCGATCAGCTATGGCGGCCTTGTGTTGATCAACAACGCAGAGCTCGACCTGCCGAATATGTGGATCGCCTATCTGCCGATGTTTATCGGGGTCTATGTGCTGACCCAGTGGTTGGATCGCAAGATCGGGGGCTGACAGGCCGCTGACAGGCTGTTGACAGGCCCTGCGTCAACCCCAGATCCCGGCTCAACTGTGCTAGTACAGGTGTACGCATCAGAGGTGTTCATGGGCGTTACCCTTCCCCGGCCGGCGGCTCTGGCGGCCAGATTCGAAACCCCAGTCGAGGAGTGGCCTTACCTCGAAGCCGATACGCTTCTCAGGGCTCGCAGCCGCAAGGTCTGCATCCCGGTGCTCACCTGCCAGCTGCACCAGGGCCTGATTGCCCATGGCGAGCACCTCACGAGCCGATGCCAGGGCTGGACTTCAAGGCACTCCGCTACGACCGCTGGAGCCAGAGCCTGGAGCTGACCCTGGCTGGCGGGCGTGTCCGCCGCAGTGGACGCCGCCACCATCGCCTGCTCTCACTCGCGTCATCACCTGAACTCCTAGACGGAGACCAGGGTGCCCCGACGCCGGCCGAGGGGCTCGATCCAGTCGTTGGCGATTTGCTTGTGCTGGAGCAGCCGCGATGGGATCCGGCAGCCGGGATTGACCACCCCAGCATCAAGGAGGCGGCCCAGGCGCAAGGCGGTGGCTTCCTCGGCGCGTGAAAAGCGGCCCTGGCTGCGGGCTACCCAAGCGATCTCGTTGTCTGTGATCACCCCTGTGGTGATCGCCTCAAGGAAAACTTCGCCAAGGGTCACTTGCTTTGTAACGACTCCTTCATATGTTGTCGCGAGGGCAGGCAAGGCGTGGCGCCATCAGGGGTTTTTCGGGTTCGCTTACCCGAACTTCACGCCTCAACAAAAAACCCCCTGGACTGAGTCCAAGGGGGAAGGGCCAGGTCGCTGGGCCGGCTGAGCACCACCACCAGGTATGGATCAGCCCAGGCCGAGTTGGCCAAGGATGCTCTGGCCGGTGAGCAGCTCAGTGCCCAGACCGATCACGAAGCCGAGCATGGCCATGCGGCCGTTCCAGGTTTCGGCGAATGCGACGAAACCAAAGCGGGGAGAAGAATCAGCCATAAGAGTTAAAGGTGGTTGTTGTAGTTGTGATGTGATGTGCTGGAGTCAGCTCATCAGCGGGCGCCGCCCGCTGATGCGGTCGGGCGGGGTTCTGCCTTGTTGACGCGGATCATCCGGCCCATCCACTCCACGTCCTGGAGGGCTGTGATTGCCTTGGTCTCGTCGTTGGCGTCTGCCATGTCGATGAAGGCGAAGCCACGCTTGCGGCCGGAGTCGCGATCAAGCGGCAGGCTGCACTTGCGCACCGAGCCGTATTCGGCAAACAGGAGCTCGAGGTCCCCTACTTCGGCATCGAAGGAGAGGTTGCCTACGTAAATGGTCATAAATGGAATCGAACTTATGAATTGGATTCGATGAAAGCCCTGAAGAAAGTCGCTGGCCGAGTAGAGATCAGCAGGGGCCTAAAGCCCGTGGAACCCGCCGCCTGGAAAAGAAATCTGCAGAAGAGTGGTCGTTGAATCATCTCCTCGCTACACCACGACAGTGGACGCCTGCAGAATCGTCCACTGCCTGATTTGGGGCTTGCGTCGGACGGGCGAACGCATATCAAAAAAGCGCCGCCAGGGCGACGCTTGGAACTCCCTTCATCGCCCGGCAGGAGCGACTGATTTCAGTTGCACGATCAGGGGAAAGTGAGGCAAGGCATCTTCTGAATCAATACAGATTTACACCCTGTGTGTTGATTTAATTCGACAGATTCCAGAGGGTCACTGCACCTTGCAATGTGTTTTCTTTGCCTGCTGACCCAACGCCCGCCTGGCTATTGACTGGCAGCATGAATTCATAACGGTCATGAGATTGCGGTATTGCCTGTTCTGTCCTTCGTGAGTAAAGGCGTTGCTCAACTGGCTTCTGAAGCAGTTTCAGAAGCCTGCGGCTGCCCGATGCAAACCGTCGCCAAGGCACGGCAGTATTTCGGTCTTCATCTGCAAGAGTCGATCGAGATGACGGCTGTTCCCCAGGCTCTTGGCATCAGCCAAGACTGCCTAAATGTCAGCTTTGAGCAGGTCCGGGGGATGACACCAGCCCAGGCCCTGCTGGAGCAGCGCCTCAACGGGTTGTTTGCTGCCCTCACCGATCAGCCGCGCCAAGGCCTGAGGCGCGCCATCCAAGCCTGCGGTCTGGATGGCACCGCCGGTGTTGTGGCGCTGTTTGAGCAAACCTTTGGCATCGACATGCCGCTGTTCTTGCTCACCTGCCGGCGGGCAGCAGATGACCGGTTGTTCCGGCTGGATCACCCGGAGCCCGAGGCTCTGGTGCTGCCCACCTGAGGCGCTTGGGTGGTCATGGCCTGGGTGTCGACTCGCGCCGCGCACGACCTGCCGCCAGCATGGGCTCACCCGTGATCTTGTCGTGCTTCTGAACCCCTTCTTGCCATTCAGCACGGCCAAGGTGTTGGCCCTCAAGGCCACCCTGCTCCTGCTGCTCACCCTGCTGATCAAGGCCAGGGTTCAGATCGTCACCGGTTCGGCCATTGGAATCTTCCTGTTGCTGCTGCAGACGCTGGTGTTTTTCGCCATCAGCGGTGGCTTGGTTCTGGCGGCAGGCGGGGCAGCTCTTTACGCCACACAGCAGCGCCGGACGGCGGTGGCCTGATCGGCAGCCAGGGGATCGCTTTGTTTCATCGCCAGGATCACAAGGCATCCTTGGAGAACGTGAGGACAAACCATGAGTGATCACAGCCAACAGCTCACAGCCCGAGAGATGGTGCGGGCGCACGCCTACCTGGTTCTGGCTGCCATCAGCAGCCTCAGCCTGCTGACCCTTGCCTTGTTGCAGATTCCTGGGGCCGTCAAAGACCATCGTTACAACCTCTGCATCGATGAGCAGATCAAGCTCAGACATTCCAGCAACCTCACCGGCCAGGACGGCCTCGGCAAACTGATCTATCTCAAGGCGGTGCAGCACTGTGAAGGCCTCTGATCTTCCGCTGATCGATGATCTGCAGCGGTTCAGTGCTGATGCCGTTGATCGCACTACGCGACTGGATCCAGCCCGCTCCCGGCACCAAGGAAGCACCATCACGGTGATATCCGCATGGGGGACGCGAGCTGCTTCTGCGTGATGCTGCCAGGTGCGGATTGAAGCCTTTCGGCAGGTGATCAGCTGCGGGATCAGCCCGCTTGGCGCTCAAGCCGCGAGAACGTCCTGATAGTGCATCCAAAGAACGTGGATTGCCATGGGCAAGAATCAGGGACAGCGCTGCTGCTGGATTCCGCTCCTCGCTGCTGGACTGCTGATCGGATCAAGCGGGGTATCGCCAGTGGTACGGCGCTTCAGGCCGCTGAGGGTTTGCGGCCGCCGCAGTCTTCCCAGCTGCTGAGCAGGCCATTGAGCTCTTGGCGCAGATTGTGCAGGGCATCGATCTTCTGTTCGATCTCGCCCGCTTTGCTGCGGATTGTCGCTTTCAGCGATTCACACGTGCAGATCCTCGAACGGCGCGATTCCAGAATTTGCGTCACGTTCTGGAGGGGGATGTCCATGGCTTTGAGGGTGCGGATCAGGGCCAGCTCCGCGAACACCTCGTCGCCAAACAACCGGTAGCCGCCCTCACTGCGGCTGCTGGGCTGGATCAGGTCTTGATCGCAGTAGAAGCGGATCGTCTTGATGGTGAGGCCGGAGCGCTGAGCCACCTCGCCGATCTTCAGGGGTGCAGCAACCACCACTTGACTCTCCTCTAGGGGGAGACTACATCGTAGAGTCATCGCTTGCCCTTTTCCATGCGTTCGCTCGCCGTCTCCCTGCTGCTCTCTGGGGTCTGGGCTGCTCCGGTTCTGGCCCAGGGCGATCCCCACCACCACCACCATCAGCATCACCAGCACCATCAACACCACAACGCAGTCCCCATGACCCCGGCCGCTGGTCAGGGCCATCACGGGCAGGGCAGCCATGACAGCCACAGTCATGACAGCCACAGTCATGACGTTGGCCCGGCCGGCGCCACCTACGACCTGCGCTGGCTCGACGCCATGGTGCAGCACCACACCGGTGCTCTACGGATGAGCGAGTTCGTGTTCAACATCGGTTCTCCCGGTGTGGGTGCCCTCGCCAACGGCATCTGGCGCGAGCAAGCCCGCGAGATCAAGGCCATGGGGCAATGGCGCAAGGCCTGGTATCCGGAGGCTCCTGTGTATCCCGTGGCGCTCAAGCCCGGCGGGGATGCCAACAGCATGGCCGGCCTGGAGCGCATGAGCGCCGCCCAGATCCAGGCGATGCAGATGATGGGCTCCACCCCCACCAAGGACAACCGCGTGGTCTGGTTTCTGGAAGGGATGATCGCCCACCATGGCGGTGCCCTGGAGATGGCACACGATGCACTCAAGAAGAGCAGCAATCCCACTGTGCGCAGGTTGTCACGGGAGATGATCGTGGCCCAGCGCAACGAAATCATTGAGCTGCGGCGCATGCTGCGGCTTGAGGGATTGAGCAAGCCGGAGTACAGCCAATATGACGCATTGTTCAACTTCTGATCCAGCACCAAAAACCCCAATGAACAAGTTCATCAAGGCCCTCATCTCTGGTTTGGTCCTGGCCGTGGTGGCTGCGCCTGTCGGCGGTCATGCCCACCCCAAGGGCCTCTACGACAGCCAGGAGCAGGCCGAGCAACGGGCCAAGGAGCTGGGTTGTGAGGGCACCCATCGCAACAATGACAAGTGGATGCCCTGCAGCAATGAGGCTGCCTTACACCAGCACCTGCGTCATCACTGATTCATCCGCCGTACTTGCCATGGTCTTGCTGACGAAATCCCGCTGGCGCCAGCTGCATCGTTGGGTCGTGCCGATTGCGGCGGTACCGCTGTTGGTCACCGCGGCCACCGGCTCGCTCTACAGCTTGTTGCTGGAGCAGGGCATCGATGCCTTCTGGCTGCTCAAGATCCATTCCCGTCGCTTTGGCCCGCTGAACCTGCAGCCCTACTACTCCGTGCTGCTCGGCCTATCCACCCTGGTGGTGATCATCTCCGGGGCTGGCTTGCTCCTTTCCCGACGCAGGCCCAAGGGGCACGCATCCAACTAGTTCGGCAGTGCGGGTCTGTGCCTGAGCACAACACGGATCATCCCGAGGGCCGTCGACTGAAGAACGGCTGTAAATCCATCGGGGTGTCGCTCTAGCTGCAGACAACGAGCTATAACTTGTTATGTTATTGATACCACTGTTGTAGAGCGATGCTTACTGGTCCGGATCTGCTCGCCAAGGTTAAGGAGCTCGGCGATGTCTCCAAGTCAGACCTGGCGCGGGAATGTGGTTATGTGACCACCAAAAAAGATGGTGGCGAACGGATCAACTTCACCGCCTTCTACGAAGCCCTGCTCGTTGCCAAAGGTGTCAGCCTTGGCACTGATGGTGGCCGTGGGCCGGGTAAGGGTGGCCGCAAGTTGGCCTACTCCACCAAGGTGCAGTTCAACGGCAATCTGATGGTGGGCAAGGCCTACACCGCCATGCTGGATCTGAAGCCTGGCGATGAGTTCGAGATCAAGCTCGGCCGCAAGCAGATCAAGCTGATCCCCATGGGTGGCTCCGACGAAGAGGAGTGATCCTCAGCTTCTTCGGGCGTTTGAGAGCGGAAACACGACGCGCAGGATTCCTCAGCGTGCGTGGCCGCGCAAGGGCTTCGCAAGCCGGCCCACCGCAAGCGATGAGACGCCCAGGGCACTGGTTGTTGTGAGTGCTGCGGCCGGCCCTTGACGCTGGCCGCGCTGGCGCTTGCGGTCCTGCGCTTGCCCCTTCGTGGCTGTTGCTTCCCCATCCCGCTCCATCCGATCCCAAGGTTCGGCCGCAGCCAAGGCTTCCCCAGAAGAGAAGCTGGTGGCCTCCCTGATTGCCCTGCTGGAAGCGGGCACCACTCCTTGGCGGCGGGAGTGGGATGCCGCAGCCGGCGGGCATCACGTGAATCTGCTGTCGGGCCGGCGCTACCGCGGGGCCAATCCGGTGCTGCTCACCCTGGGGCTGCATCTGCGGGGATCAGCCCTGCCCTACTGGTGCGGCTTTGCCGAGGCCAAGGCGTTGGGGATCTTTCCCCGCAAGGGCAGCAAGGCGGTGTACGTGCTCCGGCCCCAGCTGCATGAGCAGGGCGAAGGTCAGCTGTTGGAAGCGGCCTCCGGGGAGGGCTCTGGCCCTGCCGATGCTGGAGAAGCCACAGCCGGCGGGGGTGTCGCCACTGCCGGGCGCAGTTGGGTGAGCTACCGGCCGGTGGCGCTCTTCAATGCCGGGGATCTGGAGGGCGAGGCTCTGGAAGAGCTGATCCAGAAGCGCTACCAAGTCGAGGGAGCCGTGCTGCACCCGGAGCCGGAGCGGCTGGCAGCGGCAGAAGCGGTGCTGAGCAGCTGGCCCGTGGAAGTGTGTTTCGGTGGGGATCGGGCCTGCTATCTGCCGGGGCCTGATCGCATCCAGCTACCGGAGCGTGCCGCCTTCCATTCAGCTGGGGCCCTGTATTCCACCTGGGCCCATGAAGCCATTCACTCCACCGGCCACAGCTCCCGCCTAGCCAGGGATCTCTCTGGTGGCATCGGAGAAGCCGGTGATGGCGGCCGTGCCTATGCCCGCGAAGAGTTAGTAGCCGAGCTGGGGGCCGTGCTGCTCGGCGATCGCCTGGAAATCGGCAGTGCCATGGCCAATCACGCCGCCTATCTGGGCCACTGGGTGGAGCTGCTCAAGGAATCGCCGCGGGTGCTGCTGCAGGTGCTCGGCGATGCCCGCCGGGCTGCGGATCTGATCTGCCCGGAACAGGCGGAGGCTTGATCCCCTTGGGGGGGGGTGCCGCGCAGGCCTCTTCATGGTGCGGGGCGGCGTCAAGGATCGGAGCCATGCCCGCGGGCTTGTTGACGGTGGTGCCGCATGGCGCGGCACATCAAGGGAGTCGCGGTCCTTGACCCCGCCCCACGCTGGAGGTGGCGTCCTGCGCTGCGCCCACCATGGCCCTCGCTCACGTCCACACCGCCCGCCGGCTTCATTTCTCTGCCAGCAGCGATGGCTTACTCCTTTTCCTCAGCGAGGAGTGCTGGGGCCGAGGTTTGCTCAGGCTTGCTGAGCTGCTCGATGAGCTGCTGATCGAGCGCCAGGCGGAGCAGCCAGAGCAGCCGGGTGATCCCGAGCTGGAGGCTCTGCTGCCCTTCTAAGGGCTCGGGGCCTCCGGGCCTTTAGAAGGGCAGGCTTCGGCCGGGACCAAAGTTAGCGGCCCTGGCCTGCCTGATCTGTGTGGTCATGTGGCCGCAGGCCCGCGAAGTGATAGCGGCTGATGTCTGATGAGGACTCAGGGCTGGGGATCGGGGCGGAGTACGAGGAGGCGCTCAGATTGCAGAGGGGAGAAGATAACGAGCCCTAAATCTATGCACCAGGCGCATAGTTCTGAGCCTGCGCCTCCTCGCAAGCAGATGCCAGTCGCTGCAGGGTTTCGCCATGAATTGACCGGCCTGGCCAACGAGGCATCATCCTTGGTGTCAATTAGCCGCACCCTGCCCCACCCGGATGGACTTCCGCCAGCTCTTCAAGCTCCGCCTGGTGGTGGCGGCCATGGGCGAGACCCAGCGGCTGGGCTGGTGGAACAGTGGCGTGCTCACCGGTACGGGGGAGTTCCTGTTCCAGCAGGGCTTTCCCCGCTCGGCGCCCTTTGCCCAGACCCGGGCCGGGTTCCGCGTGGCCCAGCTGGCCTGCGATGAGGCCCTGGCAATCCAGCCCACCCCAGGCGGACCGATCACCTGCCACCTGTTCCGGCTGACGCCCCAGCTGGAGGACGCCTTCGAGAACGAGCGCAACCGCTGGCTGGATGAACCCCAGGAGTGGGCGGACTGCTTCCAGGCGGCCTGGGGCCTGAGCGCGGAGCAGTGGCCCCAGGCGCTTGTGGAGCTAGCCGAGCTTGATCCCGATGCGATCGAGTGGGCCCGCCAGCAGACCCCCCAGACCGCCAAGGCCTTGCGGCTGGACGATCCCTTCGAGATCAATCAGGGGCACATCGAGCGGCTGGCAGCCGGCTTTCTCTGCGGCCAGCCAGGGCAGCTGGTGGTCCCGTACCTGCAGGTGGCGGGCTGATGGCAACGGCAACCAAGGCCAAGCGCAAGCCGGCTCCTGCCTCGGCGTCTGCTCCAGCAGCAGAGAAGAAGGCTGCGGCCAAGTCAGCGACCCCCAAGCCTGGACGCAAGGCCAGCGCCAAAACAACGGCCAAGGCGAAGGCCGAATCCCAGCCCAAGCCGGCGGCACCGAAGGCAAAGACCACGCCCAGGGCACCCAAGGCCAAGGCCCAAACAAAAGCCCCCGCTATCACCCCCTATTGCAGCTTTGGGCTGATCAAGGGGGCCTTGGTCAGCGAGACCCTGCAGGTCTTCCAGGGCTGGGATCTGGAGGCCAGCAAAAGGACCAACCTCGATCGGGTGCGCTCCAGCAACAGCATCGGTGCCCCCACCCAGGCCTGGCTCAAGCAGGTGTGCACTACCTTCAGCCGCAGGTTCGAGCCGTCCGGGCGCGACCGCTCGCTGGCCCTGGCTGCTCGTACCGCCACAGGACGCCAGCACTGGCGCCCCCTACTGCTGTGGCACATGGGCAACAGCGAGGGCCTGCTGGGCGATGGCCTGGCCTGGACTTGGGAGATGTTCTCCGCCGGTGGCGATCTCCTCCAAACCGATCAAGCACTCGCCTGGCTGGACGGCACCGCCAGCCAGGGCCATCCAGAAGTGGAGGAATGGGGAGAGAGCACCCGCAAGCGCGTCGCCGGGGGCCTGCTGAAGGCCGGCGTGGATTTCGGCCTGCTGCAGGGCCGCGTGAAGCGCCGCTTCACGGCCTACTACCTGGCTGATGAACCCCTGCTCTATGTCCTGCTGCAGGCCCTGGCCAGCAACCGCACTACTGCGGCCGCCCTGGCTGATCCGCGCTGGCTGTGGTTCCGGCTGCCGGAGGCGGAGCTAGAGCACCGCTTGCTGCTGCTGCACCAGGCGAAGGTGATCAGCTACTACCGCGCCGGCTCAGTGGTGGATCTCAAGCTGCCGGCCAGCAGCGCCGAAGCCCTGGTGCAGGAGGTGTGGTCATGAGCCAGACGCCGGGAGCTCGCGGTGCAGGCATGAAGGAGTGGCAGCGCTGCCTGCAGCAGCAACTTGAGCCCGTACTCACTGCTGCTGACTCCGGAGCGGGTCTGAGCACCTACACCGACATGCCCTTCGGGATCTTTCTGTATCCACCGGCGGACGAATGGGAGCTCAGAGCTGAGCTGCGCGATCTCACGATCCGGCTGGAGAACGCGGGCAAGACAGTGCAGCGGCTTTCGCTGGCGGCGCTGCTGGAGCAGGCGATCAAGGCCGCCGGCCTGTCGCTGGAGGAGATCGCTGAGGCGGAAGCCTCGCTGGGGCCAGAGCTGGTGCGCGACACCCTGCGGGATGTGCTCAGCGGCAAGGCCGCCGGTGCGGTGCCCTTGGATGAGCTAGTGGCGCAGGCGGTTGATACCTCCAAGCCGACCAGCAGCCACCTCGTCTTTCTGGAGCGGGTGGGGTCGCTCTTTGACCTGCACCGCCCGTCGGCCCTGCTGGAGAACCTGCGCAACCGGGTGCTGCATCCGGTGGTGCTCTTCTACCCCGGCCAGCGGGATGGTCCAGCAGGGCTGCGCTTTATGGATGAAGCAGATGCCGACCACAACTACCGCCCCAAGCTGTTCGCCTGACCATGACTTCCCAAACCATTCGCGAACTCTTCTCCGGCCAGATCGATCGCAAGATCGAAGAAGTGATCAAGGTCGATCAAGACGATGTGGCGATCGTGCGCCAGGAGATCGATGAATACATCCTCACCGAATCGATTGAAACCAGCATGCTCAAGGTGCTGGAGGGTTACCGCCAGTCGGTGAATCAACCCAGCGAAGCGATTGCGATCTGGGTGGCGGGCTTCTTCGGGGCAGGTAAGTCGAGCTTCGCCAAATATGTGGGCCTGGCGATCAGCAACCGGGACCTGGGCGGTGTCAGCGCAGGCGAGCTGCTGGCGCAGCGGGCTAACAATCAGGCGATCAAGGCCCTGCTGGGGGCGATCAAGGAGCAGATCCCCACCGAGGCGATCATCTTTGATGTCTCGGCGGATCGCAACGTCAACGCCAGCGAAGATCTCACCAAGATCTTCTATCGCAAGCTGCTCGATCACCTCGGCTACTCCAGCAGCCTGGAGGTGGCTGAACTAGAAATCGAGCTGGAAGAGCAGGGCCAGCTGCAGACCTTCCTTGCTGCCTTTGCTGAGCTCTACCCAGGAGAAGACTGGGCGATCGCTAAGACGCGCCTGCTGCAGGCAATGCCTAGGGCCAGTGCCGTGATGCAGGCCATAGAACCGCAGACCTACGCCGAGAAAGACAGCTGGCTTAAGAACGCCCGCGATCAAAATGTGCCGATCACACCTGCCAGCCTGGCGGAGCGCACCATCGAGCTACTCGCTCGCAAGCATCCCGGTAAGCAGCTGATGTTTGTGGTGGATGAGGTGGGCCAGTACGTGGCCCGCGACATCCAGAAGATGCTCGACCTGCAGGCGATCGTGCAGCAGCTCGGCATCAAGGGCCGCGGCAGGGTGTGGGTGATGGTCACCTCCCAGGAGAAGCTCTCCGATGTGGTGGGCTATCTCGACGACAACCGCACCGAGCTGGCGCGTCTGCAGGATCGCTTCCCCTACAAGCCGGTGCTGGAGCCCTCCGACATCGCCGAGGTGACCAGCCGGCGGGTGCTGGGCAAGAGCGCCCAGGGAGAGGTGACCCTCACCGAGCTGTTCCAGCAGCACCAGGGCCGCCTGGCCACTCACACCAAGCTCGACACCAAGATTCGCTTGCCCGAGCTGGGCGCCAAAGGCTTTGCGGCGCTCTACCCCCTGCTGCCGTATCAGATCGAGCTGATCATTCAGGTGGTGTCGGGTCTGCGCCTCTCTGGTGGCGCCAGCAAGCAGTTCGGCGGTGCCAACCGGGCGATCATCAAGCTGGCCCAGGAGCTGCTCACCAATCCCCAGAGCGGGCTGGCTGACAAGCAGGTGGGCGCGCTGGTGACCCTCGATCGGGTGTTTGATCTACAGAGCAACAACATCGATTCGCAGTACCGCGGCAAGATCGTCGATATCGCCAGCAAGGCCGACCATCCGCTGGCGGTGCCGGTAGCCAAGGCGATCTGCCTGCTGCAGTTCGTCGATCAGGTGCCGGCCACTGAGCGCAATGTGGCCGTGGTGCTGCACCCAGCCATCGATGCCGATTCGCTCGAATCCCAGGTGCAGGAGGCCTGCCGGCACCTAAGCGAACGCAACCTGATCCGCAAGGCGGCCGACGGCACCTACAAGATCCCCACCGCGCAAGAGGAAGAGTGGGAGCAGACCCGCAACCAGCAGGCACCCTCGGTGCCAGAGCGCAATGGGCTGCTGGCTGAGGCCCTGAAGCTGATCTGGGAGCCGGTGCCAAGCGCCGCCCTGGGCGCTGGCGTCAAGAGCTTCAAGGCTGCCCTCAACTTCCGCGGCAGCGAGCTGGTGAAGGGTGATGTGCCCGTGAAGGTGGAGCGGGTTGCTAGCAGCGAGGTGCAAGAAGAGCGGGAGGAGCAGCTGCGCCAGACCAGCCAGCAGGAGACCAATACCTTCTTCTGGGCGCTGGGCGCCAGCCAGGAGCTGGATCGGGCCTTGGGCGAGTGGTTCCGCTCCCAGAAGGTGATCGATCTCAAAGGCAAGGGCGCCAGCGATAAGGGGCAGGTGCAGCTGGTCAGCGAGGAGCGCCGCAAGCTTGCTGGCTTCCAGAAGGAGGCCTGCCGCCTGGTGGAGCAAACCCTGATCCACGGCAAGATCCTGCTCAATGGCGGCATCTGTGAGCTTCCAGCCAATCCCGCCAGCGCCGTTGATGCGATGCGCGAGGCGCTCAAGGAGGGGCTGGCCAAGATCTACGCCCGCTTTAGTGAGGCGGAGGTGAGCCCCAGCAGCGAGGAGCTCACCAAGCTGCTCAGCGCCGACAACCTAAAGGGCCTCACCGGCTCAATCGAAAAGCTGCGGCTCTGCAAGGAGGAAGGCGGCCAGTGGGTGATCGACACAAACCGCCCAGCTCTGCAGGCGGTGCTCAACCGCAGCCAGGTGAAGAGTGCCGGCTGGAGTGGCAAGGAGCTGGCCGATCACTTTGGTGCTGCTCCTTACGGCTGGACCCTAGATGCGGTGAGGTTTCTGGTGGCGGCCCTGCAGGTGGCTGGCAAGTTCAAGGCCACCCACAACGCCCAGAGCTTCGTGGGCACCGCCAACCCCCAGGTGCGGCCCCTATTTACAAACAACAGCACCTTCCGCTCCACGCTTTTTGTCGCCCACGCCGGCAAGCTGAAGCCAGAAGATGTGCTGCAAGCCAGCCAGCTGTTCCAGAAGTTTGCGGGCAAAACCGTTGCTGGCGTGTTGCCAGGCCCCTTAGCCCGTGAGATTCGCGTAGTGGCGGTGGGCGTCAATGCCGAGCTCAACAGCGCCAGCCGGGCGCTGGCACCGCTGCAGCTGCCGGGAATTGAGGCGCTGGAGCAGGCCAGCGAGCAGGTGTCCACCTGGCAGGACAACAACGACGAGGAGGTGGTGCTGGCGTTCAAGAGCAGCGCAGAAGCCGTCAAGGAGGCCTGGCAGAAGGCCAAGGGAATCCAGGAGACGCTCGCTAGCCGCAGTGCTGACTTGCAACGTGCTCGAAAAGCGCTGAGCGCTGAGATCTGGGGCCAGCTGCTGCAGGAGGCTGATCTGCCGGCGGAACTACACGCGGAGCAGGCCGCACTGGACGATCGGCTGCAGGCTCCCAGCTTCTACGAGAAGCTGCCTGAGATCGACCAGCTCACCAGGAAGCTGGAGGAGGCCTACGGGCAGCGGCGCCAGGCAGCCCAGCTGGCCCTTGCCGCCCAGGTGCAGCAGCGCGTGCAGCAGCTGGAGCAGACCCCTGGCTTTTCGGCGCTGGAGCCGGAGCGGCAGCAGCAGCTGAAGGCACCGCTGCAGCAGAAGGCCAGCGACGCTGAGGCCCTGGATCTGGTGCGGCTACGCGATCAGCCGGCAATGCTCGAAGGCCTCCTGCGCCAGCAGGAGCAGCTCGCCCAGAAGTGGGCCTTCCCCGAGCAGGAGGTGAGCACGGTGAGTGTGCGCGAGCTGTGCCGCGAACCCTTCGATGCGGCGGGCCTCGACGACGTGCTCAACCGCATCCGCCAGCGCTGCGAAGCAGAGCTAGGCAACGACCGCAAGGTCCTACTGCAATGAGGAGGGCCTAAGCCATGGAAAAGGAGCAACGCAGCCGCCTACAGAAGGCCACCCAGGAAGCCCGCCGCCTGCTGGAAGAGGAGTTCAGCAGGCAGCTGCTGGAGACCTACGACATCAATGTGGCCGCCGGCCGCTGGAGCGAGGAGCCTGGCGCCCACCTGCAGGCCGAGCAGCGACTGCTGCGCGAGAAGCTCCTGGCCTGGATCGAGCACAGGTCTGCGCAGATCAACGACGAGAAGGAGGCCCTGCTGCTGGCCCTGCGAGAGATGGCCTTCACGGCATTGAACCGCTTTGTGGCCTTGAAACTCATGGAGGCCCGAGAGCTGGTGCGGCCCTGCGTAAGCGGTGGGCTCGAGAGCGAAGGTTTTCAGGAGTTCACCGCTGTGGCCCAAGGGCTGCTGGTGGAGCAAGAGAGCAGCTACCGGCTGTACTTGGAGACAATCTTTGAGGATGTGAGCCGCGAGCTGCGTGCCCTATTTGATCCCCGCGATCCAGCCAGCCTGCTGTGGCCAAAGCGCACAGCGCTCCTCGATCTGCTGGACATCCTCAACAGGCCAGAGCTGGCTGAGCTCTGGAGAGAAGATGAAACCCTGGGCTGGATCTATCAGTACTTCAACGGCGATGCCGAGCGCAAGAAGATGCGCGAGGAGTCTTCTGTGCCACGCAACAGCCGCGAATTGGCAGTGCGTAACCAGTTCTTCACGCCGCGCTATGTGGTGGAGTTCCTCACGGACAACACCCTGGGACGCATCTGGTATGAGATGCGGCAGGGCGATACCGACGTAAAAGAGCGCTGTCGCTACCTGGTGCGACGGCCGAATGAGATCTGGCTGCAGCCAGGGGAAGAGGCGCCAGCGGAGGTCGTTGCTGATGAAGCCCTCAGCCAGGAGGAACTGCTCAAACAGCCGGTGTACATCCCCCATCGACCACTGAAGGATCCGCGTGAAATCCGGATGCTGGATCCGGCTTGTGGCTCGATGCACTTTGGGCTTTATGCCTTTGATCTCTATCTAGCGATCTACGAGGATGCCTGGGAGATCGCCCAAGGGTCAGATGAGCAGGCAAAGCAAGGAGAAGCCTTTGCTGCCTTTGTTACCTATGCAGCGTACTTCGCCAGCAAGGCAGCCTTCTTGCGTGAGGTGCCCAGGCTGATCCTGCAGCACAACATCCACGGCATAGACATTGATCCCAGGGCCACCCAGATCGCCAGGCTGACCCTTTGGCTAAGAGCACAGCGAGCCTGGCAGGAGCAGGGAGTAGCGGTTGCTGCTCGCCCAGCAATCACTCGCTCCAATGTGGTGTGCGCTGAACCGATGCCGGGCGAAAGGGAGCTGCTGGCTGATTTTGTGGATCAGCAATTCCCTGAGGCGGAAAGGGGGCTTGTTCAGCAGCTGCTGGAGACGATCTTTGACAAGATGCAGCTGGCTGGAGAAGCCGGATCGCTGCTCAAGATTGAAGAGGAGATCCGTGATGCCATTGATCAGGCACGAAGGGAATGGCAGAAGCTTGCTATTCAGCAGCGGGATCTTTTCAGTGCGGCTGAATTAGCTGCGCTTGGCGGGGTGGGTTCTTCGCTAAACGCTGATCTTCAGAACCTCACCAAGGACTTCTGGATAAATATCGAGGAACGTATTTACCTTGCGCTTCGCGACTATGCAGAAGCGGCTGAGAATAGTGGAAGCTTTCAGCGTCGACTCTTCGCTGACGATGCAGCACAGGGGTTCGCCTTCATTGATGCGTGTCGCAAACGTTATGATGTAGTTGAAATGAATCCACCCTTCGGCGAAGTAGCGCTCAATGCTCGCAATTACATGGGGGATTCATATGTCGAATCAAAGAGCGACATCGGAATGGCGTTTGCCAGTTGCTTCACAGCAAGACTCGAGCATCACGGATGTCTTGGTGCAATAACCAATAGGGTGTTCATTGCAAATGAGACCCTCGACACCTGGCGTGATGATTATTTGTTGGGTGCAAAATCGGGCTTGTACTGCTTACTTGATTTGGGTTTTGGAGTCCTCGACGGTGCAAAGGTGGAGGCTGCGGCATTCGTAATCGACCTTGGCATTACTAAGCGCTCTCAATCGACCTTCATTCGCGTTCTTGATTCTCGCGATAAGGAATCAGCTACAACTGAGCTTCTTGTTGGCGGTCGGCATGTCCGCGGGGGCTTTGTCTTTCACCATCAATTAGATAGTTTTCATTCGCTCCCTGGCCATGTATTGGCTTACCAGCTTCCACTCTCGTTAGCTCGAAGGATTGCATCTGGAGTCAGTCTGGCCTCCATGGGGGGGAAAGCAGCAGTTGGATTACAGCCCAGTGACGACTTCCGTTTTCTGCGGCTCGCGTGGGAAATACCCTCTGGCGCTGTCGGCAAAAGCGCTTCATGGGCCTACTACGCAAAAGGTGGTGAATATCAGCCTTATTGGGCCGACATTCACTTGTTGGTGAATTGGGCTAATAGTGGGGCAGAAATTCGGAACTTTTTTGATGATAAGGGAAAAGTTCGGTCACGGCCGCAAAATGTGCAACACTATTTCAAGCCTGGTGTTACATGGCCTCAGCGTACTACTAGCGACTTTTCCGCGCGCGTGCTTCCCGATGGATGCATATTTAGTGTTATTGGGCAGGCGATCTTTTGCGGAACACGCAACCGAGATCTAGCATATATTGCGGGAAGCTATTCCAGGGCTTTTAAATTAATCGTTGATGCCGTGTATGGTTCCGGAGATGCCTCTTCTCCGGGCAGCATGGCAAACCAGTATAGGTGTGGAGTTATAGCGCTTCTTCCGCCCCCGATATGGTTAAGCGCTGATGAGATTGTCAAGCATGCCCTACGGCTTGTATCTCAGGGGATGAGTCTTTTTGATAATGATGAAACATCTCGCTATTTCTCGAGCCTTGCCTCAGCCAGTAAACTAATTAGCCAGCATGTTGATGCCGATATAGTCGAGACCTCGGGTCGTATATCGCAGATGCTCGATGAGCATGCCATGGTGGACTCAAAGGTACTTGATGAGCTCGGTTTCGATGCAATAGATCGGAACACGGTAGATTCTTTGGTCGGGCCTCACCCCACAAGCTATGTTAAGGATGTTTCTGCAGAAGACATTGCTCGCCTAGAAGAGCTATGGGAATATTCAGAGTCTAATCTTATTAAAGAAGCAACAGCTAAGCATGGGGCACGCCGTCAGTTGACGATGAAGTCCTATGCGGCTAATCGAAGATACGAGTTGGTTGCCCATGCGCTTGAGGTTGATGCACGGAGCATAGCTAGAGTTGTCGCTGAGCGACTGTTCCGTGAGCCAGGATTGGAGGTTGAGGTTGCCTCGCGAATTATTTCTTGGCTTGTAGGCGTTACCTTTGGCCGGTGGGACATTCGGTATGCAACGGGAGAGAAGGCCGCCCTGGAGTTGCCTGACCCATTTGCGCCATTACCGGTTTGTCCGCCGGGCCAGTTACAAAACCGTAAGGGCTTGCCTGCCCGCCTAGAGGACGTTCCCTCCGCGTATCCCGTCCGCATCCCCTGGGGCGGGATCCTCGTCGACGACCCAAATCATCTATTGGACCTCGAGCGCCACATTCGCGAAGTCATTGAAGTCATCTGGTGCGGCAAAGAAGGCGGGCCCACCGCTGAGGCGATTGAACAAGAGGCATGCGACATGCTCGCAGTAAAGACGCTTCGCGATTATTTTCGCAAGCCCGCTAGTTTCTTTGCATACCACCTCAGTCGCTACTCCAAGAGCCGCCGCCAGGCACCCATTTACTGGCAGCTCTCCGCTGGCAACGGCAGCTATTCGGCCTGGCTCTACTACCACCGATTCACTTCAGACACGCTCTACCGATTGCTGCGTGATTTCGTCGAGCCACGTATTCAGGAGGCCGAGGGGGAACAGTTCGAATTTGAATCTCAGGGTGGCCTGTCGGGGGATGCGGCCAGCCTCCTTCATGAAGTGCAGGCCCTGCTCCAGGATCTCCGACTCTTTAAGAGTGAACTGGAGCTAGTCGCACCACTCTGGAATCCCAACCTCAACGATGGCGTGATTATCAACCACGCCATCCTTTGGCGAATCACGCCCTACACGCCCTGGCAGAGAAAGTGCAAGGAGTGCTGGGACAAGCTGGTTAAAGGTGATTACGACTGGGCCCATCTCGCCTTCCATCTCTGGCCCGAGCGGGTGATCAGGAAATGCCAGAGCGATCGCAGCCTGGCTATCGCTCACGGCTTAGAAGAGCGCCTCTGGCAGGAAACCAGCAAGGGCAACTGGCTGCAGCGTCAGCTGCCGGAAGCTGAGCTGCAGGCCCTGCTTGCAGAACACAGCAAGCCTGCGGTGCAGAACGCCCTGGAGCGCTTCCTGGCAGCATCTCCACCCGTGGCCGCCGCTCGCACCCGCCCCCCACGGGCCGCGAAGTCGGCCTCCACCGGCACCTCCCGCCGGCCTCGCGGATCTGCCCCCGAGGTAGATGCGGAAACTTCCCGCCAGACCCTGCTGGTGCTTACCGCTGCTCCAGCCGAAGGCCTCGGCAGAAACGCCATTGCCGAGCTGCTGGCTGTGGAGGCTGCCTCGCTCACAGCTGTGATCAAGCAGCTCAAGGAAGGTGGCCAGATCGAGCAGCTTGGGGCTGCCCGTGGGGCCAAATACCGGCTCACTGAATCTGGTCTCACAGCTGTTGAGAGCCAGGCTGGAGAGGACGACTGATGGCAGCGGAAGCCCCCAACAAGCTCCACCACCGCCTCTGCCAGGAGCTGGGCAAGCAGCTAAGCGAGCACAGGGTTTTGCTGGTCTTTGATCCGGGCCAGCAGCTTCGACCCTTTCTCGACGACGTTGCTACGGCCCCGCCCAGCGGCAGGGAGCTCGGCTGCCTCAACTTCGGGGAGCAGCAGGCCGGCTGGGCGGTGGCCGGCAGCAGCCTCTACGAGCTGCGCAGCCAGCTTGAACCGCACGTTGCAGCAGATCTGCCCGATCCGCTGCTCGTCTACCTACCGGATCGCCAGGAGAGCGAAGGCCGCGCCGTGCTGCTGGAGCTACTCCGAGCTGGCTCCAGCTTCGAGATCAAGCTGGTGAGCCGAGCCCGCGGCTACCTGCGTGAAGTGCTCGAGCCCGACAAGGTGGAGCAGCTGCTGAAGCGGCCCGATCTCACCTACCGCGACATCGCGCTGGCCTTGGAGCAATCCGGTGGCGGCGGCTTCAGTCAGCTCAAGGCGCTGTTTCAGCAACAGCTGGGCCGCAACAGCTCTCCTGAAAATGCTGAGCTGGCCCGCCTCTGGCTGGCAGCTGATGTGCTCGATGACGCCATCAGCGCCAAAGGGCTGGAGAACGAGCTGCAGGAGCTGATCCATAGCCGCTGGGGCCTGGGCTTCCCCGTAGAAACAACCCTGGCCGACTGGCGCCAGCGGGCCCAGCGGGCCCTGCTGCTGCATGAGTTCCTGCACGACTGGCATGGCGATGAGCTCAGCGCCTTTGCCAGGCAGTCGCTGCCGGTTGGAAAGGCCGCAGAAGAAAACGCCCTCGCCGATGTGCAGGGCCTGCGCCGCAGCCACGCGCCCGCCTACATCGCCATCGCTACCCGCATCGAAGCCGAACTTGAGCTGCGCTCCCTGATCAGCGGCGAGCGGCCCGGCGTGCTCGGCTCAATCGACACCTTCCCCTGCGAAGAACAGTTCCTTTTGCGCAGCGTCGATGTGTTCCTCGCCAATGGCGAGTACGCCAAGGCGCAGGAGCTGGTGGCCGCCCGTCACAACAGCTTCTGGCTGGTGGGTCAGCCCACCGAGGCCCAGCAAGCCAGGCGCCGGCTGCAGTGGGAGCTGGCCCGCACCGCCGCCGCCCTCGGGGTGGCCCTTGAGCAGGCGCAAGCCCAGCTGCCTAAGGCCGCCTCTGCCGTTGAGGCCTGGCTTCCGTATCAGGCAGAGGCCGCCCAGCACGTCGATGGCCTGCAGCGGCGCCTGGAGCAGCAGGTGGCTGAGCTCACCGCCAGCGAGGTGGAAATTAGCGACGCTCTGGAGCAGCTGCGCGGCCGGTACGAGGCCCTACTGGAGCAGCAGGCCCAACGTTTCACCGCAGCCTTGCAGCAGGCAGGCTGGCTTATCCCTGGTGCCTTCCCACAAACGCGCACCTGGAGCGAGCGGGTGCAGCCAGGCGCCGGCAGGGCGGTGGTGTTCTGGGTGGATGCCCTGCGCTACGAGATGGGCGCCACCTTGCACGAGCGCTTCAGTGGCTGGAGCCGCGAGCAGCTCAGCGACCTCAAGCTGGAGATCGCCCAGGCCGCCCTGCCCTCGATCACGCCCGTTGGCATGGCAGCCCTGCTGCCCGGCGCGGAGCGCAGCTTTGCGGTGGCCGATGTCGCTGGCAGCCCCTGCTCCGTGGTCGATGGGGTGCCGGTGGGCTGGAGCAATGACAAGCCCAAACGCCTCGCTCACCTGCAGCAGCGGGTGCCCACCGCCGTAGTGATCTCGCTGGTGGAGCTGATTCGCAGCAAGGAGGCCGTGCTGCTCGAGAAGCTGGCCGCTACTGGTCCGGTGGTGGTCACCAGCACCGGCATTGACCACGCCGGTGAGCGCGACACCGACGACAACCTCGCCAACGTGCGCACCGACATGCAGCGCGAGCTCGACACCATCGAAGATGCCGTGCGCCGCTTGGCAGCCCTGCCGCTGGAGCAGCCGTTGGAGCGCTTCGTGATCACTGCGGATCACGGCTTCCTGCATCTACCGCTAGGCCGAGAGCCCGCCATGCGCATCGACCCGCCCGACGGAAAGCTGTTCAAGCTGGAGCGGCGCTGCTGGCTGGGCCACCCCTCCGCAGTCAATCCCTCCTGCGTGGAAATCCAGCCCGCTGCCCTTGGCTACGGACAAAACGGCCTTTCGGTGGTGCTGCCCCGTTCCTCCGGGGTGCTCAAGGCTGGTGGCAGTCTCTGCTTTCACCACGGCGGCAGCAGCATCCAGGAGCTGCTGATCCCGCTGCTCAGCTTCCGCTGCGCAGCGCCTGGCGCTGTCCCTGAGGGCGCAGGCAAGGCCAAAAAGCAGAAGCCCTGGCCAGGAACGCTGGTTGAGAGGGTCACCAATCGCATCTTGATGGTGCCGATCGAGCTACCCATCGACCTGCTCAACCAGGGCAAAACCCGCCAGACCGTGCTCGCTGCCTACGACTGCAAAACAGAAGACCTGGTCGCTACGCCCATCCAGGCCATCGACGCTGAGCTCGACACAGGCACAAACCGCCTCACCCTCACCCCCGGTCAGCCCGCAACCATCGGCCTGCTCATTCCCGGCGACTGGAGCGGCAAGAAGCTCTACCTGGAGCTGCGTGACGCCGCCACCGACCTGGTGCTGCACCGCAGCCCCGATCTGCCAGTGGACCTGCTCGGCTGATGGCTCCTGTTCCCTACCACTTGGATGGCTTCCCTCCACCACAGCTCGACTGGCAGCAGCTGATCCCGCTACTGGGCCCTGCTAACGCCAGCCTGGCTCGCTATGACGGCCTTCTGGAGGGGATCCCCAACCCCGCCGTTCTGCTAAGCCCCCTCTCCAGCCAGGAAGCGGTGCTGTCCTCCAGGATCGAGGGCACCCAGGCCACCCTGGCTGAAGTCCTGGAGTTCGAGGCGGACGCGGAAGCCAGCACGCTGCCGCAGGAACGCCGCGACGACATCCGCGAGGTACAGAACTACCGCCAGGCCATGCGGCAGGCACAGGAGTTGCTGGTTGCATTGCCGCTCTCGCTACGGGTGATCAAGAACCTGCACGCCACCCTGCTCTCCGGTGTGCGCGGCAACGACAAGGCACCAGGTGAGTTCCGCAAGATCCCCAACTGGATCGGGCCCCGTGGTTGCACCATCGAAGACGCCCGCTTCGTGCCAATCAGCGCCGACAAGCTCGATGCCGCGATGGGCAGCTGGGAATCCTTCATCCATGCCGAATTTCCCGATCGGCTCGTGCAGCTCGCGATCGTCCATGCCGAGTTCGAGTCGCTGCATCCCTTCCTTGATGGCAACGGCCGCATCGGCCGGATGGTGCTGCCGCTCTTCCTCTGGCAGACCGGCATTCTGCGCATGCCGTACTTCTATCTGAGCGCTTATTTCGAAGCCAATAAGGACAGCTATGTGGAGCGGCTCCTCGCCATCTCCCGTGATGGCGACTGGACGGGCTGGTGCCGCTACTTCCTGAAAGCCGTGCAGGTCCAGGCCCGCCAGAACCAGGAGAGGGCCAGCCAGATCCTGGCTCTCTACGAAAACCTCAAGCCCGCCGTCCAGGAGGCCACCCACTCTCAGTACGCAGTGGCGGCCCTGGACTGGATTTTCTCCACCCCCACCTTCCGGGCCACCGATTTCGAAAAGCACGCCGGCATCCCCGTACCCACTGCCAAGCGCATCCTCCGCTGCCTGGAGAACGCCAAGATTCTTGTCGTGATCAGGGAAGCCAGCGGCCGGCGCCCCCGGGTCCTCTGCCTCGAGCAGCTGCTGGCCGTTGCGGAGGGGCGACCATGACACCTAGCTTGTGGATCATGAAACCCCGATCCGTGATCCACAAAGCCGTTTGTCGTTCACCCGTGATCCACAAGCCGCCCTGCCCCACCGAGCACAGCAACCCAGCCAGCACCACCTGATCCAGCCCCCATGAGCACCCCCGCCCGCGACGCCCTCGACGACAAGGTCAATCAGGTCTTTGCGGGCAAGTGCGTCCGCAAGGACCTGGTGCGAGCCGTGAAGGTGGGCGCCAACGTGCCGGTGTTCGTGCTCGAGTACCTGCTCGGCAAGTACTGCGCCTCCTCTGACTCGGCAGCGATCGAGCTAGGGCTCTCGGTGGTGCGCGACACCCTGGCCAACAACTACATCCGCCCAGACGAGGCCACCAAGGCGCAGAGCAAGGTCAAGCAGAAAGGGCGCTACACCTTTATCGACAAGGTCAAGGTGCGCCTGGTCGGCAACACCTATGTGGCCGAGTGCGTCAACTTCGGCAGCAACAGCCTGCGCATCGCTGATGAAGACGTGCATGCCTTTGAGCGACTGCTCACTGGCGGTGTCTGGGCCCAGGTGGAAGTGGAGTGGGAGGAGAACGACAGCAAGGCGCCCTTCTCGATCAGCCAGCTCACGCCGATCCAGCTGGCCAGCTTCAACCTCGATGAGTACCGCAAGCTGCGGACGCAGTTCAGCACCGAGGAGTGGATCGACCTGCTGATCCGTTCGATGGGCTACGAGCCCTCCCAGTTCAGCCAGCGGCTCAAGCTCCTATTCCTGCTGCGGCTTATCCCGCTCTGCGAGCGCAACTACAACCTGGTGGAGCTCGGTCCTCGCGGCACCGGCAAGAGCTTTGCAGTTCAGGAGCTCTCCCCCTACGCCGCCCTGCTTACTGGCCCCACCACCGTGGCCAACCTGTTTGGCCACATGAGCGGCAAGGTCAAAGGAATGGTGTCGATCTGGGACGTGGTCGGCTTCGACGAGGTGGCTGACCTCCAGAAGATGCCCAAGGAGGTCATCACCACCATGAAGACCTACTGCGAGTCGGGCCAGTTCCAGCGTGGTGCCGAGAGCTTTGCCGGCGACGCCAGCATCGCCATGTTCGGCAACACCCAGCAGCCGATCGATGTGATGGTGCAAACCGGGCACCTCTTCGCACCGATGCCCGATGTGATTCGCGACGACCGCGCCTTCATCGACCGGCTGCACTGCTACCTACCGGGCTGGGAAGTGCCCAACATGCGCAACGAGTTCTTCACGGACCACTACGGCTTCGTGATCGACTACCTGGCAGAAGCCCTGCGCGACCTGCGCAAGCTCAACTACACCGAGCTCTGCGACAGCCACTTCGGCTTAGGCAGCCACCTCAACACCCGCGACCGCAAGGCCGTGCGCCGCACCGTCTCCGGACTGGTCAAGATCATCCATCCCCATGGAGAGCCATCAAAGGAAGACCTGGAGGAGATTCTCAAGCTCGCTATCGAATGCCGCCGGCGCGTCAAGGAGCAGCTCAAGAAGATGGGCTCCTTCGAGTACAGCCAAACGTCGTTCAGCTACTCCGACAACGACTCCGGAGAGGAGCACTTCGTTGGCGTGCCCGAGCAGGGCGGTCAGGACCTCATCGCCGCTGAGCCCATGGCACCTGGCTCGGTCTACACCGCATCCGTCACCGGTGATGGCACGGTGGGCCTCTACCGCTTGGAGGTGTCCATCGCGGCAGGTAACGGCAAGCTCAAGCCAGCGGGCGGCATCAGTGGCCCAATGAAGGAATCGATCCAGCGAGCGTTTGCCTACCTACAGGCCAACAAGAGCGCCTTCTCGATCAGCCACGAGGCCGACAGCTACGACTACAACGTGGAAGCCATCGACCTGCTGGGCAACAAGGTGGAAGCCGAGGTAGGCGTGGCCTTCTTTGTGGCCGCCTTCTCCGCCATCCGCCGGGCCCCAGCCCGCGCCGGCATGCTCGTCATTGGCGACATGAGCATCCAGGGCAACATCAAAGCCGCCCGCTCCCTGGTGGAACCCCTTCAGGCCGCCATGGACAACGGCGCTCGATGCGCTCTGATCCCCGGCGAAAACAAACGCGCCTTCCTAGAGGTCAACACCGATGTGATCGACAAGATCGATCCGATCTTCTACAACGATGTGAAGACGGCGACGTTTAAGGGGTTGGATCTGAACTGAGCGGGAGCCCTAAACATTTGATCAGGTGGTTCGCAAGGACAAACGGTGTTGTTGCAGAAACGCCTCCTGCTCCCGACTGAACGGCCTAATCAGATTCGCCCCTTCGATTCCCCAGCAGCGCAGGGCTTCTCCAGCCGCCTCGTGTTGCCAGATCAACTCACCGCCGCAATCGAAGCTGATCCAGTGGCGGTCAAACAGCTTGTCGATGTGGGGGGAGAGCAGCAGACCGTTGGCTCCGCTGAGCCTCTCGTGGTTGTCGCAGTCGCGCCAGGGTTTGATGTGGCTGGCCACCAGGAACTGCTGCCGCGCCAGCCCCGTGACCCGGCAGGCCGGCTCCAGCTCCGATACCCGATGCCGGAATAACCCTTGCCCCAGCCGCGCCTTGGTGAGGGCATCGCGCTCGGTGCTGCTCGGCACCTCCCGCAAGAGCTGCATGTCGTCGAGCAGGGCGGCGGTGTACTCCCCCTCTTCTGCCAGCACCACCAGGTGCACACGCACCGCCGGATCGGCATGGTCTTCGATCAGCTTGAGCAGCATCAGCCCCAGGGTTTCGCCTAGCTCGGCCAGGTACACACCCTGATTGCCACGGCCGGTGTTGGTGCTGATCGGGCTGTGGCGCTCGGGCAGCAGCGGTTGCAGCAGCTCAAAAAACGTCTGCGGCACCAGAGGCTGACGCAACGGCTGCCAGTTCACCCGCACCAGCCAGCCTTCCTGGCTCCAGTTGTCGCCAGCCGCCCCAAACTCAGGTGGCTTTGCCGCCGTGATCGCCCCCGTTTCCACCAGCCCGATCTGACTGATCTTGCCGTTGGCGTAGCTGAACACCACATCCCCACGCTCGCTGCGGGTGAGGTTGTCGTAGCTCACATTGCGGGCGCCGTTGGCATTGGTCTTCGGCGACCAGATGTAACCACCGTCGGTTTCCTGCCGGTAGGTCTGCTTGTGGTTGACCCACCAGTAGGCCATGAACGGTGGCTTGGGTTTGACCTTTTGTAGCCCAGGTGAACAATCGCCGCCTCAGTAGCTCTGCCGCCCCGCAATCACCCCACGCACCCCACCGCGCGGCTGCTCACAGTCCCCCTGCCGCCGTGGGATCAGGTGCCAGTGAGCATGCAACACCGTCTGCCCGGCTGGCTCGCCTGAGTTGAGGCCCACATTCCAGCCACTGATCGACGGGTCCTGTGCCGCCAGTTGCTCTCTTCTGAGCTTCAGCAGCTGGGTCACGGCGTTCCACTCCGGCTGGTGCAGTGCCAGCCCGTCGGCCACATGCCGCCGCGGGATCACCAGGCTGTGACCCTCCGTCACGGGGTAGGCATCAGCGATGCAGATCGCCAGTTCGTTCTCCAGCAGCACCCGGCCACTGCCCTCCAGCGCGCAGAACACACAGCCCGCTTCGCGGTGGCCGTAGCTGGCCTGCAGGCCGCGGAAGTCGGTGTTGTCGGTGTCGCGCTTGCCGGCATTGCAACGGAAGCAGAGCGCCTGCAGGTTGCTGAGGTCGTCGGAGCCACCGTGGTTTTTGGGCACGATGTGGTCCACCTCCAGGGCCCTTTGGTGCTCATGAGCGCCGCAGCACTCGCAGCGGCCCCGCGCGCGCGTCAGCACCCGATATTTGATCGAGCCGCTGATCGGTGTTCGCTGGCGGCTGCGGTGGGCAAACACCTCCTCGCCCCGCTGCTCGCGGAAGGCATCGAGGCGCTGGCGACACAGCTGCTGCAGCTCATCGCGCTCGGCGTCGCTCAGCTCGTCGGCGCCGATCAGGCTGTAGGTGCCGTTGCCGTAGGCAGTGATGCCGTTGCCGGTGAGCACCTTGCCCACCATCCGCTTGACGCGCTCGGTGTAGTAGTCGATCTGGGTCACGTCCTCTCCCAGGATCCGCCGGGCGATGTCCTCCGCCGGCGCTGGGCTGCCCCTTCCAAGCAGCTCCATGAGCATCAGCGGCTGGTAGATGTGGCTCATCCGCATCCGCTCAGCGATGTAGGTGCGGAGGCGGTGGAAGCTGTCAGAGCGAGGGGTAGCCATCAATCCTGCAATCCCCTCCAACCAAGGTTTGGCCGGCTGTCTTCTTCAAGTTTGACCGGTCGCCGCTGAAAGCCCAGGTCGGCATGAAAACGTATGCATGGACGGCCAGGGCACTGCCTGCTTTTGCCGGCTCCAGCAGGCCTCACCACAATGGATAGACCTGCTGGGCAATCTTGAGGAGGTGATGTCCATGCTC
>NZ_JAGQCT010000021.1:0-31791 GCF_024346335.1 Cyanobium sp. ATX 6E8 | reverse complement strand
TTTTCAGCTTGCGGATGATCTGCTCCGCGGTGTGCCTGGTGCGTTTCATGGTGAAGTCCCCGGCCCAGTCTGGCCGGCTGAGGACTCTCATTCACCCTGGACCGATTGCCGGGGTCCACGTCACCGGTGTTCACCACCAACACCGGCTTGCCGGAGATCGGGGCCATGAACCCTGGGTCAGAACCCCAACTCAAACCTGGTTGAGCGTTGCCGTCTACCCAGGCTTAACCCGCTTGGTGCAGGGTTATCGGGTGAACAGCTGCCGTCGTAGGACTATGGCCAGATTGGTCGTTAGTGGCGCAGCCGCCAGGCCAGGGTTTCGCCCGCGTGGAAGGGCACCAGATTCACCGCGCTGCCGGCGGCGTCGTTGCAGTGCAGCTGGCTGGGCACCTCATGCGGCTGCCGGTCCAGGGTGATCATGCCCGCGTTGAGCGGCAGCCCATAAAACCGAGGCCCGAACTCCGAGGCGAAGGCTTCGAGTTTGTCCAGGGCCTTCTCCTGCTCAAACACAGCCGCGTAGCTCTCCAGTGCAAACGGGGCATTGAAGATGCCGGCGCAGCCGCAGGCCGATTCCTTGGCCTCGCGGCTGTGGGGGGCTGAATCGGTGCCGAGGAAAAATTTGGGATTGCCGGAGGTGGCCGCTCCCCGCAGGGCGATGCGGTGCAGTTCGCGCTTGGCCACCGGCAGGCAGTAGAGGTCAGGCCGCAGGCCACCGGCAAACATCGCGTTGCGGTTGATGTGGAGGTGATGGGGCGTGATCGTGGCCGCCAGGTTGGCTGGGCCGCTGCGCACGAAGTCGACCGAATCCATGGTGGTGATGTGCTCGAGCACCACCTTCAGGCCCGGATGGCGCGCCAGCAACGGCAGCAGCACCCGCTCGATGAACACCGCTTCGCGATCGAAGATGTCGATTTCGGCGTCGGTGACCTCGCCGTGGATCAGCAGCGGCATGCCGATGCACTCCATCACCGCCAGCACCGGCTCAATGCGGTCGATCGCTGTGACGCCGGAATCGGAGTTTGTGGTAGCGCCGGCCGGGTAGAGCTTGGCGGCCGCCCACACGCCCTCAGCAAAACCGCGCTCAATCTCCTGTGGATCAATGGTGTCGGTGAGATAGGCCGTCATCAACGGCGTGAAGCCGCTGTGATCGGGCAGGGCGGCCCGGATGCGCTCCCGGTAGGCACTGGCGGCCGCCACGGTGGTGATCGGCGGCCGCAGGTTGGGCATCACAATCGCCCGGGCGAATTGGGCGGCCGTGGCCGGCGCCACGGCCTGCAGCATCGCCCCGTCGCGCAGGTGCACATGCCAGTCGTCTGGCTGGCGGATGGTGAGCTGCTGCAGGGGCTGCGGCACGGCGAGCGCACAGGGGTCACCACCACCCTGGCAGGCCTGAAAGATTCACTGCAATCGGCTGGCGGTAGGCCTCCCGGCCATCTCGATCTGAACCACGTGCCGTCGACGCCCGCTACGGCCATGTGCTCACGGCTGTGGCGGGCCGACCAGAAAGAAGCGGTGTTCCAGGTCAGCGAGGGTGAGGCCAGCCGCGAGGAGGTGATCCCCTACGACCTGCTGCACGTGACCCCGCCGATGGGGCCGCCCCTGTGGTGGTGGCCAACCTGCTGGCCCACCTAGCCGTGCAGGCGCCGCCCCTCACGCAGCACTTCAGAGGGGCGGATGCCGAAAACGCCGTGGAAGTCGCGACTGAACGCCGAGAGGTTGCGGAAACCGAGTTTGGACGAGATGCCGGCGACGGTGTCGCTGGCCGCGGGGTTGAGCAGGTGTTGGCGAGCCAGCTCCAGACGCTGGCGGCGGACCCACTGGATCGGCCCGCAGCCGAAGCGCTGGCTAAAGGCCAGCTGCAGGTTGCGCCGTGAGTAGCCGCTGCGCTGCTCCAGCTCGGTGAGGCTGATGGGGCTGTGCAGATTGGCCTGAATCCACTCCAGCAGCTCCTTGAAGATCAGCTGGCGCGACAGCCCTTCGCGCTGGTGGCGGGTTTGTTGGTCGGCGTCGGCGAGCTTGGAGCAGAGGGCCAGGGCCAGGATGCGATAGATGAGGTCGTCAATCTGAAGCGTCGCCAGGTCTCCTCGGTTCTCCAGTTCGGGTGCGTCCACCAGGGCAAAGGCCCGCCGCAGGGTGAGGAGCAGCTCGGCTTGCCGCTTCTCGGTCATGGCGAGCACTTGGGGCCGCTGCAGATCCGGGGCGAAGCGGCGGCCGGAGAGGCCGACACCTCCAATGGTGGCGGCTGTGTTCTGCAGCCTTTGTAGGTCTACATGCAGCACCAATCCGTTGTAGTGGTCGGTGGCGTAGCGGTATTCGAGGCCTGGATTGAAGTAAAGGGGCGCTTCGCCATGGATGCTGTAGCTGCGGCCGTCCACCTCGTAGTTCGCGGCCCCGGAATAGCAGATGTTGATGGCACCGATCCCGGGGTTTTCGCCGATCGCTCCGATGATCGGACAGGTGTACCCAGAGGTGAGGGTGAGCTCGCCAACGGTGGCAGTGCTGGCCCGATGCAGGAACGGACTGGACTCAGGGAGGCGGGGGGCAAACTCGAGCACGGGGAAGTGCTGGTTGAGTTTGTTGGCCAAACCCTGGGGGTCCCGATCCACAACCGCTTGGTGGTTGTGGAAGACCAGGGGCAACTCGGCAACAGAATCCAAGCCAGCCTTCGAGCAGGGGCCAGAGCTTAAAAAAAGTTCGAAAGATAGGCCCCTTGTCGAAGCCAGTCTTAACGCTTAGGGCCAGGTGCCGTAGACCTACTCCCCTTTCTGGGACTTCAGCAACGCGTCCTTGCTGTCCTTGAGTTCCTTCCAGATGTTGCGGATCTGGGCGTAGGCCTGCTCCTGGCTCACCTTGCCATTGCTCTGCAGCCCCACCACCAGTCCCACCCGCTCGGCGAAAGACTCAAGGTTTTGGTGAAACATCAAACGCTGGGGTGTCCAGTCCGGTCCGCGGTACGGCGAATGGGGCTCCATGGGTGAGCGCACACCGGTGGGCTCGGCATCCGACTCGGGAGGTGTGGTACGCGATCCCGCAGTGGCCACAGGGGTCCAGCGAACTTTTTCAGCTTAGAAGCCAGGGTTTAAGAGGTGGTGAAGGCTTGGCCTTGTGTTGCCGGGAGCACTGGCGCGTTTCTGGTGGTGGCTGCACCATTTCACTCCCGAGGCGACGCCATGCCATGGATCATTCTTCCCAGGGTTGGTGGCCCCAGGTGTTGCTCTGCCTGCTGATCCAGGCCAGCATCGTGGGTGGCGGCCAGGTGCTGAACCGCTGGCTGGCCCCTGTTCCCACTCCGCCGTGCTGCGCCCCACCCCTGGTGCACTGAACTCCCATCTGCTGGAGGAGCGCCCCGCGAATCTGCCTGCCCATCTCTACGTTTCTGGGGGGCGCCACCGAAGCTGCTTCAGTGCCGTGCTGTTTGAGCCCGAAGGGCCACGGTTGCTGCAGCTCCAGTCGCCCCAAGAGCTCGAGCCGTTGCAGCGGCTCGGCTATCCCCTCTGGCTGCGGGTGATGGGCTTGGGCGATCCCCGGCTGGTTGAGGCGATGCTCGACACCCTGCAGGTGCCTCCCATGCTGCTGCCGCCGTTGCTCGAGGTTCCGCAGCGCTCGCGGGTGGATGGGCTCGGCGAAGCGGTGATCGTGGTGCTGCACCGGCTCAGTTTTGCCCGCGATCCCCTGCATCTGCTGAGTGCCCAGGTGGGGTTGCTGCTGATGCCCAACCTGCTGGTCACCTTTGAGGAGGCACCGGCGGGTGAGTCGTTTCCGGAGCTCACCGCCTGGTTGGAATCGCAGGCGGGGGCTGTGGAACACCGCGACCTCGACGACATCCTCCATTTCCTGGTGGATGAATTGCTCGATGCTCTGTTTCCGATGCTGGAGCAGATCGCCAACCGCCTTGATGATCTGGAGGAGGCAGCTCTGCGGGACCCCAAACCGAAGCTGCTGGCCAGAGCTTTCGTGCATCGCAGCAACCTGCGCACGATTCGCAACCAGGTGTGGCCCCTGCGCCATCAAATCCGGGTGCTGCTGCGCCAGGGGCAACAGCTGCTGGGCCCTGATGCGCTGGGGGGCTTTCAGGAAATGGCTGATCTGGTGGAGCTGTTGTTTGAAAACTGTGAGTTGTTGCGCCATCAGTGCGATGCCATTACCCAGGCCTATGCCGCCAGCGTGGGCAATCGCATGAACCAGGTGATGAAAACCCTCACCATTCTCACCAGTATTTTTGCGCCGCTCACCTTCATCGGTGGGATCTATGGCATGAATTTCGCCAACATGCCTGAGCTCAATTGGCGCTATGGCTATCTCTACGCTCTGCTGTTGATGGCGATTGTGGCTTTGATTCAGTCCTATTGGTTGTGGCGCCGTGGCTGGTTTCAGGATTGGACGGCGCCGCGCTGACGCATCGGGTCCGGAAGCACAACCTGGCCTTAACCGCCTAGGAGCTCGAGATCGCCCAGAGTTCTGTCGCGGATGTGACCGTCATGCACCCCCTCCTGCGCCTCGCCTGGCTTGCCCCGATGCTGCCCCTCCTGCCAGAGGCGGCTCTGGCGGCGCCTGATCCGGTTCGCATTGGCGGCTCCAGCACGGTGTTTCCAGTGCTGCAGGCGGCGATTGCGGCTTATCAGAAGGGGGGAGCCAACCGCCAGGTGCGCTTTGAGCTCAAGGAAACGGGCACCTCGGCGGGGTTCCGGCAGTTCTGCAGCGGTCAGTTGCCCCTCGCGAATGCTTCGCGTCCGATCAATGCCAAGGAGCTCAAGGCCTGCGCGGCCAAGGGCGTGACCTTTCTGGAGCTGCCGATCGGCTTTGATGCGATCACGGTGGTGGTGAACCCTGCCAACACCTGGGCGTCCAGCATCACCATCCGGGAGCTGGCGCGGCTCTGGAATCAACGGGCGACGGGATCGGTGAAAACCTGGAGCCAGGTCAATCTGGATTGGCCCAACCGGCCGATTCGACTCTGCGGCCCTGGCAAGGATTCGGGTACTTATGATTATTTCAATAAGGCCATCAATGGAGACGAACGCAATTCCAGGTCAGACTATTTTGCCAGTGAAAATGACAATGACCTGGTTGCTTGTGTAGCCAAGAATCCCGATGCGCTGGGCTATTTCGGTTTTGCCTACTACCAGGCCAATGCCAAGCGTCTGAAGCCCCTGAGCGTCGTGGGCAAGAAGGGCGCTGCGATGCCATCGTTGGCGTCGGTTCAGAAAGAAGCTTATTTGCCCCTCTCGAGGCCGCTGTTTCTCTACGTCAACGACAAAGCCCTGCGGCAACGCCCGGAGCTTCAGAAGTTTGTGACATATACCGTGAAGAATGGGCTCAAGCTGGTGAAACAGGCTGGCTACATCCCGATGCCCACCCGAACCTACTTGCTGGTTGAAAGCAAGCTGTATCGGCATGTGACTGGCACGGCTTTTGGCGGCAATCTGCCCGTGGGCCTGACCACGGGTCAGGCGTTGCAGCGCAGCTTGGAGAGCATCAAGAAACCGGAATTCCGCTGAGCTCTGCATGGCATTCCCAACCCGCTCCCAGCCCCTGAGCAATGGCAGCTTCGCCAGGGAGCTGTTGCACAAACACGTGTCCAAGCTGGTGCAGCTGCAGGCACCGGTGTCTGAGGGCAAGGGCACCGAACCGTTGCATCAGATGCGGGTGACCATGCGTCGCCTACGCACCACGTTGCTCCAGTTTGAGCCGGCCCTGCAGTTGCCCCCGGCCATCAACGACCAGCGCCTGGCCAAATGGGTGCGGCACCTGGGCATGGCACGGGATCTCGATGTATTGCGTGAGCGCCTGGAAGATGGTTTCTTGCCCCAACTGCCGCAGGCCGAGGTGAAGGCCCTGCGGCCGGTGATCAAGCAACTACGGCGCGAGCGCCAGCTGGCCTACGGCCATGTGGTGGAAGTGCTGCAGAGCCGCTCCTATCTGGAGGGCCTGGCCCAGTTGCAGGGCTGGTTAAAGCAGCCAGAATTTTCGCGGTTGGGGGAGCAGCCGATTCGGGAGTGGCTGCTCGAATGGCAGGGCCCCAGCCTGGCCAGCTTGTTTCTGCATCCGGGCTGGCAGGTTTCCAGCGCGGCCGGCGAGGTGGAGGTGCTGCACGAGCTGCGGCGGCAGATCAAGCAAGCGCGCTACCGCCTCGAGAATCTCTCCGAGCTTGCGGGTGGCCACACCGTGCCCTGGATCGGCCGCTTCAAGCAGGGCCAGGAGCTGCTGGGTGAATTCAACGATCTGCAGGTGCTGCAGCGTGCCATCAGCGATCAAGTGCCGGGCCGGTTGGAGCAGGAGCTGCCCCAGCTGGAGTGGCTGCTGGTGCAACATCAACGCCATTGCTGGGAGCAGTGGCGCGAGCTGGTGATCGAGGTGCTGCCCACTCGGCAACGGCGCCGCCTTTGGCAGGCGTTGTCGTCCAGGTCATTGACATGCAGCCCTTGGAATTGGGTGAAGGTGGGATTAAGGCGGGCAGCTGCCCGGTTCGGCTAAGGGTGGGTTGTTCACAGTTGCTTTGCCCACGCCATGCTCAGTCCCAACTGTTTTTGGATGATGGGTGATGAGCGCCTGGCCGACCTGGGGGCCTTGCTGGTGTTTCGGCATTGGTTGCGTCAGCAACTCGAAGAACTCGCTGCTGAGAGCGACGCCACGATTCCTGAGCAGGAGCCAGGCGCTTCTACGGAATCCTATGGCCGGTTGTTTTTTTAAGCTGCGGCACAACTGCATCTCATCTGCTGGTTTGCATGTGTTCTGCAACACAACCCTGATGTAGTGCACGTGCTCGTTTCATGCATTGGCCCTCGATAGGTTGCGGCCGACTTCCTTTGTGAAGTCATCCCTATCGGTGTGAGGACCCGATGAATCTTTCCAAGAAGCTGCTGCTGGCACTGGCCGGCACCAGCCTTGCGGCCCCGATGGCCGCTTCCGCTCAAGAGCTGGCTTCGTTGAGCGGCGCTGCTGCCATCAACGAGTACATGCAACAGCAAGACGTGGATCGCTTCCGCGCCTGGGAATCCAAAAACCAGGTCACCAGCGTCAACCAGTTTTCCGATGTGCAGCCCACCGACTGGGCCTACCAGGCTCTGAGCAACCTGGTTGAGAAGTACGGCTGCGTGGCCGGCTACCCCAACGGCACCTACAAGGGCGGCAACGCCATGACCCGCTACGAAGCGGCTGCCCTGCTCAACGCCTGTCTCGATCGCGTCACCGAAGTGACCGACGAACTGCAGCGTTTGATGGAAGAGTTCAAGGCTGAGCTCGCTACCCTGCGCGGCCGTGTCGATGGCCTCGAGAAGAAAGTGGGCAAGCTGGAAGCTCAGCAGTTCTCCACCACCACCAAGCTGCGTGGTGAAGCCAGCTTCATTATCGGTGGTCTTCCCAACAACGACGTCAATGGGGCCAACAAGACCGCCTTTAACTACGATGTGCGGTTAAGCTTTGATACGAGCTACACTGGTAAAGATCTGCTTCGCACACGCCTGCGTAGCGGTAACTTCGAATCACAGCCCTTTGGCAGCAGCAGCCAAATCTTTAAGCTCGACAAGGCTGAGTCCACTGACGAGCAGGTAATCATCGACCGCCTTTACTACACTTTCCCAGTGGGTAAAGAGATCAAGCTGACCGCTGGTGCTCTGGTCCGTAATACCGAGCTGGTGTCCTTTATTCCTAGCGCCTACAAGTCAAGCCTCCTGGACTTCTTCCAGTTGGCCGGTGCTTCTGGAACCTACAACAAGGCTACCGGTGCGGGCTTTGGTTTCCAGTGGAAGCAAAATGTTAAGAAGGGAAATCCATTCTTGACCTTTGATGTTAACTACATCTCTTCGAGTGGCTACCAAGATTCCACCGTGGGTGCCTTTGATTCTGAAGGCGGCATAAACGTTCTCGCTCAGCTGGGTGCCAAGGGGCAGAACTGGGGCGTTGCTTTCGCCTATCGCTATGGTTCCGAAGGGTCTAGGCTCCGCGATCCCAACTTCAGCGCCACTGTCGGCTCTGGAGAAAGCAGCAATAGCATCTCTATTGCTGGTTATTGGGAGCCCTCTGATGCAAGTTGGGCGCCTTCGATCAGCTTGGGCTATGGCTACAATGCTGGCTCTGGCGGATTCGAAAATTCGATGTCTTGGATGGCTGGTCTCCAGTGGAGCGATGTTTTCCAGAAGGGTAACTCCGCGGGTATCGCCCTTGGTCAGGCTCCCTTCACAAAAGATGTGCAAGGTTCTGAAAGTTGGCTGTGGGAATTCTTCTATAAGTTCCAAGTCACAGACAAGATTTCCGTCACCCCGGCGATCTTCTACGCATCCTCCTATCGCCAAAACGACTTCGGCAGCACCTGGGGCGGCGTGATTCAAACCACCTTCCGCTTCTGATCTTCACGACGAACCACTCACTCCTCGCATAGTCCTCAACTGCTTTCTCACACACACACCTCCAGCCCCCCAGCAATGGGGGGCTTTTTATTGGTTGGGGATGCAGAGGCAAACGCCGATATCAGCGATCGCTAGAGAAATACAAGTCCCGGCATTGCCAGCCTTGACCGCCCCTTAACCATGGCATAACGACGCCTGGATTACCCCCTTGCTAATAAGGGATCGACCCTAAAAGTCTTTTCCATGACCTTCGCCAAGAAGGCCCTGATCTTTGGCACCACGGCCGCGATTGCTGCCGGTGCCACAAGCTTCGCCATCCCCGCGTTGGCCCAGGCCACCATCAGTGGAGCTGGTGCCAGCTTCCCGAATGCCATCTACCAGCGCTGGGCTGTGGAGTATGCCCGTGAGAAAAATGCCAAAGTGAACTATCAGTCGGTGGGTTCGGGCGCCGGTGTGCGTCAGTACCTGGCTGGCACCGTTGACTTTGGTGGTACTGACGAAGAACTGAAAGCTGCTGATTTCACCAAGGGATCAGCTGGTTCCCGCGGCGTTGTGCAGATCCCCATGGTGGGTGGCACGGTGACCCCGGCCTACAACAACCCCAGCTGCCAGAATCTCAAGCTCACCCAGCAGCAGGTGGCCGATATCTTCCTCGGCAAGATCACCACCTGGGAGCAGCTGAAGTGCGGCAAGGGCAAGATCACCACGGCTCACCGGTCCGACGGTTCGGGCACCACCTACGTGTTCACCAACTCCCTGTCTTGCTTCTCCAATGAATGGAAGAGCAAGGTGGGTAAGGGCAAGGCGGTGAAGTGGCCCGTGGGAGTGGGCGGCAAGGGCAACGAGGGCGTGGCCGGCGTGATCGGCAACACCCCAGGCTCGATCGGTTACCTCAACCAGGCCTATGTGAAGGGCAGGATCAAGGCGGCTGCCGTTCAGAACAAGGCCGGCAGGTTTGTGATGGCCAACGATGCCACCGGAGCCGTGGCTCTGAACGGTATCAAGCTCGATGCCAACCTCGGTGGTGAAGAGTGCAACCCCGCTGGTGCTAACGCCTTCCCGATTGCCTCCTTCACCTGGATCCTGGCTTACCAGAAGGGCAACGGCGCCAAGGCTAGTGCTATCCGCAACTACCTGCTCTGGGCCCTCTCGCCCAAAGCCCAGAAGATGGCAGCCGAGCTCGATTACGTTCCCCTCAAGGGTGATGTGCTCAAGCGCGCCAAGGCCGCTGTGGCCAAGATCGGCCAGTGAGTTGCGTGATTGAACGCAGCATCCTCAGGGGCCTTCGGGCCCCTTTTTTGTTGCGCGTCTGCGCCGACTGAACTTCAGCGGGCTTCCAGCTGTGGATCGTCCGGCCGCAACACCCGATCGGCCACCAGGCTGCTGAGCCACGCCCCCAAGGGTGCTGTGGTGAGGATGCTGAGCACGGCTACCGCCAAGATGATCTCCTCGGGGCCGCTGGGCAGACCTGCGGCCTGCATCGCCAGCAGCGGCATCGCTCCGATCGCCGCCTGCACCGTGGCCTTCGGGATGTAGGCCACCGTCACAAAGAGCCGTTCGCCTGCGCTGAACCCACTGCCCGCCAGACAGGCCAGCACGGCCGCGCAGCGTGTCACCAGTCCGATGGCCAGCACCGCCAGACCCGCCAGGCCGCTGTGCCAGGCCACATTCAGATCCACCTGGACCCCCACCAGGGTGAACAGCACCAGCTCGGCAAACACCCAGATCGAAGCCAACTTGGTGGCGATCGGCTGCGCCAACTGGGGCCGCAGCTCCAGCAGCAGCACCCCTAGAGCGAGCGCGGCTACCAGGCCGGTGAAGGGCACCAGCCCCTGGATGCTGTCCTGCAGCCGCAGCAGCAGTAGCGCGAGGGCCAGGATCACCAGCACCTGACGGTTCACCTGGGGCCCAAAGCGCTCGATCCAACGCAGCAGCATCAGGCCCAGCCCCGCGCCTGCGGCGGCTCCGAGCAGCAGCCCCAGGGGTAGCCCGGCCAACTGGCTCCACGGCAGCTGCAGCCCAGGGCTGCTGGCCTGTTGCACCAGCAGGCCCAGCAGCATTCCATTCACCACGATTACGGCGATGTCATCGAGGGAGGCTGCCGCCATCACCAGTTGGGGGATGGCCTTGGCGGTGCCCCGTTTCTCCTCGATCAACCGCAGCATCAGCGGCACCACCACGGCGGGCGAAACCGCCGCAATCACCGAGCCCAGCAGGGCCGCCTCCAACGAGCCCAGCCCCAGGAGGGGCTGGGCCACCAGGGTGATCGTGAACCCCTCCACCGCTGCCGGAATCCAGGCCAGCAGCAGCACCCGCCGGCCCACCTGCTGAAGTGTGCGCAGGTTGAGGCCAAAGCCCACCCGCAGCAGGATCACCACCAGCGCCATCTGGCGCAGCTCGCCGCTGAGGGCCAGCAGCTTGGGATCGAGCAGCCCCAGCCCAGACTGCCCCAGGGCGATCCCCACCAGCAACATGCCGATCAGCCCCGGCAACCCAAGCCGCCGAAACAGGCCATCGGCCAGCAGCGCCAGGATCAGCAGCTCAGCCAGTCCAAACCAACCCATGGCCTGCCTCCCGCCCGTTGGCGGTAGATCGGGCTGAGTCTTACCCGGCTTGGGACAACTGCCGTGGCGGCGATGGCAGCCGGGTGCTCACCACGGCTGCCAGGGCCACCAGCAGGGCCGAGCTCCACAGGCAGGCCTGCAATCCCCCCACCAAAAACAGGGCACCGGAGAGCACGGTGCCCAGCAGGCGGCCCGCCGCATTGGCCATGTAATAGAAGCCCACGTTGAGGCTCACCGATTCGGCATCGGTGTAGGCCAGCACCATGTAGCTGTGAATCGAGGAATTCATGGCAAACACCACCCCGAAGGCCGCCAGCCCCACCACCACGGCTACACCGGGCTGAGCCACCTCACGCCAGAGGGCGATGGCGATCAGGGCCGGGATCGCGGTGAGCAGGGCACTCCAAAACTCCACCGCACTCACGCCAGGCGGTGCACTCTGGCCCCAACTGCGCCGCAGGGCCGGGGCGGCACCCTGCACGATCCCGTAGCCGATCACCCACAGGCCCATGAAGCCGCCCACCTCCCAGAAGCGCCAGCCCAGGGCGGCCTGCAGAAACACCGGCAGCGCCACCACAAACCACACATCGCGGGCGCCAAATAGAAAGAAGCGGGCCAGCGACAGCACATTGATGCCGCGCGATTTGGAGAACAGGGCCGTGAATTTCGGCTTGTCCTTCATGCGGCCGATGTCACCGGGGAGCACCAGGGTGAGCAGGAAGGCGGCAAACAGGCCGGCGGCCATCGCTCCCACGGCGGCATTGAAGCCAATCGTGGTGAGCAGCAGGCCCCCCAGAAAAAAGCCCACGCCCTTGAGGGCGTTCTTGGAGCCGGTGAGAATCGCCACCCATTTGAACAGCTGGCTTTCGCCCTGGCTGTGATCCTCCGGGGTTTCTGCCACCACGGTTTTGATGGCGCTCTTGGCGCTCATCTTGTTGAGATCCTTGGCGATGCCGCTGATCGCCTGGGCCACCATCACGTAGGCCACGCTCCACCACTTGGGCCAGCTGTCGGCGACGGGAATCAGCATCAGCAGCGCCGCCACTTGCATCAAGGTGCCGCTCCAGAGGGTGAGTCGCAGCCCGAAGCGGGCCCCGAGCCAGCCGCCATAGAGGTTGGTGACGATGCCGAAGAATTCGTAGAAAAGAAACAGGAAAGCGATCTCGAGCGTGCTGTAGCCCAGCTCGTGGAAGTGAAACACCACGAGCATGCGCAGGGCGCCGTCGGTGAGGGTGAAGGCCCAGTAGTTGGCCGTCACGACCGCGTATTGCTGCAGGGCGGATAGGGCGCGTGCCATGGCGTTGGCTCAGCGCTCGATTTGCTGTTCGGAATGCTCAGCCAGAGCCACATGGCTGACCAGATCCGCCATGCGCGAGCTGTAGCCCCACTCGTTGTCGTACCAGGCGTACACCTTGAGTTGGGTGCCGTTCACCACCATCGTCGAGAGGCCATCGACGATGGCGCTGCGATCGTCGTTGACGTAGTCGACCGACACCAGCGGCCGGGTTTCGTAGCCGAGGATGCCGCGCAGGGCGCCGTTGGCGGCCGCCTCGAAGGCGCCGTTCACCTCCTCCACCGTGACGCTGCGCTTGAGCTCAAACACCGCATCGGTGAGCGATGCATTCAGCAGCGGCACCCGCACGGCGTGACCGTTGAGCTTGCCCTGCAGCTCCGGGAAAATCATCCCAATCGCCTTGGCTGAGCCCGTGGTGGTGGGGATCAGGCTCTGGCTGCAGGAGCGCGCCCGGCGCAGATCGCTCTTGAAGCCATCCACCACCCGTTGGGTGTTGGTTACATCGTGCAGGGTGGTGATTGAACCGTGCTCGATGCCGAAGCTCTCGTGCACCACCTTCACCACGGGCGCGAGGCAGTTGGTGGTGCAGGAGGCGGCGGTGATCAGGCGGTGTTGTTTGGGGTTGTAGAGGTGATGGTTGATGCCGAACACCACGTTGAGCGCTTCAGCTCCGGCGATCTCGCCCTTCACCGGGCAGGCCACGACCACCCGCTTGAGCCCCACCGCATCGAAATAGGGCTGCAACGTTTCGGGCGTTTTGAATTTGCCGCTGCACTCGAGCACCATCTCCACGCCGGCTTCCCGCCAGGGCACGGCGCTTGGGTCACTCTCCTGGCTATAGCTCACCGCTTGGCCGCCCACAAAGAAGCCTGGGCTGTTGCCTGGCATCACTGGGTTGGCCTGCACCGCTTGCTGCCAGCGGCCATGCACGGAATCAAAGGCCAGTAGGTGGGCGGCGGTGGCAGCATCGCCGCCGTTGTCGTTGACATGCACCAGCTCGATGCCGGGGCGCCCCCAGAGGGCTCGGAACACCAGGCGGCCGATGCGGCCGAAGCCGTTGATGCCGATTTTCATGGGGCAGCGCTTGAAGCTCGACCCACTCTCCCATCAAGCAGAGTTGATGGGTTTTATGGCGTGGTTAAGGCGGGTGGGGAAGGGCGGGCCAGGGCTACTCCGGTGGTGTTTCGCCAAATAGCTCCACATAGGGCTGATAGCAGAAGCGCCTGTTCCGCTTCTGGCCAGTGATCTCGCGAAGGATGTCGAGCGCCTCCAGCCGCGCCACCAGGCCATTGGCCGCCGGGTAGGTGGTGTGGATCAGGGCTTCGATCGCGTTGACGCTCACGATCGGTCGGTCAAACAGGCTCTCCAGCACCCGGTGGCCGTTGGCGGCAGCACGCCCGAGGTGATCGGTGATCAAGGCCCGATGCTGTTCCCGCAGCGCCAGGATCCGCCGGGCTGTGCCGCTGGCCTCCTGGCTCACCTCGGCCACGCCTCGCAGAAAGAACGCCAGCCAGTTCTCCCAGTTGCCGTCTTCGCGCACGGCCTGCAGGTGGTCGTAATAGCCCTGGCGGTGCTGCTTGAAGTAATGCGAGAGATAGAGCACAGGCTTCTGCAGGATTCCTTTCTCGGTGAGCAGGAAGGTGATCAGCAGTCTCCCCACACGGCCGTTGCCATCGAGAAACGGATGGATCGTTTCGAACTGGGCGTGGGCCAGTCCGATGCGGATCAGAGCCGGTAGATCGTCTTGGGCGTGGAGAAACTGTTCCAAGGCCCCCAGGGCTTCGTGTAGCTCCTCCGGGGGTGGCGGCACAAAGCTGGCAGTGGCCAGGGTGCAGCCACCAGGGCCGATCCAGTTTTGGCTGCGTCGCAGCTTGCCTGGGGTGAGCCGGCTGCCGCGAACTCCCTGCAGCAGCACGGCATGGATCTCGCCGATCAACCGCATCGACACGGGCAAGGTGGCGAGGCGTTGCAGGCCATGGTTCATCGCCCGCACGTAGTTCACAACCTCATCCACATCGCGGGGGAGGCCGCCGGCTCCGAATACCTTGGCCTCCGCTGCCAGCAAATCCTGCAAGGAGCTCTGGGTGCCTTCGATCTGACTGGAGAGCACTGCCTCCTTGCGCACGTACATGAAGACAAACAGGTCAGGGTTCGGCAGCGTTTCCACCGATCCATCCAGTCGCCCCAGGGCCCGATCAGCCTGGGAGAGCAGCGCCTGCAATTCACCGCTCAGCCGCACGGGCGGATCCGGCGGCAGGGGAGCCGGATGGAAGGCGCGATAGCCCGATGGCTGGCTGCGGTAGGCGCCGGCGCGGTTGGAGCGTGCTTCGAGCATGGGTCGCGCAGCCTTTCGCATGGGCCGAGAATGGCCTCATGTTATTTGCAGCCTTTAGTATGGGGCGACGACGTGGATTTGTGTAAGCAGGTGTTGTCTATGGCTGGGTCCTCTGCCCAGGTGCTGGCTGTTCGCACCAATTAGCTTTGATGGGTTCAGCAGGCTCTCGTCCGTGCCCGTTGCCACTGTCCCCGTTGCCACCGTCCCCGTTGCCCCAGCGCCCCTCCAGGCCGATCAAGCCCGCCAGCGGCTCAAGGCCCTCGCCGATCCGCTGCGGCTGCAGGTGATCGAGGCCCTGGCCGGCGGTGAGCGCTGCGTCTGCGAGCTCACCAGCGAGCTGGGGTTGGCCCAGTCGAAGCTGTCGTTTCACCTCAAGGTGCTCAAGGAGGCGGGGCTGCTCGTGGATCGCCAGGAGGGCCGTTGGGTGTACTACCAACTGCAGCCCGAAGCCCTCGAGGGCCTGCGGGGCTGGTTGGCCGATCTGGCGGCTGGTTGCACCGCCCCCGCCAGCCCCTGCTGCTGAGGCGCCATGGGGATCTTTGAGCGCTTTTTGAGCCTGTGGGTAGCCCTGGCCATCGCGGCTGGTGTCACCCTCGGCGCCGTCTTCCCGCAGGCAGCGGAGGCTGTGGCAGGTCTGGAATTTGCCCGCATCAACCTGCCGATTGGCCTGCTGATCTGGGGAATGATCTATCCCATGATGCTGGCGGTTGATTTCCATGCGCTCGTCGATTTGCGCCGTCAGCCCAAGGGGCTGGTGGTCACCGTGGTGGTGAACTGGCTGATCAAACCCATCACGATGACGGCCATCGCTTGGCTGTTCATCCGTGGCTTGTTTGCGGCCTGGATCCCTGCCGCCCTGGGCGATCAATACATCGCCGGCATGATTCTGCTGGGGGTGGCCCCCTGCACGGCCATGGTGTTTGTTTGGAGCCGACTTTGCGGTGGCGATCCCAATTACACCCTGGCTCAGGTGGCCATCAATGACCTGATCATGGTGTTTGCCTTTGCACCCATTGCAGCCCTGCTGCTGGGGGTAAGCCAGGTGATCGTGCCTTGGGACACCCTGGTGACCGCTGTGGGCCTGTTTGTGGTGGTGCCCTTGGTGGTGGGTTGGTTGACCCGCTTGGTGTTGCGCTCCCCAGGGCGGATTGAGCGCTTGGAGCACCGCCTCAAGCCCCTGGCAATCCTGAGCCTGATCCTCACCGTTTTGGTGCTGTTCATGGTGCAGGCCCGGGCCATTCTCGCCAATCCGCTGGCGATCGTCCTGATTGCTATCCCCCTGATCCTGCAGACCTACCTGATCTTCTGGATCAGCGCCCAGTGGATGCGGCGCTGGCGTCAGCCCCAGTCGATCGCTGCCCCTGGAGCCATGATCGGCGCTTCCAACTTTTTTGAGCTGGCGGTGGCGGTGGCCATCAGCCTGTTTGGCCTTAAATCCGGAGCCGCCCTGGCCACCGTGGTGGGGGTGCTGGTGGAGGTGCCGGTGATGCTCTCCCTGGTGGCGATTGCAAACCACAACCGGCGCTTGTTTCCGTTCCGCGCCCCCTGTCAAGCAAGCGCGATACCGGCGCCAGGGCGCCAACCTCTGGATCCTGCGCGGCTCCCTGGAGAGCAGCCCAGGGCCCTAACCGACCCTTAAACCCCGCACTACCCGGTCTTTGCCTCTCGGCGCTGAGCCCTCCATAGCGTTCTGCCAAACCAACGGACTGCTCCGCGATGGTGTTCACACCCTCCCTTCAACCGGGTCGCAGCGACAGTTTTCGCGAGCTGCTGGAGACCAGCTACGCGAAGCGCAGCCTGGTGCATCTGGCGCCTGGCAGCCAGGTGCCCCTGCTGAAGCGCAACGTGTGGGTGGTGGTGCGGGGCATGGTGAAGCTCTCCGCCATCTCGATCCACGGCGATGAGCTGCTGCTGGGCTTGGCCGGCCCGAACGAACCCTTCGGCGATCCGCTCACCAACGTGGAGGCCTATGCGGCCACCACCCTGGTGGACAGCGACCTGCTCTGCCTCAGCTGCGAGGAGATCCAGCGCTCTCCCCACCTGGCGATGGGTTTGCTTCAGGGCATGGCGGCCCGCTACCGCCAGAGTGAAGCCCTGCTGGAGCTGCTGGGCCTGCGGCGCATCGAAGAGCGGGTGCGGGGCTTGCTTGAGTTGCTGGCCAACGACTACGGCCAGCCCTGTGACCAGGGCCTGTGCCTGCAGATCAAGCTCACCCACCAGGATCTGGCCAGCGCGTTGAGCACCACCCGGGTCACCGTGACCCGCATCCTGGGGGCGCTGCGCGACGAGGGTTGGCTGCAGATCGATAGCCAACGGCGTCTCGTGGTGAGCCATCTCCCCCAGCAGCGCCATTCGCATCGATGAGTCAGCCGTCGATTCGGCTGCTGTTGGTGCATTCTGATCCTGCGGCAGCCCACCGGCTCCGCCACGACCTTGCCGAGGCGGGGTGCGAGGTGAGCCTTTGCAGAGATGTAGACGACGCTGCCGAGCAGCTTGCCACCCCCTCGGATTGGGAGCTGCTGGTGCTCGATGGCAGCCTCGGCGCGCAGGCCGCAGCATTGTGCGCCCGGGTGCGGGCGGCCGAGATGTCGATCCCGGTGCTGATGCTCTGCCCGGGCAGCAGCGAAGCCGATCGGATCTGGGGCTTGGAGGTGGGCGCCGACGACGTTCTGCCAGAACCTTTTGGCCTGGCGGAATGCTTGGCCCGCTGCCGGGCGCTGGTGCGCCGTCACCAGCTCGGGCTGGAGGCCACCCCTGAGCTGCGTTGTGGCGCGGTGACCATGCGGGTGGAGGCGCACCGGGTCAGCCGGGATGGCCAGGACGTGACCCTTTCGCCCCGGGAATTTCGCCTGCTGCAGTTTTTTCTGGAACATCCGCGCCGGATCTGGAGCCGCGATGAACTCCTGACCCGTGTGTGGGGTGAGCTCGAGGCCGTGGAGCTCGATCCCAAAACGGTGGATGTGCACATTCGCTGGCTGCGCCTCAAGTTGGAGGCCGATCCAGCCCAACCAGCCCTGATCACCACCGTGCGCGGGCAGGGGTATCGCTGTGGTTGAAACCTCTTCTGTTGAAACAACCTTCTGGGGTTTCAAGCTCGCCGGTGAGAATGGCGCCATGCAGCCGTCCTTGTTGGTCGTCGAAGACGACGAAACGATCCGCGAAACGATCCGCGAAGCCCTCGAATTGGAGGGGTTTGCGGTGCAGGCCTGCGGCAACGGTCGCGATGCCCTGCAGTTGCTGCAGCGGGCACCGGAGGGGCAGGGGTTTGCCCTGGTGGTGCTCGACCTGATGCTGCCTGGCCTGGGTGGTTTGGATGTGTGCCGCCAGCTGCGCCAGCAGAGCAACCAGACCCCGATCCTGGTGGTGAGCGCCCGCGACACCGAAACTGATCGAGTGCTGGGCCTCGAGGTGGGTGCCGACGACTACTTGGTCAAGCCGTTTGGCATGCGGGAGTTGGTGGCCCGCTGCCGAGCCCTGCTGCGCCGCTCCTCCAGCCAAACCTCCCGGGCCCGGGTGCTGGAGCACGCCAATCTCAGCCTCTATCCGGAAGAATGCCGGGTGACCCGGGATGGTCTGGAGGTGAACCTCTCGCCGAAGGAATACCGCCTGCTGGAGCTGTTCATGCAGAACCCCCGGCGGGTGTGGAGCCGCGATCAGCTGCTGGAGCAGCTCTGGGGCATCGACTACTTCGGCGACAGCAAAACCGTGGATGTGCACATCCGCTGGTTGCGCGAAAAGCTGGAAGAGAATCCGTCAGCCCCGGTGCATCTGATCACCGTGCGGGGGTTTGGTTATCGCTTTGGTTAGCGCCTTCAACCGCTTGATGGGTTTCTGGCGTCGGCGTGGAGGCTGGCGTCGCCCCCTGCCCCCGGCCCGGCAGCTGCTCAGCTGGATGGATTCGTCGACCATCGGCTGGATCCTGCTCGAACGCAACGGCACCGTGGGCCACATCAACCCCCGGGCGGAGCGGATTCTCCAGCTTGATTCGGGCCGGCTGCTGGTCGGTCAGCCCTTTGCCGAGATCTGTGCCGATCCCGGCCTGGCCAGCAGCATCCGGATCGCCCGCCGTCAGGATCGCCCCCAGCGCTTGGAGTGGCACTCCGACGGCCAAGACCTCGATGTGATGGTGGTGCCAGGCCGCGACGGCTGGCTGGGCGTGCAACTGCAGAGTCGCCGCTCCCTCGATGCCCAGCTGGAGCAGCAGGAGCGCTGGGTAAGCGATGTAGCCCACGAACTGAAAACGCCCCTCACGGCCTTGCTGCTGGTGGGCGACAGCCTCGCCGCCCAGGTCAACAGCCAGAACGCCCGGCTGGTGGAGCGCTTGCAGCGGGAATTGCTGCGGTTGCAGGAGTTGGTGGGGGATCTGCTCGAGCTCTCCCGCCTCGAGAACACGCTGCCGGGCACCGGTCAGCGGCTGAGCGTGGTGGATCTGCCCCAGCTGGTGGAGCAGGTGTGGTCCAACCTGCGTCCCCTTGCCGATCCGCGTCAGATCCACCTGGCCTTGGATGCACCTCCTGCCCTGCAGCTACGCGGCGACAGCTCCCGCCTGCACCGGGCCCTGCTCAACCTGCTCGACAACGCTCTGCGCTACAGCCCGGATGGCGGCGAGTTGCGGGTGAGCCTCGGCAGCCGTGGCGACTGGTGCCAGTTGAGTGTGGCCGACCAGGGCCCGGGCCTCAGTGAGGACGACCTGGCCCATCTGTTTGAGCGCTTTTACCGGGGGGATCCCGCCCGGGCCCGCACCCAACGCATCGGCAGTGGCCTGGGGCTCTCGATCGTGCAGCAGATTGCCGTCACCCACGGCGGTCGCATCCAGGCCAGCAATCGACCCGAGGGTGGTGCCCTGCTGGAACTGATCCTGCCGGGGGTCGTGCGGCCTGGTGGGGCTGGCTAGCCTTGAAGTGGCTGATTGGTGGTGATGCACTTCTGGGCTCCTGAGATTGATCCCTCCCACCCGATGGATTGCACCCAGGCCGAGCGCTACGCCCTGAGGCGGCTCAACGATGGCTCCTTTGTGGCCATTGCCGGAGAGGATCAGCGTCTGGTGGATGTGGGCAGCACCAGCGACGCGTTTCTCTTCCATACCCATGAGGCAGCCCTGAGGGCGGCCACCGAGCTCAACCACAGTGGGCGCGGACCGCTGGATGTGGTGAAAGTCGAGTGGGAGTCCGCCTGATCAGGCCACCTTTGGGCTGATTGCGGCAGCCAGGGCCTCCAGCCGACTCTTGGTGAGTGTCACACCAGAGATTGCTGGAACCTTGAGCCGATGCAGGCGTTCCCGCGGTTGATCTGTTGCGGTCACGATGAACACCTGCCGCTGCTGGTCGCGGCAGTCGAAGCAGATGGTTTCAATCGCCAAGGCGGCGGTCACCCCTAGGAGCGGCACTTCGCTGAGATCGAGCACCAGGGTGTGAAAGCTGGCGCTGGAGCTGAGCAGTTGGGTGAGGTATTTGCTGGCCCCAAAGCTCAACGGGCCGCTGAGTTGCAGCAGCAGCAGCAGGTCGCCGGCCTGCCGTAGCAGCTCCTGCTCCTCGAGATTGAGGTCGTGATGGTCGCCGTCACCGCCGCTGCGCGCCCGCATGGCCTGTTGCTGCAGTTCGCTCTGGCGTTTGATCGTGAGGATGTTGGCCAGAAACACCCCCACCACCACGGCGGTGATCAGGTCCCAGAACACGGTGAGCAGCAGCACCAGCCACATCAGCCCGGTGGTCCGCAGCGACAGCAGCGGCGCCCGCACGATGAATGACCAGTCGATAATTTCCAGCCCCACCTTCAGCAGGATGCCGGCCAGCACCGCATGGGGAATCGGGCTGGCCCACGAACCCGCCCCGAGGGTGATCAGCAGCAGCACCAGGGCATGCACCATGCCCGACAACCGCGTGCGCCCGCCTGCCTGCACGTTGGTGACGGTGCGCATCGTGGCACCGGCACCCGGCAGGCCACCCAGCAAGGCGCTGGCCATATTGCCGATGCCCTGGCCGATCAATTCCTGGTCGGAATCGTGCTGGCTGCGGGTGATGTTGTCGGCTACCAGGGAGGTGAGCAGCGAGTCGATCGAGCCCAGCACCGCCAGGGTGAGAGCGAAGCCCGCCAGGGTGCGCAGATCCCCCCAGCCCACCTGGGGCCATTGGAGCTGGGGCAGGCCGGTGGGCATGGCCCCCAGCCTCGGCAGGGCGCCGCTTGGCAGCCACAGCACCGAGGCCCCGCTCACCACTGCCAGCGCCACCAGGGGGGCCGGCAGCAGGAAGTTCCAGCGCTTGGGGTAGAGCACCACCAACGCAAAACTGGCCAAGCCCACCGCCAGCGCCGTGGGATTGAGATGGGCCACCGCCCAGGGCAACCTGGCCAGGATCGTGGGGATCGGCCCAGCCAGGCTCACCCCCAGTAGGGGCGGCAGCTGCAGCACCACAATGATGGCTCCGATCCCCGACATGAAGCCCGAGATCACGGTGTAGGGCATCATCGTGATGTACTGGCCCAGCTTCATCAGGCCGAACACCACCTGGAACCCGCCCGCCATCAGGGCCACGGTGAAGGCCATTGCCAGGCCGCTGGACTGGCCGTAGCGCCCCACCAGCAGGGTGATCACGGCGGTCATGATCACGGTCATCGGACCGGTGGGACCAGACACCTGGGTGGGGGTGCCGCCAAACAGGGCTGCCAGGAGGCCGAGCACGATGGCGCCGGTGAGCCCGGCCATCGGTCCGGCTCCGGAGGCCACGCCGAAGGCGAGGGCCAAGGGCAGGGCCACCACCGCGGCGGTGAGGCCACCGCTGAGATCCCCGCGCCAGTGGTTCAGGGCTCTCATCGGGCCAGCTCGCAGCGGGCTCCCTCTATCAGGTCTGGGGCATCGCTGATGCGCCCAAACAGGTCCAGGCTCTCGACATTGAGGTTCAACACCTCCACCTTGGAGCCGCCCTGGCGCAAATTGCGGATCACCTGGTCAAGGGCGCGCACCCCGGTTTGATCCCAGATGTGGGCATTGCCCATGTCAATCGTGATCCGCTGGGGATGGCTCCTCAGATCAAATCCGTCCAGAAAGTAGACCGTGCTGACGAAAAAGAGTTGGCCACGCACGCTGTAGAGGCGGTGCTCAGGCTCGAGCCAGCTGGAGTGCACGGTGACCACCTTGGCCACCTTGCGGCTGAACAGGATTCCCGCCAGGGAAACGCCCACCAGGACCGCGATTGCCAGGTTGCTGGTGATCAGGGCGATCACCATGGTCACCACCATCACAGCGGTGTCGCTCTTGGGGACCCTGCGGATGGTCCGAAACGACTCCCAATTGAACGTGCTGATCGACACCATGATCATCACGGCCACCAGGGCTGCCATCGGCATGCGGGCCAGCTGCTCCCGCAGCCCCAGCACCAGAATCAGCAAGCCGGCACCGGCGGTGAAGGTGGAGAGGCGGTAGCGCCCGCCGGCTTCCACGTTGATCACCGATTGGCCGATCATGCCAGCTCCGGCCATGCCGCCGATCAGCCCCGACGCGATGTTCGCCAACCCCTGGCCGCGGGCCTCAACATTTTTGTCGCTGTCCGAATCGGTGAGGTCGTCGATCACGGTGGCGGTGAGAAAGGCCTGCAACAGCCCCACAAAGGAGATCGCCAGGCTCACCGGCAGGATGATCGCCAGGGTGTCGAGGTTGAAGGGCACCGCCGGTAGCCCGAAGCCGGGAAACGTGCTGGGCAGCTCGCCCAGATCTCCCACTCGTGGCACCGGCAGGTTCAATCCCTCGGCCAGCAGCGTGATCACCACGATCGCCACCAGGGTCGAGGGCACGGCCATGGTGAGCCGCGGCAGGCCGTAGATGATTGCCAATCCGAGGCCTACCAGCAGCCACACGCTGGGCCAGGCTACCGCCGCTCCCCCCAGGCTCGCCACCGTCTCGCCGCCATCGGCCCCCAGTCCCATCTGGGGCAGCTGGGCTCGGAAGATCAGCAGGCCGATGGCGTTGACAAAGCCCAGGGTCACGGCCCGGGGCACAAACCGCATCTGGTAGCCGAGGCGCATGTAGCCCCAGAGGATCTGGAACAGGCCCGCCAGCAGGGTGGCCGCCAGCAGATAGGCCACCCCGTGGGCCGCCACCAGGGGACCCATCAGCAGGGCCACGCCGGCCGTGGCGGCTGAGATCATGGCGGGGCGTCCGCCGGCGAAGGCCACCACGCAGCAGATCGCCACCGAGGCGAACAGGCCCATCTTTGGGTCCACCCCCGCCACCAGGGAGAAGGCGATCGCCTCGGGCACCACGCCAAGGGCCACTACAACGCCGGCCAGCATTTCCTTCGGCAGGGACGTTAGGGGCGGGAAGAATCCATTCATAAATGATCGTTTGTCACTGGTGATCGTTTGTCACTGGTCTCTGTCGGTATTGGTGTATGCACCGCAGCTGTGGACGCACTACTGAATACACCGATCCCGGCCCAGTCAAAGTGACGGAGTGATGTGTCAGGCCTGACGCCTCAGCTGGGCCGGCGGCAGAGTTTCCGCGGCGAGGTGATGCTCGGCGTCTATGGCGGACTGCTCATGGCCAAAAGCTATCAGGCCCTTAGGGGCACGTCATCCTGGATGGAGTTGGGTCTGGCTGGATGTCACGGTTTGGGGAGCTGCTGCGGGCGGCCAACAATCTCAAATTGCTGGGGGCGATCGGTCGCAGCGGCGGTGATCTGAGCTCGGTGGCGGATCTGGTCGACAACATGATCGACAGTCCCCAGATGCTGGATTCGGTTCGCCGCTTCCGGGCCGTGCCAGGGGGCGCAGCGATGCTCGATCAGCGCTACCCCCCGCTCCAGCCGGACATCGACAGGTTGATCCAGCTGCCCGAGGGCAGCCTGGGCCGCAGCTATGCCGAGTTGATCCGCCAGCTCAACTACGACCCGGAATTCTTCCGGCCCCGGCCCACCACCACCGAGGCCCAGTGGCTCACCCAGCGGGTCGCCACCACCCACGACATCCATCACGTGGTGAGTGGCTTTGGCACCATGCCCGCTGGCGAGAGCGGTGTGCTGGCGATCACCACCGCCCAGATCGGCTTTCCCGCCTACGTGTTGCTTACCACCGCCGGGCAGCTGGCCAGCTTCCGCTTCCAGATGGGGCGCTTTGAAGAACTGAGCCAGGCGGTGGCCCATGGCATGGCGATCGGGCATCAGGCCCAGTGCCTAGTGGCCGCCCGCTGGGAGGAGGGCTGGGATCGCCCCGTCAGCGCGTGGCGTGAGCAGCTCGGCATCCGCGAACCCGCCGATACCGAGCCCTACGGCCTGGGTTAGTTCAGAGCGGAAACGGCGCGCTCCAGGGCTTCGCGGCGGCTGATCTCCGTGTGGTCGGCGGGCAGCAGTTCAAACATCTTGAGCTTCTCGAGGCGGCGGCGGGTCACGTCGCAGGCCCCCACGACGTAGACCGAACGGCCTTTCTCCACCGCTTCTTCCACCGCATTTTCCAGGGCCAGGGCGGCGGTCACCCCCAGGTGTGACACCTCACCCAGATCGAAGATCACCGTTTGGCAGCTGGTGATGGCGTTGTGCTCCCGCGCGATGGCCTTGGCTACGCCGAAGAGCATGGCGCCGTTGAGCTGGAACAACAGCACCTGACCCTTGCCTTGATCCAGCAGGGCCTTTTCATCGTCGGAGATATCGAGTTCGCCGTCGCCGGTGCTGATCGACTTAACGCTCTTGCTCTGCAGGGCGTTCATCTTGTCGATGGTGAGGATGTTGGCGATGAACACGCCGATGCCAACGGCGGCGATCAGATCCACCAGCACGGTGAGGGCGATCACCAAATACATGATCAACGCCCCCTTCATCGAGATCCGGTGGGCGCGCTTGAGGAAGCCCCAGTCGACGATGTCGACACCCACCTTGAGGGCGATGCCGGCGAGCACCGCCTGGGGGATCTGGGCGGCAACGCCCGTGAAAGCAAGGATCACCACCATCAGAATCAAGGCCCGGCTGATGCCCGAGAGGGCGCTGCGGCCGCCGGCCTGGATGTTCACCACGGTGCCCATGGTGGCGCCGGCACCGGGAAGGCCACCAAACAGTCCGGAGGCGAGGTTGCCGAGGCCCTGGCCGATGAGTTCTTTGTTGGAGTTGTGCTCGGTGCGGGTGACGCTGTCGGCGATCACGGCGGTGAGCAGGGCGTCGATGCAGCCGAGCATGCCCAGCACGGCGGCATCAATCAGCATCTTGCTGGCCAGGCCCAGCTCCATGTAGGGCATGCGCAGCTGGGGGAAACCCGAGGCGATTGCGCCGATTCGGCGAACACCTTCACCGCCGGAGGCGATGTCGCCCTGCAGCAGGGTGAGCGAAAGCAGCGTGCCGGCCACCAGTGCAATCAGCTGGGGCGGGGCGATTTTCTTGAGCGCCGCTGGGGTGAACCAGAGGATGGCCAGGGTGATCAGCGCCAGCACCACTTCAGGCAAACGGGCGGTCTGAATGAGCTGCGGCAGGGCATTGAGGGTGCCGATCACACCGCCTTTGGGGATGGCATGACCGAGGAAGGGGCCCAGCTGCAGGATGATCAGGATGATGCCGATGCCGCTCATGAAGCCCGAGATCACCGTGTAAGGCATCTGGGTGATGTAGCGGCCCAGCTTCAGCAGGCCGAAGGCGATCTGGAATACACCCGCCAGCATCACCACGGTGAAAGCGATGGCCAGACCGTTCTCGGGATCGCGGGCGGTGAAGCTGGCGATCACGGCGGTCATCACCACGGTCATCGGCCCGGTGGGCTCGGAGATCAGTGATGGCGTGCCGCCAAACAAAGCAGCAAACAGGCCCACCAACACAGCGCCCCACAGGCCTGAGGCGGCACCGGCGCCGGAGGCCACCCCGAAGGCGAGGGCCATGGGCAGGGCGATCACCGCGGCGGTGACGCCTCCGAAGAGATCTCCCTTGATGTTGTTGGTGCTGATGTGATTCAGCAGGGCCGTGCGCCGAGGGGGCGCCGACGTGGTTGCCATCGCCGAACCATGCAAGAGGTGGCGGGAACCTTAGGAATCACAGCCGGCGGGTTGGTGCCTTTGGGGCCGTGTTGCCGCTGGCTCTTCACAATCCACTTGGGTTGGGGGTGTCTGGGACGCCGGCATTCCTAGGCTGCGGGCAAAGAACGGCCGCCCTGATCGGATGACCAGCATCTACGCCGACAACAGCCTCACCATCGGCAAAACCCCCTTGGTGCAGCTCAATCGGGTGACTGAGGGTTGTCAGGCCCGGGTGCTGGCCAAGATCGAGGGCCGCAACCCCGCCTTCTCGGTGAAGTGCCGCATTGGTGCCGCCATGATCTGGCGGGCGGAACAGGAGGGACTGCTGGGCCCTGGCAAGGAGTTGGTGGAGCCCACCAGCGGCAACACGGGCATCGCCCTGGCCTTCGTGGCGGCGGCTAAGGGCATTCCTCTCACCCTCACCATGCCGGAAACCATGAGCCTGGAGCGCCGCAAGCTGCTCACCGCCTACGGCGCCCACTTGGTGCTCACCGAGGGACGCATGGGCATGCCCGGTGCCATCGGCACCGCCAAGGAGATGGCGGCATCCGATCCCGACCGCTACGTGCTGCTGCAGCAGTTTTCCAATCCGGCCAATCCCCAGATTCACCACGACACCACCGGCCCAGAGATCTGGACCGATACCGAAGGGAAGGTGGATGTGCTGGTGGCGGGCGTCGGCACCGGCGGCACGATCACCGGCGTGAGTCGCTACATCAAGGGCACCCTGGGCAAGCCGTTGGTGTCGGTGGCGGTGGAGCCCACCAACAGTCCGGTGATTTCCCAGGCGAAGGCAGGCCAGGAGCTCAAGCCCGGTCCCCACAAGATTCAGGGCATCGGTGCCGGGTTTGTGCCCGCCAACCTCGAGCTCGATCTGGTGGACCGGGTGGAGACGGTGACCGACGAGGAGGCGGTGGCCATGGCCCGCCGGTTGATGAAGGAGGAGGGCATCCTGGCCGGCATCTCCTGCGGCGCGGCTACCACCGCTGCCCTGCGTCTGGCCCGGGAGGATGCCTACGCCGGCAAGACGATCGTTGTGGTGCTGCCCGATTCCGGCGAGCGCTATCTCAGTTCGGTGCTGTTTGAAGGCGTCTTCGACGAGAAGGGGCTGGCCGCCGGCTGAAGCCCGCTTTATAACAACTCTGGCCTGTGCTGGTTGGTGCCTTGGCAGACGCAGAGGTTCAGGCGATCAACCCAGAGGCTCTGCCGATCAACCCAGAGATCAGCCTCGAGCCTGAACCGGCCACGGAGCCCCCGACGCTGGACATTCCAGTGGCCACGGCGGCGCCGCTGGCCACAACTGAGCCTGTCCCATCCGACCCCACCAACGCCGAGTCGGGAGCCAGCGCGGTGCTGGGTCTGCCGTTGCAGTTTCTCAACCAGTTGCTGCAGAAGCTTGGTGCCACCCCGCTTCAGTCGCTGGCCGATCTGGTGCCGGCTCTGCAGATCCTTGCTCTGGCGGTGCTGGCTGGCATTGCCCTGAAGCTCACCGGCGCCACCCTTGGGGCCATCAACGAGATCCCCCTGGTGGGCGGGCTGCTGGAGCTGGTGGGGCTGGTGACTCTGCTGAACAGCCTGGCCCACAACGCCTTCAAGCAACAACGGCGAGCGGAGCTGCTGGATCGGATCCGCAAACTCCGCAAGGATTTGCTGGGGTGAGGGTTGCAGACGAGCTGTGCAAGCGCCGGTTGGCTGCTTGATCCGGCATCTGGTTTGGCAACTAGTTGGGCAGGCTGTTCAATTCGGCAGGCTGTTCAATTCGGCAGGCTGTTCAATTCGGCATCGTCACGAACTCCTCGGCCACCGAGGGGTGCAGGGCCATGGTGCGGTCGAAGTCGGCCTTGGTGGCGCCCATGCCGATGGCGATCGCCGCCATCTGGATGATCTCGGCGGCGTGCTCACCCACCATGTGGCAGCCGAGCACCTTGTTGGTGGCGGTGTCCACGATCAGCTTGAGCAGCACCTTGGGATCCCGCGCCGGCAGGGCCTGGCTCATCGGCCTGAAGCGGGCCCGGTGCAGCTTGATCCCATCGGCTCCGCAGCGGGCGATCGCCTGCTCCTCGGTAAGCCCCACGCTGGCGAGCTCCGGCTGGGAAAACACCGCGCAGGCCACCAGGCTGTGGTCCACCTGGCGGGGCTTGTGGCCAAACTCCGTGTCGGCGAAGGCGCGGCCCTCATCGACGGCCACCGGGGTCAGGTTGATGCGGTCGGTCACATCGCCCACTGCATAGATGCTCGGCACGTTGGTGCGTTGATCGGCATTCACCGGGATGCGGCTGCCCTCCACGGCCACCCCGGCGGCCTCGAGGTTGAGGCCCTTGAGGAAGGGCTTGCGGCCGGTGGCCAGCAGCACGCCGCCGCAGGCGATCGATTCGCCGCTCTGGGTGGTAACGCTGAGCTCGCCGGGGGCGCACTGGCCGGTGATCGCCGCCGGCGAATGGGCGAAGCGGATTTCGATGCCGTCTGCTTCCATGCCGGCGCGCACCGCTTCGCTGGCCTCGCGGTCGAAGCCGCGCAACAGGTGATCGCCGCGTACCAGCTGGATCACCTGCACGCCCAGGCCATTGAGGATGCCGGCGAATTCGCAGGCAATGAAGCCAGCACCCACCACCACCATGGTGTCGGGCAGGCTCTCCAGCTCAAACATGTCGTCGCTGAGCCAGCCCAGCTCGGCGCCGGGGATCTCGGGGCGCTGGGGCCGGCCGCCCACGGCGATCAGGATCTGCTGGCCCTGGAGCGCTCGCTCGCTCCCGTCGGCGCCCGTTACCACCACGCTGGTGGCGCTGCTGAACCGGCCCCAGCCCCGCACCAGCTCCACGCCGGCTTTCTCCAGAAAACCGATGTGCAGGGTGTTGAGCCGATCCACCTCGGTGCGCACGTTGGCGAGCAAACGGGACGCGTCGAGGCGCACGTCGCCCACCTCCCAGCCGTAGCTGGTGGCATCGGCCAGCAGGTGCCGGTAGGACGAGCCGTACACCAGCAGCTTCTTGGGCACGCAGCCGCGGATCACGCAGGTGCCGCCCACCCGATCGCCCTCCACGATCGCTACCCGGGCGCCGTAGCTGGCGGCCCGCTTGGCGGCGGCCAGGCCACCGGAGCCGGCGCCAAGCACGATCAGATCGAAGTGGTCGCTCATGGCTGGAGGGCGTGGGGAATTCAGGAAAACAGAATGGCGAATGGGGTGCTACGGCTGATGGGGGGAGGAGGGCCAGGTGATGGCGGCTTCGGTGGGCAGGTGATGGCGCCGCCAGGCCTCGGCGCCGGTGAGGGCAGCCGTGCCGAGCAGCATCAGCGCGAAGCCCTGGCGCAGGAGGCGGTCGCTGAGCTGGGGAGCTAGCCGCTGGCCCACCACGGCCCCAACGGCGCCGCCCACCAACAGGGGAGCCATCAGCGGCAGGCTGGCGGTGGGCCAGTGGCCCAGGGCCGCCAACGCCACCAGGGCATTCACGGCGATCAGCAGCAGGCTGGTGCCGCTGGCCAGGGCCATCGGCAGGCCCGCCAGCAACACCAGGGCCGGCACGATGGCAAAGCCACCGCCCACGCCGGCGATGCCGGTGAGCAGCCCCACCAGCACCCCTTGAATGGCCAGGGCCACTGGCTGGGTGCGCCGGATGCCATCGGCGTTGGCCACAAGGGTGCGGCGGCTGAGCAGCCAGGCGGCCACCAGGGCGGCGAGGGCGAAAATGGCCAGCTGCACTGGCTCGGGAATGAGGCCGGCTTTCACCCAGCTGCCGCCGACCCAGCTGCCCGCCAGGGCCGGCAGGCCGAGGATCAGGGCTGGACGGGGGGCGAACTGGCCGCGGCGCAAGTAAGGCCCCAGGTTGGCCAGGGCCAGCAGCATCACCACCAGCAGCGAGAGGGGAACGGCCTCCCGGGTGGGCAGGGCCGCGCCGCTCACCAGCAAGGGCAGCAGCAGGATCGAGCCACCGGCACCGAGCACCGAGAGCAGAAAGCCAATCAGAACACCACCGCTTGCCAACAGGGCGAGGCTGGAGGGATCCATTACAGGTCCACTTTGTTCCAGGGCATCACCGCCAGCAGGCGCGCCATGCCGCAGAAGCCACTCACGCCGGCAAACACCAGTCCCGCCCCGACAAACCAGCTGAGCAGGATCCAGGCGGGGGCCACGGTGTTGCTGAGGATCAGGCCCAGCAGCACGAGCGAGCCGGCGGCGATCTGCACCTGACGCATCAATGGCAGGGGGGCATTCTTGAGTGCGCGCACCGGCAGGCCTGCCTGCTGCCAACTGGGCAGGCCGCCCGCCAGGTCGTTGACGGGGTGGGAATAGCCCTGCTGCAGGAGGTTTTGCACACCTTTGCTGCTGCGCTGGCCGCTCTGGCACACCAGCACCAGCGGGCCCTGGGGCAGGTTGGCCAGGTGCAGGCGTGCGAGGGGCACGTTGAGGCTGCCGGCGATGTGGCCGCTGGCGTATTCCATCGGCTCACGCACATCGATCACGGCAACGCGCTGGGAGTGGAGCTGTTCGGCCAGATCGTGGGCGCTGATGCTGGGGCTCATGGTTTGCAAGGCGGAGGAGGGAACGGAGCAGAGGGAGACGATTCAGTTGCTGGTCAGGCGTTCGATCGGATAGCCGTCGGCCTCCCAGCGGCTGATGCCACCGCGGAGGTTGGCCACCTGCTGGCGGCCGGCCTTGAGCAGCTGCTGGGTGGCGAGGGCTGAGCGGCTGCCGGAATGGCACACCAGCACCACGGGGCGATCCGCGGGCAGCTCGTGCTTGCGGTTGTCCAGGTCGGGCAGCGGCAACAGCACGCTGCCCGGGATGCGGCCGTCGGGGCCGTTGAACTCCTCGCCTGAGCGCACGTCCACCACGGTCACGCTGCTGCTGTGATCGGCCAGCCAGTCTGGGCTGAGTTCCGGCAGACCGGCATAGCTGCGCTGCAGGGGTGCCCAGGTTTCGGGGGCGGCTTGGTCGCGCGGCTTACCAGAACGCATGTTGCCGGGCAGGGCCTCGGCGATCTTGTGGGGGTGGGGCAGTTTCATGTTCTCCATGTGGCCCACGAAATCCCGCTCGGTGGCGGCGCCGCCGAGGCGTGCGTTGAACGCCTTTTCTTCCGCGACGGAGGTGACGCTGCGGCCGGTGTAGTCGTGGGCGGGATAGAGCAGGCAGGCCTCCGGCAGCGACAGGATCTGCTCGGTGATGGAGCGCCACAGGGTGTGGGCGTTGCCCTGCTGGAAGTCGCAGCGGCCGCAGCCGCGCACCAGCAGGGCATCGCCGCTGAAGGCCATGGCGTGGTTGTCCAGCACGAAGCTGAGGCAGCCATCGGTGTGGCCGGGGGTGCTGCGCACCTCCAGGTGCCGTCCGCCGAAGCGGATGCGATCGCCATGGGCCAGCGGCAGCGTGACGTTTTCGGCACGGACGGCCGCGGCCAGGCCGATGGCGCAGCCTGTGGCCTGGTGCATCAGCCAGCTGCCGGTGACGTGGTCGGCATGGGCGTGGGTGTCGATCGACGCCACCAGGGTGATGCCCAGTTCGCGGATCAGGGAGAGGTCGCGGTGGTGTTGCTCGAACACCGAATCGATCAGCACCGCCTCGCCGCTGGGCACATCGACCAGCAGGTAGGTGAAGGTGCCGGTGTCGACATCAAACAGCTGGCGGAACAGCAGCGCGCTGCCCCCGGCGGCGGCGGCCAGGGAGATGGGCGCAGAGGCGACAGCCATTGGGATCCACGGCAATAGAATGACTATAGCCGCATAAAGGCGTTAAAGTAATTCTCGGTTTCGCGGATTGATGTCTGGCTTCTCCCTGCGCTCTGCTTGGGTTCGGCCCTGGAGGTCGAAGCGATCGGCCTCCATCACCTTCACCCAGGCGGCCACGAAGTCGCACACCAGGCGGCCGGCGCCATCGCTCTGGGCATACACCTCAGCGATGGCACGCAGTTGCGAGTTGGAGCCGAACACCAGATCCACCCGGGTGCCGCTCCAGCGCAGCGCCCCGCTCTGGCGGTCGCGCCCCTCAAACAGCTCGCCGGTCTCATCCACCGGCGTCCAGGTGGTCGCCATGTCGAGCAGGTTCACGAAGAAGTCGTTGCTCAGCACCCCCGGCCGTTCGCTGAACACGCCATGGCGGCTGCCGCCGGTGTTGGCACCCAGTACCCGCAGGCCTCCCACCAGCACGGTCATCTCCGGGGCGCTCAGGCCCAGCAGTTGGGCGCGGTCCACCAGTAGGTGCTCGGCGGCCACGCTCATCGGGCTCTTCTGCCAGTTGCGGAAGCCATCGGCTTGCGGCTCCATCACCGCAAACGAGGCCGCATCCG
>NZ_JAGQCT010000020.1:0-35398 GCF_024346335.1 Cyanobium sp. ATX 6E8 | reverse complement strand
GCTCTAGGCGGAACGTCGCCTCCCGGCGACTCAGAAAACTTACAACACCGTCGGCTCTCGCCTCCTTCTGCCATAAGCCTGCTCGCTTTCGGGTTTCCCCTTGCGCGCAGTCCAAAAACATAACACCCCCTCTGACCGCTGAGCAAGGATCAGGCCACAAGCGCCTCGGCCCACGGCATGAAACGGGCAAGGGTGTCCGGTCGATCGGCCGCCAGCACAGGGAAGTCGGCCGTTGAGAGATCGGACCCGGCGGCGATGGCCTCCGGCGATCGCACCAACCAACGGATCGGACAGCCGAGCTCGCTGAGCACCAACCAGGCGGCGGCCAGATCCCAAATCTTGGGAGTCGCCTCCAGGGCCGACACCGTCTGGCCCATGGCCACACTCACCAGATTGAGGCTGGCCACGCCGAGCAGGCGGATCTTGCCGGGGAAGCGTTGGTTGGGCAGTTTCTGCAACACCCCGATCGAGCGGCTGCACAGCGACGCACAACCGGCGGGGTGGCTCTGCCGGGACGGAGGCTGGAGCAAGCGGCAATTGCGCCAGGCTCCCTGACCACGGATGGCCACGATGCGTTGGCGCAGCGGCGGCACATCCAGCACCGCCAGCACCGGGATACCACCCTCAAAACGTGCCAGGGAGATGGCCCAATAGGGGATGCCGGCGGCAAAATTCGTGGTGCCATCGAGCGGATCCACCACCCAGTAAGCATCGCTCCCTGGCACGGTTTTGTCCCCTTCTTCACTGAGGACTCCCTCGCCGGGATACAGCTGGGCCAATCCCTCCACCAGGGTGGCGTCACTCCAGCGGTCGCAGGCGGTGATCAGGCTGCCATCCGCTTTGAGATCGGAGGCCATGTGGCCAAAATCGGCGCGTTGGCGCGCGGCCACCCGATCGAGCAGGGCGTCCAGACCAGGACTGAGATGCGGGGCCGGGAGGGTGGTGGGATCAGCGTTCATCCGAGCTCGAGGGCCAGCACCTTGCTGAGGCTCCTCCCCGTATCCTCCCTGAACTGACGCAGGTTGACGCGGCTCAGCAACAGCAAAGCCGCAAAAGCCACAGCCGCCTCCGCACTGAACACGAGCGCGTAGGGGGCATAGGTGGAGGCTGGCAGGTCGAAGACCTGTTGCAGCGCCCGAGCCAGATCGAACAAACCACCCCCCACCACCTTGCCGAGGGCCCTGGAGAGGGCCTGGGCCAATCCCCAGACGCCCACAAAGGTGCCCGCCGCTTCCGGCAGGGTGAGATCCAGCATCAGCACCAGGGCGCTGTTGGTGCCGATGCCCGCCGCCAGCCCGAACAGCAGCATCACCAGCTGAAGCACCGGCACCCGGCCCACCAGGCCCGCCAGGGCCAACAGCACGAGGCTGGCGAGAATCAGCTGACAGCCCAGCCGGGCTGTGGCCAACTTGCCAAGCCTTGGCACGATCCAGAGGCCGGCGAGCAACAGGCCCACCAGCGTGCCCATGCCCCAGAACGCATTGAGGGAGGCCGTGGCGGCTATCGGCATGCCAAACACGTCGGCGCCATAACTTTCCAGGATGGGGTCCTGGAGAAACAGCGCCAGGGTGAACAGCACCAGAAAGGAGAAAAACACCAGCACCTGACGGCTGGACGTGATCAGAGCCCAGGTCTGGGCGAGGGTGATGGCGTCATCGCGGCGCTCGCTAGCCAAACCAGACGGGTCCCTGACGCCACCGGGCTCCAGCCCCAAGGTGGCGACCACCGTGAGGGCCAGCACCACCACCACCACCTTGGCCATGAATCCCAGCAACACAGGCTCCAGAAGGGCTGGATCGGTGATGCCATCCAGCCCGCGCAGGTTGAGGCTGATGGCGATCGCGCCGATGACGATGCCCACCGTGAGCAGGCACCAGATGATGCCCACCGCCCGGGGCCGCTCCACTTCGCTGGTGCGATCGATCACCAGGGCGAGGTAGGGGGTGGTGGCCAGAGAAATGGCCAACCCATAGCAGGCAAACAGCCCGCACAGGCCAGCGATCCCAAGGCCCAACTCCGGCTGGGAGGCGCTGTCCAGCAAGCGACCCACATGAAAGATCAGAGGGATCGACAGCACGGCCAGTCCACAGAACAGCGCCGTACCCAGCCAGATGTAGGGCGTGCGATGGCGGCCCCCAACCGGATGGGCATCCGAGATCTGACCAAACAGCACCCGGGATGGGGCAACAAACTGCTCAAAAGCCAGAGCGCCTCCAACCAGCAGGCCAGGAAAGCCGAGCTCACTCAGCATCACCCGGTTCAGCAGGCCAGCAAAAACAACGGCCAAACAGCCAAGGCAGCCCTGAAACAGCCCCAGACGCAGGGTATTAGCCAGGCCCAGAGTCGGGTGCTGACCAGCCAAAGTGGCGCTCACCGGCTCAAACCGCTCCTTGGGAGGCAGCCTGACAGGCCGGGATCAAGGGAGTGGGTTCCACGGGCACATCGGAAGCACCGACTGGCTTCGCAGCAGGGAGAGACTGGGGCGTACAGCTGGCCACCTGATCGAGACCAGTTCGGCGACGCAGCTCTGCCAAGCGCTTGTTGTAGTCGGTGATGGCATTGGAGTAGCGCACCTCGGCTTGGGTGAGATCACGCTGGTTGTCCACCACCTCCCGTTGGGTGGTGACACCGGCCTGGAAGCGCAGACGGGCCAAGCGCAGCGATTCCCGGGCTGAGATCACTTCCCGGGAGGTGGTGACGATGTTGCGGTTGTTCTTTTCGAGCTCGTAGAAGCTGGTTTCCACCTCTTGACGGATGCCGTCACGGCGCTGGGCAAAGCGGAAGGTGTTCTCCTGCGCGAGCTGCTTGTTCCGCCGCGACTGGGCTACGGCGGCACCGCCGTCAAAGAGCCGCCAGCTCAGGTTGAGCCCGAGGGCCGTTTCGTAATTCGTGCCATCTGCGCCGGGCTGAGCCGTGACAACGGACTCGTTGCCGTTGAAGACATTCCCGGTGAAGCCGGCAAAAATATTGAGTAATGGCTGAACGGCTCCCAGGGCTGCATTAGCCTGGCTGTTGGCGATCGAGATGTCGAGCAGGGCCTGATCGAGCTCTTCGCGGAAGGTGTAGGCCGCGATGATGCTCTCCTGCAAGGAGGGCTGCCAGACCCCGAACACCCGGGCTGGATCCTTGGCGGTTGGGGTGACGTTCTGGGGCAGGTCCAACAGGGCCGCCAGGGTGCGACGCGCAATCGCCTGGGCCGCCAGGGAGTTGGTGAGCAGCTGCTGGTCGCGGGAGAGCTGGGTTTCGGCCTCCAGCACCTCCAACTTGGTGGCTACCCCGGCCTGGAAGCGGGCCTTGGCATCCCGCAGGCTCACGATCGAAGCCCGCACCGACTCCTGGCCGATCCGCACCTGATCGTCGGCCTGCTGCAGGTCGAAGTAGATGGATGCCGTCTGCAGTCGCAGATCCCTCAGAGCGATCACGTATTGGAACTTGGCCTTTTCAAACTGATCACGGGCCGCCGCGATCGTGGGGACCCGCTGGGGGTTGATCAGCGCCCACTGGGCCGTCAGAGCGGCACCGAGGGACCAGCGTTCCGTTGCTGAAATCGATGTGGTGCCGTTGGCAGCATCCGAACGCGCCTGACCGGTGGTGAAGGTCGGCAGCGAGTTGGCTTGCAAGTTGAGGTTGGGATACCACTGAGCAATTTGGGCCCGCAGGTTGCTCTGGGCCTGATCCACCTGGCTGGCGATCGCCTTGAGATTGGGGTTGTTCACCTCTGCCAGATTTTCGACCTCCAGCAAACCAAGGGGCCGCAACTCGAGGATTCGCACCTGCTCCGGCTTGACCGGCAGGGCCAAGGAGGCTGGAGCTGGAAGGTTGTCCAGACCTGGAGCCAGCTGGGTGGCTGCCGGCGTCACCAGGGTGGGATTGACTTTGGGGCGGTACCCGCGCACCTGGGTGGGGCTACCGCCCCGAGGCGTTTCAGGGGCGAGGGGCAACGGCGTGGCCGCGTCCGCCTGAGACGGAGTCGCAGCCGCTGACTCCTGGGCCTCAGCGGCAAGCGCCAGCATCGGAGCCCCCAGCAGGCCGATGAGCGCGAGTCGAGAGATGGATTTGGACACGCCTGATACAGCCTGATGGCCAGATCTTAATGAGATCGAAAATTCTCATCGAAACAGGAGGCCACAAGGTCGTCTGCACCCCCCAGCAGCCGGATGGGCACAGGCAGTTGGCGCTCCAGCTCAACCAGGGTGAGGTCGTCCAGGAAGACTGGCTCCCCCTGGCGCAGCATCACGGCCGGCAGCAGCAGGGCCTCGCCCAGATCGCGACCCGACAGGCCTGCCAGCAGATCCGAACCCGTCAACAGGCCCGTCACCACCTGCTCCTGGCCCCAATAGGGGCTGGGTAAGCCATGCAGGATCAATTCCAGGCCGTCCACAGCATTCAGCCGGGCCACCACAGGCTCGAGCGCTTCGGCCACCAACTGGCCCACCACCCAGCTGAGGCGCCGCGGCCGGGGCAAGGCCTGCGGCAGGTTTTGGGTGGCCTCATCAAGCGCTTCCAGAAAGGCGCGAATGCTGCCCACGCCGTTTTCCTGTTGGGGCAAATCCTCATACTCCGCCCGGGGCGGTAGGGGCAGGCCGGCCATCAAGTACCACTCATCCGACAACCAGGCAAAACGGCTGCCCATGTCTTGCTGGAACTGTTGCTGCAGGGGTTCCACCAGGGCGATCACCTGGCGCGCGGCGTGGCGGTTGACGGGCACCAACGCATCCCCATCGGGACGAAAGCGGGTGAGGCCCACCGGCACCACCGCCACCGAGAGCACCGCGGGCCACTCCCCAGCGGCGAACGCGGCCAGGTCGTGCAGGGTCTGCTGCAACGCCGGGCCGTCGTTGATCCCCGGGCACACCACCACCTGGGCGTGGATCTGCAGATCCCGCTGGGCGAACCAGCCCAACTGCTCGAGCAGCAAGCCAGCCCGTGGATTCACCAGCAAGCGGCTGCGCAACTCCGGCTCGGTGGCATGCACCGAAACAAACAGGGGGGAGAGCCGCTGCTCCTCAATGCGCTGCCAGTCGGCGGCGGTGAGGTTGGTGAGCGTCAGATAGGAGCCGTAAAGAAAACTGAGGCGATAGTCGTCGTCTTTGAGGTAGAGGCTGCTGCGGCGCCCCGGCGGCTGCTGATCGATGAAACAAAAGGGGCAGGCGTTGTTGCACTGCTTGAGCCCGTCGAACAGGGCCTCGGTGAAGCCCAGGCCCAGGCCTTCGTCGAGATCCTTCTCCAGCTCCACCGTGTGGCGGGTGCCATCGGGATCTTCCACCTCGAGGGTGAGCTCCTCCTCACCCACCAGAAACTGCAGGTCGATCAGATCCCGCGGGCGTTTGCCGTTGATGCTGAGCAGCCGATCGCCGGGCTGAAAGCCGAGCTCTTCGCCGATGGAGCCTGGCTCCACCGTGGCAACCACGGCTGGGGCCGGCAACCGGGGGGACGTGCCATCGAGGGCAGCCAGGGCAATCCCCGCAGAGGGCTCATTCCACACGGCGGGAGGTGGTACGCAAAGAACTAGCCATTCACTCTGGCGCCCAACCAGATCAGGATGGCAACGCCGAACAGCAGCCGGTAGATCACAAACACCCAGGTGCTGTGGTGCTGCAGGAAACGCAGCAACCAGGCAATCGCGACCCACGACACCACCGCCGCGGCCGCGATTCCCACCAGCATGGGCACCACGCCGCCGCCGGAGGGGGCACTGAAGGCCTCCTTCAACGACACCAGTCCGGCCAGGGTGATCGCCGGAATGCCCAACAAGAAGGAGAAGCGGGCCGCCGCCGGGCGCTGCCAGCTGTCGAAGAGAGCAGCGGTGAGGGTGCTGCCGGAGCGGGAGACGCCGGGTACGAGCGCCAGGGTCTGGGCCAGACCCACCCACAGACCATCACGGGGCTGCACGTCGTCGAGCTGCCGGCGGCGGCTGCCCACCCATTCAGCCCAGGCCAACAACAGGGCCATCACGATGGACACGACCGCGATCGAACCCATGCTGCGCAGCGGCGAGTTGTCGTAACCCGGCACCCAGAGCTTCAAAGCCAGACCCGCCAACACGATCGGCACGGTGCCCAGGGCGATGGCAACCCCCATGCGGGCGGAGGGATCGCTCCATTGGCCATAGCGGAAGGCCCTGGCCACCCCGCGCAGCACCTCAGCCAGGTCGGCACGGAAATAGCCGAGCACCGCCGCAATGCTGCCCAGTTGGATCACGGCAGTCACCGCCACCCCTGGATCCCCCCAGCCCAGCAGCACCGGCACCACCTTGAGATGGGCCGTGCTGCTGATCGGCAAAAACTCCGTCAGCCCCTGCACCACGCCGAGGATGAGCGATCGAAAGCAGGCTTCCCAAATCCCGATGATCGGGGAGGTCAGATCCGGAAGAACGGCAAACAGGGCCATGCGGTGCCGGGCAAACTCGGCCGACCCTATGGCCGGAGCCCCCGCTCGACCCCTTAAGGTTGGACAACTTTCTTTACATCCCTTGGTGGTCGGGGCCCGTCCCAGCGCACAGTCTCCGGCTCTGGGCCAACCGCTTGCCGCGGTGGGCAACGGGTTTTTGGCGTCGACGCCATGGGCCAGCAATGGCGCCTGGGCGTGGCTCCAGGCGGCTCAGAACCCTGGACTGATCCTGATCAGCGGCGTGTTGGTCACCCTGCCGGTGTTCCTGCAGGCCCCTTGGGTGCGGCTGGCCCCCTTCAGCGCTGCGCTGTTCACCGTGCCGCTGCTGGCTTTTGCCCTGGCGCTGGCCCACCACCCCAGCCCCCGGATCCGCCGCAGCGGCGAGCTGCTGGTGGGGTTCTGCGGCAGCTGGCTGGGGGGTTGTCTGTTCTGGGGGTGGGTGCGGTTGCATCCCCTTTGGCATCTGCCCATTGAGGCCTTCGCTCTGCCGCTGTCCCTTGCGGGGCTGCAGGGACGCTGGAAGTTGGCCTGCGGCTTTTATCTGGGCTCCCTGATGGGGACGGCCTTCACAGATGCCGCCATGGCGGCCACAGGCGTGATGCCCTTTTGGCCCCAGGTGCTGAGTGCCAGCCCTGCGGATGCGCCGCTGCTGCTGCAGGCCGCCGCCCAGCAGGTGCTGGCTCCCCTGCCCCTGGCCCTGGTGTTGCTCTGCGGGGCGCTGTTGCTGCAGGCCTGCCGCTGGCTCTGGCAGCGGGGGCCGGTGGGGCGCATCACCGCCTCCGCCCTGGCCACCACCCTCGCAGTAGACGCCCTGTTTCTGCTGGCGGCCCTACTGGCGCCCAACCTGAGCGGGCTGATCTGAAGATCTGCAAAATCCTGGGGCAGCCAGCCCAGGGATCCAGGCTCAGCTCTGTAACGTTGAACTCTGGTGGCTTTGACCACCTCCCGTCCCGTAGTTCAACGGAGTGTCGTGATGAAACGGCTGGTTGCCTGGCTGATGAGTGGGGTGGTGCTGGCCGGCCTCCTGATCACGTTGTTGATTCCCCCCGCCGCCTATGCCGCCGACCGGCGCAACCTGGCCGACGACAAAATCGCCGAGCGGGCCGGCAAGGTGGACCTCAACAATTGCTCCGTCCGTCGCTTCCAGGATTATCCCGGCATGTATCCCACCCTGGCCGGCAAGATCGTCCTGGGTGGTCCCTATCAGAGCGTCGATGATGTGCTCAGCCTGGATCTGACCGACCGTCAGAAGGAACTGTTCAACAAGTACAAGGACAACTTCACCGTCACTGAGGCATCGATTGCCCTCAACGAGGGCGACGACCGCATCAACGATGGCCAATACCGCTGAGCCCTAAGCTCACTGCCACCTTGAAAGCCGTCGGGGCCTTCCGGCGGCTTTTTTAGTGCCGGTCCTTGCCGGATGCCTTCAGCCGCCATGGCAGAGCAGTTCTGGGATGTGGTGGTGGTTGGCAGCGGAGCTGCCGGCCTGATGGCCTGCCTGGAGTTGCCCAGCCATCTACGCGTTCTGCTGCTGAGCAAAGACAGCGATCCCGGTAGCACCCCCCGATCGGCCAGTCGCTGGGCCCAGGGGGGCATCGCCGCCGTGACCCGGCCCAACGACAGCTTCGCCAGCCACATCGCCGACACCCTGAGTGCCGGCGCCGGCCTGTGCGACCGGGCGGCCGTGGAACTGCTGGTGCATGAGGCTCCTGCCTGCGTGGAGCGCCTGCTCCAACTGGGGATGGCCTTTGACCGCGACGGCGATGGCCTCAGCACCACCCTCGAAGCCGCCCACAGTCACCGGCGCGTGCTGCATGCCCAGGACCGCACCGGCGGCGCCCTGGTGGATGCCCTAGAGCGGGAGGTGCTGAGGCAGCCCCTGCTCGAGCAGCGCAAGGGTGTGGTGGCGCTACAGCTCTGGATGGAGCACGGCCGCTGCGTGGGCCTGCAGGTGCTCGAAGGCAACAGGATCCACTGGCTGGGGGCGCGGGCCGTGGTGCTGGCCACCGGGGGAGGCGGCCACCTGTTTGCCCACACCACTAACCCGAACCTGGCCAGCGGCGATGGGGTGGTGATGGCCTGGCAGGCAGGAGCGGTGGTGCGCGATCTGGAATTCGTGCAATTCCATCCAACAGCCCTGATGCTGCCGGGAGCCCCCCATTTTCTGATCTCCGAAGCCGTGCGTGGTGAAGGGGCCCACCTAGTTGATGGGGCGGGCAACAGCCCTGTGGATGGCCTGCCGGGCGGTGATCTGGCCCCCCGGGACGCCGTCAGCCGAGCCCTGGCCCGGCGCATGCGGGCGCTGGGCGTGGACCATCTCTGGCTGGATTTGCGGCCCGTGGGCGTCTCCCGACTGGAGCAGCAGTTCCCCACAATTTTGGGGCGCTGCCGCGAACTGGGGCTCGACCCCACCCGCGCACCAATCCCCGTGGCGCCCGCCGCCCACTACTGGATGGGGGGCATCTGGACGGATCTGCACGCCGCCACCAGCCTGCCCGGGCTCTACGCCGTGGGGGAGGTGGCCTGCACCGGCGTACATGGCGCCAACCGCCTGGCCAGCAACTCCCTGATGGAGTGCCTGGTGTTTGCCCGGCAATTGCGAACCATCCACCTGCCGCCGGCACCAGACCAGCCCCGCCCAACCCAACACGACACCAGCGGGGAACAGGATCTGCCCGAGATGGCCGGGCTGGGCCTACCCCAGCTGGGGGCCTTGGAAGCCCAAATCAGCGCCCTACGGGACCTGTGCTGGCAGGTGGCGGGCGTCGAACGCAGTGCCCACGCCTTGGCGCCTGCCCTCTTGAACGTGCGCTGCCAGCGCCAGCAACTGGAAGCCGGCCCTGCCTGGCAGCAACTCCAGGCGCTCGCGCCTGGCCAATCCCTTCAGCTCGCCGCCGCCGAGCTGCCAGCTCTGAAAAGGTTGCAGGAGTTGCATCAGCGCCTGGTGCTGGCCGGGCTCTTGGTCGAAGCCGCCCTCTTTCGCAGCGAGAGCCGCGGCGGGCACCACCGCACCGATGCCCCCGCAGCCCAGCCCTTCTGGCAGCGCCACACCGACCAGCGACAACACCAACCGCCCTCCACGTCGCCCCTGCTCTGAGCGGGGTTAGGGCACCCGCCCGGTGTATCCAGAGAGCTGGGCCAGCTGGGCCAGAGACTTCACACCGGAATCGAGCTTGCCGTTGATCTCCCAGCTGGGGAAACCCTCGATGTTCTTGGTGTCGCAGAGGGCTTTCTGGCTGTTCTGACCATCAGCAGCGCACTCCACCAGGGTGAGCTTGGTGGTGGCCTCCTTGCCGAAGAGCTCCTTCTGCTCGTGGCAATGGGGACACCAATAGGCCGTGTACATCACGGCGCCGATCTGGGTGAGATGGTCGGCCAAGCCGATCGCCTCAGGGCTACTGGTGGTCTCCACGACAGGGGGCACGCCGGCGCCCTGCACCGCCGCGGGACGATCCACCGAGGCAGCCCAACCCAGGCCGATCATCGCCACCAGCAAAGCCACAATCACAGCCCGGAATACCACCTGGCCGCGGTCTTCCCACTCGCCGCCCACCAGGCTGATCACAAACAGCGCCAGGCTCAGCGTGGCCGACAGCACGCAGAAGAAACAGAAGGCCTGGATCTTCACCACCATCAGCCCCATCAACAGCAGGCTGAACACCGCCATGCCCGTGCTGAGCAGCAGCAGCCCCCACCAGCTGCGCTGGGCCAGGGCGGCGCGGGAATCACCGCGAAGCACGAGCGGCAACACCGCCAGCAGCAGCACGGCCGCGTAGGCCAGACAACCAAACAGGGAGAGGGGCTGGCCAAACAGGCTGCCCCAGGCGCTGTTCAGCACCTTGTCGCAGCCTTCGGCACCCCCGGGACAACTCAGCGGGCCGAGCAGCCCCCAGCGCTTGAGGGTGATGGCACCCGTGTCGATGGCGCCGATGGTGGCCAGCACAGCCATGGACACTCGGGCCCAGCGGCGGGCCGGATCGCTGCGGCGCCGGGTGGAATTGAGGCGCTGGCTGAGGCGGGTGGAGGTCACGGCAACGGCTGCATTAGCAGCATTCTCGCAGCCAGATCCGCCCACGCCCCCATAGGGTGGAAGGTCGGCTGCCCGGGCCGCTGGGGTCAGATGGATCAGCAAATGATGAGCAAAAAGACCGTCGCCTTCGCCCACCTGGGCTGCGAGAAGAACCGGGTGGATACCGAGCACATGCTCGGTCTTCTGGCCGAGGCCGGCTACGGGGTGAGTGCCGATGAAACCGACGCCACCGTGGTGGTGGTGAACACCTGCAGCTTCATCCAGGAGGCGCGTGAGGAGTCGGTGCGCACCCTGGTGGAGCTGGCGGAGCAGGGCAAGGAACTGATCATCGCCGGATGCCTGGCCCAGCACTTCCAGGAGGAGCTGCTGGAATCGCTGCCCGAAGCCAAGGCGATTGTGGGCACCGGCGACTACCAGCACATTGTTTCGGTGCTGGAGCGGGTGGAGGCTGGTGAACGGGTGAACCAGGTGAGCGCCAACCCCACCTTCGTGGGCGACGAGCACCTGCCCCGCTACCGCACCACCAGTGAGGCGGTGGCCTACCTGAAGGTGGCGGAGGGCTGCGACTACCGCTGCGCCTTCTGCATCATTCCCCATCTGCGCGGCGACCAGCGCTCCAGGCCGATCGAGAGCATCGTGGCCGAGGCCCAAGCCCTGGCGGCCCAGGGAGTGCAGGAACTGGTGCTGATCAGCCAGATCACCACCAACTACGGCCTCGATCTCTACGGCAAGCCCCAGCTGGCTGAGCTGCTGCGGGCCCTGGCAGAGGTGGAGATCCCCTGGATCCGGGTGCACTACGCCTACCCCACCGGCCTCACGAGCGAGGTGCTGGCGGCCTACCGCGAGGTGCCCAACGTGCTGCCCTACCTGGATCTGCCGCTGCAGCACAGCCACCCCGAGGTGCTGCGGGCGATGAACCGCCCCTGGCAGGCCGAAGTGACCGGCGGCGTGCTGCGCCGCATCCGCGAGCAGCTGCCCGAGGCGGTGCTGCGCACCACCTTCATCGTGGGCTTCCCCGGCGAAACGGAGGAACAGTTCCAGCACCTGCTGGATTTCGTGGCCGAGCAGCAGTTCGACCACGTGGGTGTGTTCACCTTCTCAGCTGAAGAGGGGACACCCGCAGCCGAGCTCCCGGATCAGGTGCCCGCCGAGGTGGCCCAGGAGCGCAAAGACCGCCTGATGGCCCTGCAGCAACCCATCGCCGCCGCACGCAATGCCGCCTGGGTGGGCCGCATCGTGGATGTGCTCATTGAGCAGGAGAACCCCAGCACCGGTGAAATGATCGGGCGCTGCGCCCGCTACGCCCCCGAGGTGGATGGCGAGGTGCGGGTGTTTCCCGGCGAAGGCGGCCTCTGCGCCTCTCCAGGCACACTCGTGCCGGTGCGGCTCACCGCCGCCGACACCTACGACCTGATCGGTGAGGTGGTGGGTGCCCGGGCGATGGTGGATGAAGCCCAGGCCTCGCTGCGGGGCGGCGCTTGAGATGGCGTGAGCATCAACGCACCACCTTTCTGGTGGCGTCGGGGCTGAGTACAGCCGGATCGTTTGCTGGTCTCACCGCCAAGGGCTGGATCCTGATGGACGGCAGCGGCAACCCGATGGTGCTGGCCCTGCATTTCGCGGCCCTGGCGATGCCGACATTGCTGGTCAGTGGCCCGGCCGGCGTGGTCACCGACCGACTGGGCTGCGAAACCGTGCTGATCCGCTCCCAGTGGGGGCTGTTCGGGGCCGGCATGCTCGGCGCCATTGCCATTCCCCTCAGCGATGGGGCCCTGCAGATCAGCCTGCTGCTGCTCAGCACCTTGCTGGTGGGCGTTGCCAGCGCCTACGAGCTCACCGCCCGCAACAAATACTGCGCCCTACTGGTGGACGGTCCTGGCCAGTTGGCGCCCTACATCACCAGCTTTTCGGTGGTGTTCAACGTGGGCAAGCTGGTGGGCCCGCCCCTGGGGGGCTGGCTGCTGGCCTGGACGGGGGCGGGACCGGCGCTGGCGATCGATGCCGCCACCTACCTGCTGCCCATCGCTTCAGTGCTGTGGCTGATCAAGCCCAACCGAACCCAGGAGCACCGCAGCGTCGCCGGTGCTGGCAGCAGCCTCAGGGCCGCCTGGACAGGCAGTGGGCCGGTTCTGCGGCACGTGTTGCGCTACACGGCGCTGGCCTGCCTGGTGGGATTTTTTCACCCAGGCCTGGCGCCGCTGATGGCCCGGGATCTCCTGGGTCCATCCCCCCAGGCCCTGGGCCTGTTCACCAGCGTGCTGGCCGCCGGCAGCATCAGCGGCGGACTCGTGCTGCAACGGCACAGCCGCTGGCTGAGTCAGCGGCCGGCCCTGCTACTGGGCAGCTGCACGGTGGTAACGGCCGCCGCCCAGCTGGCCATGGCCCGCTTCAGCGAACCAGCCACAAGCAGCCTGGGGCTGGTGGCCACCTTTGCGATCGGAGCCGGCACCGCCTGCCTGCTGTCGGGGGTGAACCTGATCAGCCAGGTGGGGGCCCCCATGGCGATCAGAGGCCGCATGGCGGGGCTGGGCCAGATCGCCTTCCTCGGCGGTGGCGGGCTGAGTGGATTGCTGGCGGCCACCCTGAGCCTCACGCTGGGACTGCGCGGCACGTTTGCCCTACTGGGAACAGCCGGGCTGGTGGTCGGCTTGATCGAACTGCGCCAGCGGGGCCGATTGCGGCTGGAACTCAGATCAGCTTGATGCCGCGCAGCACGATCGAGGCGGCGATGGCCACGGCCAAACCACCACCAACGAGGCCCAGATAGATCGCGACACCCATGGCTGCCCTGTCAAAGGTTCAGCCATTACAGCAGAAAGCGGGCACCATCAGCCCTTCCGTGAACCACCTAGGCTTGACTCCATTCGAGACGCATCCCAGCGCAGTCCAAGCGCCCTGGTTCAGCCCCTTTCCAGCTCTGCTGCCTGTATGCGCACCCTGTTTGTCTACCCCGAGTTCCCGAAAACCTTCTGGAGCTACGAAAAAATCCTCGAGCTGATCGATCGGAAGGTCCTTCTCCCCCCGCTCGGCTTGGTAACGGTGGCGGCCCTGCTGCCCCAGAGCTGGGAGATGAAGCTGGTGGACCGCAATGTGCGCGAGGTCACCGATGCCGAGTGGGACTGGGCAGAGCTGGTGGTGATCTCCGGCATGATCGTGCAAAAGGGCGACATGGCGGTGCAGATCGCCAAGGCCAAACAGCGCGGCATCCCGGTGGCCGTGGGCGGCCCGTTTGCGAGTTCAACCCCGGATGCGCCGGAACTCGATCTGGCCGATTTCAAGATCCTCGACGAGGGCGAAATCACCCTACCGATGTTCATTGAAGCCTTGGAGCGGGGCGAACGCCAAGGCCGATTCAGCTCCGATGGGGTCAAGCCGGATGTCACCGGAACACCGATCCCGCGCTTCGACCTGCTCGAGCTGGACGCCTATTCGGAAATGTCGGTGCAGTTCTCCCGAGGCTGCCCCTTCCAGTGCGAGTTCTGCGACATCATTGTGCTATACGGCCGCAAGCCACGCACCAAAGCGCCAGAGCAACTGGTTGCTGAGCTCCAATCGCTTTACGACCTCGGCTGGCGGCGCTCCGTGTTTCTGGTGGATGACAACTTCATCGGCAACAAGCGCAACGTGAAGCTATTGCTGCCCCTGCTGCGCCAGTGGCAGATCGACCACGGCTACCCCTTCAGCTTCGCGACCGAGGCCTCGGTTGACCTCGCCGCTGACGACGATCTGATGCAGATGATGGTGGAATGTCGCTTTGAGAGCGTCTTCCTCGGCATCGAAACCCCCGACGAATCCAGCCTGGAAACCGCCGGCAAACTTCAGAACACCCGCAGTTCCCTGGAGGATTCGGTCAACAAGATCACGTCCTATGGCCTGCGGGTGATGGCGGGATTCATCATCGGCTTCGATGGTGAGAAAGAAGGGGCTGGTCGCCGGATCGTTGAATTTGTGACCCGCACCGGCATTCCCCACGCGATGATGGGCATGCTGCAGGCTCTCCCCAACACAGCCCTCTGGCATCGCCTTGATAAGGAAGGGCGGCTGATCGAAGGCAAAGCCGCCGCCAAAGGCGTCAACCAGACCAACCTGCTCAACTTCATCCCCACGCGGCCAATTCGTGATATCGCCAATGAATACGTGGACGCCTTTGGCGCGCTCTACGAACCCAATGCTTTCATTGATCGCGTTTATTCGTACTTCCTGAAACTACCGCCCCAGAAATACAAGGAACTCGTCGTTCCGGGCAGCCGTCCGTCGAAGCCTCCCAGCTGGATTGATCTGCGCGCTCTCGGCATCATTCTCTGGCGCCAGGGGGTGAAGCGGAACACACGGGTGCGCTTCTGGAAAGCCCTCTACGGCATGGCGAAGCACAACCCCAAGCGCTTCACCGGGTTCCTTTCCATCCTGGCGCACAACGAGCATTTCCTCGAATACCGCGCCATCGTGCGCCGCGAAATCGAGGAGCAACTCACCACCCTGCCGCCCGATCCGCCCAAGGCTCCGGCTGAACCCAGCCGCGAATTACAGCCGGCCTAACTGGCCTCAAGCACTCAGTCCTGCACGCGTTCAGTCCTGCACGTAGTCGAGGCCCTGCTCCAGGCAGGCCTCGGCGCGCTGGAGTTCTCGGCCGAGATACAGGGCGTGATCCAGGCGGCTCAGGGGGTGGGGGCCAGATCCCTCCGTGAGGGCAATTCCCAGCTGCTTGGCGGATCGAGCCCGATACACGGCCACCGGCCGGCGGGGACCGCCGCCACGGCAGCTCAACACCTCACCGGTGTCTGGATCGGTGGCCAGCCCGCGCTCATCAATGCCATTGCCGTAGTGCTCGGCCACCAGCTCGGCCGCCTCCCGATCGATACGAATCAGGAAATAGCCGGCGGGATCCAGATCGATGAACCGCTGGGAGAGCTGGTCGTCGAGCTCTTGGCGGGTGAAGGGCACATCAGGCATGGGGTGGATCGTAGGAAGCCGTGAAGGGCAACTCAGCATTCATCGCCGCCATGGCCTCAGCCATCTCGGTATTAGCCCCTGGCAACCAGCGGCGCAGGATCCCGGCAAAGCGCGGATCACTCCAGCGGTGCAGGCTGACGCGGGGCTGGGCCACAAAGCCACGGCGGCGTTTGTGGCTGCCGCCGGCCCCGGGATCGAACCCACGGATGCCCCGTTCGATCGCCCAGGCGATCGGCGCGTAGTAGCAGACCTCGAAGTGCAGGCAGTCGATCTCCTCGTCGCTGCCCCAGTAGCGCCCCCACAGCTGATCGCCGGCATGCACGCAGAGCGACATCGCCACAGGCTGCGTCGGTTCGCCGCGGTGGGCACTGAACAGCACCAGATGCCGGCGCAGCTCAGGGTCGGTGGCCAGGGCTTCAAAGAACGTCTCGCTTAGGTATTTGCTACCCCAGGGACCCCAGCGGCTGCAGTGCTGGGCGTAGAAATCGTGCATGCGCCGCACCAGGGCAGGGGGAATGGCGTCCCCCGCCAGTGGGGTGACCGTCAGACCAGCAGCCCCCACCGCCTGGCGCTCCCGCTTGATGTTGCGGCGCTGGTTGGCATTGAAACTGGCCAGGTAGGCGTCGAAATCGCTGTGGCCGGGATTGGTCCACAGGCTCTGCTGGTTGACCCAGGCCGCACAACCAGCCGCCTCAGCCAAGAGCTGCCACTGGGGGTCGACATAGAGAAAGTTGCAGCTGAGGATGCCCTGCTGACGGCAGAAGTCGTCGATCAGCTCCAGCATCAGGGCCGTGAGCGCGGCAGCATCTTCAGCGGGATCGATCAGGAAGCAGTAGCCCTGCACCGGGCTCACCGGGCTCATCCCCACCAACTTCGGGTAGTAGCGCAGGCCCAGTTGTCCGGCGAGCTGGGCGAAGCTCTGGTCGAACACAAATTCGCCGTAGCTGTGCCCCTTGAGATACAGGGGGGCCACCGCCAGCAGCTCCCCTCCGCGCCACAGCCCCAGATGGCAGCTCTGCCATCCCTCGCGCGGCACGATGCTGCCGCTGGACTCGAGCTGGTGCAGCCAGCGCCAGCGGTAAAACGGCAAGCTCTGGGGGTGGGCAGCAGCCAGCAGGGCGTCCCAGCGGTGCTCCGGGATCTCCGTGAGGCTCTGATGCCAGCGGGCTTGCAACTCAGCCATGGCTGCTACGACGGCCGGCAAGGGGGGGAAGGGGCAAAACTAACCAGAGCTGTGCTGCCCTGGTGCCCCAACTGATGCGTGCCCTCTTCACCCCGGCGCACCTGTTCACGCCCGTCCTGCTGACCAGCCTGCTGCTGCCGGTGCTGCAGCTGATGCGCCCCCAGCTGGAGCAGCGGCTCACAACCATGTGCGTGGAAACGGCATCCGACGGCAATGCCAGCCTGGCCGCCAAACTCGAGGCGCCCTGCGCTCAGTTGGCCAAACCCACCAGCCAATGCCTGGTGCAGGAAACCGCCTCCAGCGGCCGCAGCCTGGCGGTGTTGGGCGAACTGATCCGCGGCGACTTCGGCGCCGAGAGCGAACTGGTGGTGAAACGCTGCCTGGCGCGCATGCTGGGTCTGCCCGCCGGCAGCCTCCAGCACATCCCCTTCAAGGAGCTGGCTCAGGGCTTCGCCAAAACGCGGCGGTAACGCACCAGCAACTCATCGCCCTCCAGGCGCCGATGCTCTTCGAGACGCCAGGCGCCTGCCTGGACGGCCGCCTGCAACGGCACCCAGCTATGGGGTCCGCCTAGCACCTGGGGGCAGAGGGTGAGCTGCAGCTCCTCGATCCAGCCTTCCGCCAGCAGGCCCGCCGCCAGGGTGGCGCCGCCCAGCACCACCAGCCGCTCCAATCCGGCTGCCTGGAGGGCAGACAGGGCAGCAGACCAACTCACCAGGCCCAGATGCCGGTCACATCCCGGCAAGGGAGGCGCCACCGCCGGAGCCAGCAACCAGCGCTGCAAGGGCTGCTGCCAGAACGGCAGCTCGGCGGAAATCTGGCCGGTGCGGGTCACCACCAATGCCACCGGCTGGTCGCTGCGGCCGGCAGCGGCCCGCTGGGCCAGCAGGTCGGGGGCATGGATCAGACAGGTGCTGCCGTGGCGCCGCAGGGTTTCGGCACCGATCAGGCAGCCGTCGGCCCAGGCCAGGGCCTCCTCCAGCACCCGACGATCACCCGCACCACCCAGCTGCGCAGCCCCACCGTCTGGGGGAGCCAGGCGGCCGTCGAGGCTGACGGCCAGCACCAGACGCAGCTTTGGCACCGGGAGCGCTCAGCCGGCCACCAGGGCTTCCAGGGCAGCGGGCACCATCTCCAGCTGGGGGGTTTCGGCAAACACCTCGGCGGCGTTGTTGGGGCTCTCCTGCAGGCGTACCTTGTGGAGCCGGGCGCCGGTGGCGGCGATCGGGGCGCTCAGCAGATCAGCGATATGCAGGGCGATGTTCTCGGCTGTGGGCACGGTGGCAGCGAAGTGCTCCACATCTTTGTTGAGGAAGGTGTGGTCGAAGGGCTCCACCACCAGGTCGTCGACGAGCTGCTGCAGGGCCGCCAGGTCGCAGACCATGCCGGTGCGGGCATCGATCGGACCTCGCACGGTGACATCGAGCAGGTAGTTGTGGCCGTGGCCGTGGGGCCGGGCGCACTTGCCGTAAATGGTCTCGTTCTCACTCTGGGAGAGCTCGGGCCGAGCCAGGCGATGGGCGGCGGCGAAGTGGGTGCGGATCGAGAGGAAAGCTTCCATGGGGGTCGGGGTGGAGCCGGGGGCGAGCAGGTCGACCCAGAGCGTTTCGGTTTCGTGCAGACGCAGCCCCACCAGGGGCAGCTTGGGGGCCAGGCGGGTCCAGATGGCCTGGCAGAGGGCTTCGGTGGTGGGCAGCCGACCCTCCGGGCGGCTCAGGTCAAACTCCGGCCAAGCCTCATTGAGACAACGGAAATCGAGCTGAGCCGTGACCTCGGCGCGAATGGCGTGCTTCACCTCCGAGAGATTGAGCACCATGCCATCTGCATCCAGGGGCCCACCCATCGCCACGATCAAGGTGTAGTTGTGGCCATGGCCCGGCGCCAGGCTGCAGGGCCCGAAGCGGGCTTGGTTGTCCTCGGGGCTGAGCTCGGGCAACCAATACCGATGACTGGCACTGAAGGTGGCCCGGCGCGTGATCACACAGGGCCGACCACGCCCATGGGTTGGGCCTTGGGCGGTTGCAGTAGCCGTCATCGCCCAGGACTTGAGGCACTCCATCCTAGAAACGGCCAGGGCCGCGGCGTCTGTGCCATGAAAACCTCCCCATGACCACCCCCAGCCACCACGCCCTGGCCCAGCGGCTGCAGGGGCTCAACCTGTATTTGGTCGGCATGATGGGAGCCGGCAAGAGTGCGGTCGGCCGCCCCCTGGCCGAAGCGTTGGGCTACCGCTTCCTCGACGCCGACGACGCCCTCCAACAGGTGGCGGGCCGCACCATCCCGGACATCTTCGCCAGCGACGGCGAGGTTGGCTTTCGGGAGCTGGAAACGGCGGTGCTGGGCCAGATCGCTGGCTGGCATTCCCTGGTGGTGGCCACCGGCGGCGGGGTGGTGACCCGACCGGAAAACTGGGGACACATGCGCCAGGGCGTGGTGGTGTGGCTGGATGCGCCGGCACCGCTGCTGCTGAAGCGGCTGCGAGCCGATCCCACCCCCCGGCCCCTGCTCCAGGCCGACGATCCCGGCGCCCGTCTGGGTGAGCTCCTGGCCCAGCGGCAACCGCTCTACCGCCAGGCCGACCTGCAGGTGCCTCAGGGGGGCGAAGACCCCGCCCAGGTGGCCCAGCAGGTGCTGGCAGCCCTGCCAGCGATTCTCAAAGAGCCGGCCGCCGCCCCCGAAGCCCCGATCCGCCTCCAGAACGACAACGGTGAAACCACCGCGAGCCTGAACTGAGTTCAGCCGGGGGGCTCCAGTCGCACGGCGAACCACTGGATTGACAAGCCTGGGGCGAGCTCCAGTTCGCAGGCCGTTTCCAACAGCCGCTGGGCCTGCTCCGCAGGAGTGGCCAAAGCCGCCAGATCCGCCGGCACCTGCTCCAGGGCCGTGAGCTGAGCCGCCAGCCAGGCCAGGGTTTCGGCGGCGGTGAGAATCCGTTCCTCGCCGGCAGGCTCCAGCACCACGTAATGATCAAGCTCCCGCAACAGGGGATCGGACATGACTGGCGCCCTACTGGCCCCCATTCTGGCGCTGCTGCTGGCGGTCAGTCCCGGCGTGCTGGCGGAGCGGGCCGCCCACTGGCCCGAATGGCGCTTGCCCGCCCCCCTGGAGCGCCCCTCGAGCCGACCCGGGCACCAGGACCTCACCTACCCCGCCTGGATGGAGGGCGGCTGGCGGGTGCGCAGCGACGACCTCGACTACCGGGTGCAGTTCGAACGCAACGCCAACGGCGCGGTGGTGGGCGATCGGGCCTTCAACGCCACGGCGATCGGCCGGGCCCTGCTGGGCAAAGCGCTGCTGCAGGTGGCCAATGATCCGGCCAACCCCAACCGCCAAATCGCCGTGCTGGCTGGCGATCAGCGGCTGGAATCGACGGTGGTGGGGCGCCGCAGCGAACAGCCGGATGCGACCCACTTCTGGACCGATGAGCTGGCCCTGCAGGTGCTGCATGGTCCCGGCGATCCGCGGGTGAGCCGGGTGGAAACCCTGAGCCGCTACAGCGTCCGCTCCGATGGGAGCGTGGGCGCCGAACAGTGGCAGGCCAGCTACCCCTCACCGGCCCTGGGGTTGGCCGCCGCGGCCAGCAGCAGCGGCCACTACAGCTTGGAGCTGACGCCCGTTAGCCCCGTCCCGCCTCCACCGCGATCCGATCCCGCCAGCTGAACAGGGGTTCCAGCAGGGGATGGTCGGCGATGCCGCTGACCCCCAGACCCGCCAGGGGCACGCCGCTGCTGGCTGGAAACTTCAACAACCCCAGCTGGGCCGCCACCGCCAGATCGGCCAACGTCAGGCGGTCGCCCACCAAGTAGGGCTGGTCGGCCACCAACAACGCCAGCTGCTCCAGGTTGGTCTGCAGCTGTTGGCATTCGGCCGTGCCCACCACGCTGGCCACCGCCTCGCCTACGCCGGCCATCACCCCCGCCGGCAGGCTGCTCACCAGCTGGCGCAGGGGGCCCGGGGTGGAGTCCGGCAGCAGGGCACTGCGCAGCACGGCATCGCTGGCAGCGGCCTGCACCAGGGCCAACCGGCAACCCGCGGCCAGGGCCGTATCGGCCCAGTCTTCGATCAGCAGCACCCGAGCCCGCTCCGCCGGGGCCTCCGGCAGCAGGCGCGGCTCAGGATGGTGCCGCTCGAGGTAGAGCGCAATCGCGGGTGATTCGGCGATCACCTCACTGCCATCCACCAGCACCGGCACCTGGCGCTGGCCCGAAAGGCGGAACAGCTCCAACTGGCCGATGCCGGGGGTGACCTCCACCACGGTGTAGTCGAGGCGCTTGGCGGCAAGCACGAGCCGCACCTTCTCGCAGAAGGCGGAATGCCTGAACTGGTGCAGCTGCATGTGTCAAACCCCGCCTCTGGACGGCAGAGTAGCCAGCACGCAGCAGGCACCGACCACTCCGGGCAATGAAGGACTTCTTCCTGAACGTGACGCGCTACCCGCGCTATCTGGTGGCCTTCGGCCTGGGGGTGGCCAATTCGGTGTTCGAGCCCCTCGCAGCCCGGGGCCGCAATCCGGTCACGGCGGTGGCCCTGATCGGGGCGGGCGTCAGCGGCATGCTCAGCCTGGTGCTGATCCTGCGTGCGATGGTGAACCCAGCACCGCTGGCATAGCCATGGCACAGAGCCGACGGGTGGAGCGGGTGGCCTCCCTGATCCGCCGCGAAGTGAGTGAGCTGCTGATCGGCGGCATCAAGGACGAGCGGGTCAGCCAGGGCATGGTGAGCGTCACCACCGTGGAGGTGGCCGGCGACCTGCAGCACTGCAAGATCTTCGTGAGCATTTTCGGCAGCGAGGACGATCGCAGCCAGGCCATGGAGGGTCTGCGCTCGGCGAGCGTCTACGTGAAAGGTGAGCTGGGCCGGAGGTTGAAGATGCGCCGCACCCCCGAGGTGGTGTTCGTGCTCGACCGCGGCCTTGAAAAGGGCACCTCAGTGCTGGGCCTGCTCAACCGACTTGAGGAGCAGCGGCAGGAGAAAGGTGAACCGGCCGAGGCCAGTGAGCTCTGAGGCCGACCTGCAGCGGCTGATTCACCAACTGCTGGTGGTGCGCGCCAGCGGCACCCTCGCCGACCACCAACGGGGCTACCCCCGCTGGGAACTGCCCAATGCCCAGCTCCGGGCCCTGTTGGAGGCCGGGGCGGGCGGCGTTATTCTGCTGGGCGGCAGCGCAGCGGAGGTGGCCCTGCGTTGCGCCCAGCTGCGGCGCTGGGCCGGCCAGCCGCTGCTGCTCTGCGCCGATGTGGAAGAAGGGGTGGGCCAACGCTTTGACGGGGCCACCTGGTTGGTGCCGCCGCTGGCCCTGGGGCGCCTCTACCGGCAGGAGCCGCAGCGGGCAATCGCCCTGGCTGAGCGCTACGGCCGCTGCACCGGCCGGGATGCCCGGGCCCTGGGCCTCAACTGGGTGCTGGGGCCGGTGTGCGACGTCAACAACAATCCCGCCAACCCCGTGATCAACGTGCGGGCCTGGGGGGATGACCCTGCCTCAGCGGGGGCGCTGGCGGCGGCCTTCGTGAGGGGCGCCCAATCCGAAAAGGTGCTCGCCTGCGCCAAGCACTTTCCCGGCCACGGCGACACCAGCAGCGATTCCCATCTCACCCTGCCGCTGCTGCCCCACAGCCGCGACCGGCTGGCGGCGATCGAACTGCCGCCCTTTGAGCAGGCGATCGCCGCCGGGGTGGCCTCCGTCATGACCGCCCATCTGATGCTGCCCGCCCTTGATCCGGAGCGGCCCGCCACCCTGTCGAGGCCGGTGCTCACCGGGCTGCTGCGCGAGCAGCTGGGCTTTGGCGGGCTGGTGGTGACCGATGCCCTGGTGATGGAGGCCATCACCAGCCGCTACGGCGCCGGCGAAGCGGCGGTGCTGGCCCTGGAGGCCGGCGCCGACCTGGTGCTGATGCCCGCCGATGCCGCGGCCGCCATTGCGGCCATCGCTGAGGCCGTGCACAGCGGCCGACTCAGCCGGGACCAACTCGAGGCCAGTGCCGAGCGCCGCCGCCGGGCCCTCGCGTGCTGCGCCGAACCGGCGGCCGCCCCAGACCCCGAAGCCGCCGCCCAGCCCGACCAGGCCCTGGCCCTGGAGCTGGTGATCGCCACCCTGGAGGCCAGCCGGGAGGAAACGCCGGATGGCGGCAGGACTGCGACGGACCCGACGGCCGGACAGCCAGGAATCAACCTGATCCGCCTGGATTCGGCCCTGGCCGCCCCCTTTCTGCCCGCCACCGCCCCAGCCCTGAGCCGCCCCGAAGCCCGGGGCTGGCGCAGCGTGCTGCTGGAGAGCCGCAGCCCCAGCCTCTGGAGTGGTGGGGCCGACGCTCCCCTGGCCCTGGAGCACCTGGGCCCGGGGCCGGTGCTGCTGCAGCTGTTTGTGCGGGGCAATCCCTTCCGCGGCAGCGCCGGCAGCGCCGAACCCTGGCCAGCTGCGCTGCAGCAACTGGTGACGGCGGGGCGGCTGGCCGGCGTGGTGGTGTATGGCTCGCCCTACCTGTGGGAGGAGCTGCAGCCGCTGCTGCCCGCCGGGATTCCGGGGGTTTACAGCCCCGGCCAGATGCCCCTGGCCCAGGCGGAAGCGCTCAACCGGCTGGGCAGGGGGCTGGGGCTGGGGGACACTGAAGCCGGCGCCGGCTTCACCGACTGACGCCTATGCTCAGCCTCTCGATGATCGTGCGCAACGAAGCCGAGCGGCTGGAGCGCTGCCTGGTCTCGGTGGCGGGGTTCGTGGATGAGATGGTGCTGCTCGACACCGGCTCCACGGACGCCACCGTCGCCGTGGCCGAGGCCTGCGGCGCCGTGGTGCACCAGCTGCCTTGGCCGGGTGATTTCGCCCCGGCCCGCAATGCGGCCCTGGAGCACGTGCGCGGCGACTGGGTGCTGGTGCTCGATGCCGATGAGTGGCTGCTACCCGAGGCCCGCGAACCCCTGCGCCAGCTGATGGCGCAGCCGGATCTGCTGCTGATCAACCTGCTGCGGGAAGAGCGGGGGGCGGCCCAGTCGCCTTACTCCAACGTCAGCCGCTTGTTTCGCCGCCATCCGGCCATCCACTGGAGCCGGCCCTACCACTCCATGGTGGATGACAGCGTGCTGGCACTGCTGGAGCAGGAGCCCCGCTGGCGCCTGGCCGATTGCGATGTGCCGGCCATCGCCCATGACGGCTACAGGCCCGAGCTGCTGGCCAGCGGCACCAAGGCCGAGCGGCTGCGCCAGGCCATGGAAGCCGACCTGGCCGTCCACCCGGGCGACCCCTACGCCTGCGCCAAGCTCGGCAGCCTGGAGGTGAGCGAGGGCAACCGCGAACGCGGCATCGCCCTGCTGGAGCAGGGGCTGGCCCACTGCCCGCCCTGCCGCCATCCCGAGCGCTATGAGCTGCTGCTGCACCTGGCCATCGCCCACGCCAGCAGCGCCCCGGCCCGCGCCGAGCAGCTCTACCGCCAGGCCCTGGCCCTACCGCTGCCGCCGCGGCTCACCCTGGCGGCCCGGCTCAACCTGGCCGGCCTGCTGCAGCAGGGGGAGGCGCAGGGGCATACCCGCCTGGAAGAGGCCTGCAGCCTCTGCCGCGAAGCCACCGCGGCTGCCCCGGAGCTGGCCCTGGGCTGGCTGCATCTGGGGCTGGTCGAGCGGCGGCGGGGCCGGCTCCCGGATGCGATCGCGGCCTATCGCGCCGCCCTGCAGCGCGATCCCAGTCTGGCCGCCGCCCAACAGAATCTGGCGGTTGCGCTGCTGCTCGGCGGTGACATCCCCGGCGCCCGTTCGGCCTTTCGCCAGGCGATCGCGCTGCTGGTGCAGCAGAACCGCGGAGACGAGGCCGAGGCGCTGCGCCGCCAGGCCGGCACGATGGTCAAGCTGGACGACTGACCCCAGGACTGCACCGCCATGACCCTGGCCCCCGAGTTGTCCCTGAGCGGCCGCACCATCGCCGTAACCCGGGCCGAGACCCAGCTGGGAGAGGCCCGGCGGCTGTTTGAGGCGGCCGGCGCCACGGTGGTCGACCTACCGGCGCTGGTGGTGACGCCCCCCGACGAATGGGGGCCCCTCGACGACGCCCTGGCCGAGCTCGACGACTTCCACTGGCTGGTGTTCTCCAGTGGCAATGGAGTGGAGGCCGTGGAGCAGCGGCTGCGCCGCCTGGGCCGGTCCCTGGCCCGGCGCCCCGCCAGCCTGAAGCTGGCCGCCGTGGGCCGCAAAACGGCAGCCCAGCTGGATGCCCTCGGCGCCAGCGCCGATTTCATCCCGCCCAGCTTCGTGGCCGACAGCCTGCTGGAACATTTCCCTGCCTCGGGATGGGGACTGCGGCTGCTGCTGCCTCGGGTGCAAAGCGGTGGCCGCACCCTCCTGGCGGAGGCCTTCGCCGAGGCCGGCGCCCGGGTGGTGGAGGTGGCGGCCTACGAAACCCGCTGCCCGGAGGGCTTGCCCAGCGCCGCTGTAGCAGCCCTGGAGCAACGGCACCTCGACGCCATCACCTTCAGCAGCGGCAAAACCGTGAGCCACACCTGCCAGATGCTGGAGGCGGCCTACGGGCCGGCCTGGCCGCGCCAATTGGATGGGGTGGCCGTGGTGTCGATCGGCCCCCAGACCAGCGACCGCTGCCGGCAGCTGCTGGGCCGGGTGGATGGCGAAGCCGATCCACACGATCTGGCAGGCCTGGTGGAAGCCTGCAGTCGCAGCCTCAGAGCTCAGCCGTAACCGATTGCTTGCCTTGCCGCAGGGTGAGGCGCCCCTGCTGAACATCAATGCTGGCCACGCTCCAACCCGCCGGCAGCAGTGGGGTGGTGCGACCGCCGCGCTGGCCCACCCGCAAGGTGCCTGTTTCGCCCTCGAACTGCACCAGAGCTTCGGGCGTGCCGCCGGAGCGGATCACGCCATTGAAAACCAGGCCCGGCGGCAGACTGAGCGGGGCCGAACTCCCCCCGGAGCCCCCCACCGGAGCGAAGGGGTCCACTCGCCCAGAGGCGATAGAAGCCACCACCTGGCTGGAACTGGGCAGGGGCGTCAGCCCAGCCGGAGGGCCCGGAGCGGCCATCGGGGGCGAGGCGGCTGGAGACGACCCAACCACGGCCGAAGGGGGCGGCGGCAGCTGGCTGGTCATCTCCGGGGGTTGCTCCCCACCACAGGAGGCCAGCAGTAGCGCAGTCCCTACAGCCACACCGACGAACCTAGGCATAACGGGTTTCAACCAGGTCACGGAAACGGTCCAGGTTGGCCTGGAGCTCCTTGGTGACGATCCCCCCCAGGATGCTGGGTTCCATCAGCGGTGCCAAGACCCCCGGCAACTCATAGCTGACACTCAGCTTCACCGCCGTCAGTTGGGGGGCTTGCGGATAGAAGCGCACCGCCCCTTTGGTGGGGAGGCCTCCCACCGACTCCCAGTGCAGCTGCTGGGCCTCCACCCGTTGGCTGATCCGGGCCTTCCAGTGGAAGCGAAAGCCCTGAGCCGCCAGGGTCCAGTCGGTGAGATCGGGGTCGTTCGGTTCGGTCACCACCGACTCAATCCAGCGCATCCATTCGGGCATGGACTCCAGGTCACTCCACACCTCCCACACCTGCTCAACCGAGGCCCGGATGTCCGTGGTGACGCTGTGCTCGAGCCAACGGCCCATGGAATCTCCTAACTAACAGAGGTATTGGTGGCCAGGGCCACGGGGCGGTCCAGGATCGCCGCAGCGGCCAGACGTCCACTCATGGTGGCGCCTTCCATCGAATCGATGTAGTCCTGTTTGGTGTAGCTACCGGCCAAAAAGAAGTTGCTCACCGGTGTGCGCTGATCCGGCCGGTAGGGCTCCATGCCGGGGGCCTCGCGATACAGCGACTGGGCCAGCTTCACCACATTGCTCCACACCAGCGTGAGGCCTGCGGCGGAGGGGAACAGCCGGCGCACCTGGGCATCGGTGGCGGCCACGATCTCCTCGGTTTTCTTGGGGATCCAGGGATCGCCAGGGGTGAGCACGCACTGCAGCAGGGAGCCCAGGCCCTGCTTGCGGTAGTCCTCTGGGCTGGCCAGGGCCAGATCGGCGAAGCAGCTGAAGTCGGCGTCGGCGGTGTAGAGAAGGTTGTTGAGGCCGGCGGGGCGGCTGAGATCGCCGCGGGCGGCCTGCGCGGCGGGGGAATCGCCCAGTTCAGTCACCCAGCCGTCGTAGCGCAGCTGCACGGTGGCCACCGGCACCGCTTCGAGCTGGTAGAGGTTGTCGAACAGGCTGTGGCTGCGCCAGGCCTCTGGGATCATCCGCTGGATGCCGGGCACATCACAGGCGGCCAGGTAGGCATCGGCCTGCACCTGGATTTCACCCTCAGGGGTGCCCAGGGTGAGTCCGGTGACACGGGTGTCGGCGCTGGGGGTGGCGCCAGCCTCTTCGTAGTGGATCTCGGTGACCCGGTGGCGCAGGTGCAGCCGGCCGCCGCGCTGCTGGATGTAGTCGAAGATCGGGCCGGTGAGCCAGCGGTGGGGCGAACCCTTGAGCAGATTGAGCTTGGAGGCCTCGGTTTTGGATGCAAACATCATGAAGATGGTGAGCATGCAGCGGGCCGAGATCGCCTCGCAATCGATGAAGCCCAGGGCATAGGCGATCGGATTCCACATCCGCTCGATGCTCTGTTGGCTGCCGCCATGGCCCACAAACCACTCCTGGAAGCTGATGCGATCCAGCGCGCGGATCGTCTTCATGGCGCCCTCGTAGTCGACCAGGCCGCGCACGATCGGGCTGGTGCCCAGGGCCAGGGCGTTGCGCAGCTTGTCAACCCAGTCGAGCTGGGGTGTGGTGAAGAAGGCCTTCAAGCCGTTGAAGGGAGCGCCGAGGGCGAAGCGGAAATCCAGCTCGCGCAGGTCGCCGCCCGTGTTCACGAACAGGTGGGTGTGATCCTTGGGCAGCAGGTTGTCGATCGCGCCCACCTTGCGCAGCAGGGCAAAGAGGTTGGCGTAATTGAAGAAGAACACATGCAACCCCATCTCGATGTGGTTGCCGCCCTCATCCACCCAGCTGCCCACCTTGCCGCCCATGAACGGCCGGGCCTCGTAGAGATCCACCTGGTGGCCGGCATCCACCAGATCCACCGCCGCCGCCAAGCCGGCCAGTCCTGAACCCACGATGGCGACGCGCACCCTGCTGCTCCTTAAGTGGGAACGACTCTATGGAGCGGGCCAGCCCGGCAGCGACTGGGCGGGCTCCATACGATGGGTGGACCAGGCCCACGCCCCCGATCACCCCGCCCATGATGAGCAGCGAGATCGCCGAAGCCCAGGCCGCCACCGACGCGGTACCCCAGGCCACCTTCACCGCCAGAGACGGCAAGGGCATCCAGATCACCGAGCCGGCCATGAAGCAGCTCGCCGCCCTGATGCAGCAGCAGGGCCCAGACAAGGTGTTGCGGGTGGGCGTGCGCTCGGGAGGCTGCAGCGGCATGAGCTACACGATGGATTTCATCGCTCCGACCGAGATCCGCAGCGACGACGAGCGCTACACCTATGAGCCAGCTGGGGCGCCCAGCTTCGAGGTGGTGTGCGACCCGAAAAGCCTCCTCTACATCTACGGGATGCAGCTGGATTTCTCCAGTGCCCTGATCGGCGGCGGCTTTAATTTCACCAACCCCAACGCCACCCAGACCTGCGGCTGCGGCAGTTCGTTTGCGGTGTAGGCCATGGCCAAGCTCCTCAGCGCAGACCTCCCCGCTGATCGTGGAGCTGGCCGACAAGGTGGCAATCTGAGTCCACGATCAGGCCTGTCGACGCCCCATGACCTCCCCCGAAGCCACCACCCAGGAAGCCCCCTCCCTGTTTGACCAGGCCATGGAGCGCTACCAGCAAGGGACCGCGCCGGCAGAGCTGATCGACAGCTTCCTCGCCATCACCGAACAGGCCCCCGGACAGTCGGCTGGCTGGACCTGCCTGGCCTGGCTGCAGCTGCTCGACGACCAGCCCCAGGCAGCCCTGCGCTCCGCCAAGACGGCCGTTCGCCTCAATCCCCAGGACCCGCAGGCCCGCATCAATCTGAGCCTGGCCATGCTCGAGACCGGCGCCAAGGGTGTGCGGGAGCACATCGAAATCGTGCAGCGTGTGATGGCGATGGCGCCGGAGATGGCTGAAGAACTGCAGGAGTCGATTGCCGATGGCCTCCAGCGCAAACCTGGCTGGAAGGCGATGGACAAGGTGAAGGCCTGGCTGGCGGGTTGAAACCGGTTCTGCTGCTCAGCAACGGCCACGGGGAGGACCTCAGCGGCGCCCTGGTGGCTGCCCAGCTGATCCAGCAAGGCATTTCCGTGGCAGCCCTGCCCCTGGTGGGTCATGGCAACCCCTATCGCCAGCTGGGGGTGCCGGTGCTGGGGCGCACCCGCAGCTGCAGCACCGGCGGCCTGGGCTACACCAGCCTGGCCGGACGCCTCAGCGAGCTGATGGAAGGCCAGCTGCTCTACGTGCTGGGCCGGCTGCTGCTGCTGCGCCGCCACCGGCGGCACTACGGGCTGGTGGTGGCCGTGGGCGATGTGCTGGCGGTGCTGGGGGGCTGGCTGTCGGGGCTACCCACCGCCGTGTATCTGGTGGCCTACTCGAGCCACTACGAGGGCCGCCTGCGGCTGTCCTGGCCCTGCGGCTGGCTGCTGGGTCGGCCCAGCATCCGGGCGATCTGGAGCCGCGATTCCCTCACCGCCACCGACCTCGCGCAGCAACTGGCGCGGCCAGTGCACTTTCTGGGCAATCCCTTCCTCGATGTGGTGAGCGCGGCCAACCCCCACAGGCAGCAGCACCCGCCGGACGCGGTAGCGGCGGGCCTGGAACTGGCGCTGGTGCCGGGCAGCCGCCTGCCGGAAGCAGCCCGCAACCTGGGCCTGATGCTGCAGGTGTTGGCGCTGTTGCCGGACAACTGGATGCAAGTCCAGGGGCTGCGGCTACGGGCCACCCTGGTGCCCGACCTGGACCGCCGCCGCATCGCCCAACTGGGGCAGAGCCTCGGCTGGCGGCTGGAGGGGGAGGATCGCCTGGTGCGCGGCCCGCTGCTGCTGGAGCTGGGCTGGGGGCAGTTCACCGAGATCCTGCGCGGCGCGGCGCTGGTGCTGTGCACCGCCGGCACGGCCGCCGAACAGGCGGTGGGGCTGGGCAAGCCGGTGTTGCAGCTGGCGGGGCGGGGCCCTCAGTTCACGGCGGGCTTTGCCGAAGCCCAGCGCCGCCTGCTGGGCCCCGGCGTGCACTGCGCCCCCGGCCCCAGTGGCCAGGCCCGCACCCTGGCCACCTCGGCCCACCTGGTGCAGAGCCTGCTGGATCAGCAGCGCGATCCCCACCACGGCCCCCGATTGCAGCGAGAGCTGGCGGCCATCGGCCTGGAGCGGATCGGCAGGCCGGGCGGCAGTGCCGCGATGGCCTCGGCGATCATGGAGCTTCTGGCGGATCCTGCCGCCCTCACCTCCCCGAATCGGCCATGACGGCGCCCGACTCTTCTCCAGGCCTGCTGCGGCAGCTCAAAGGCGCCATGGACACGGTGCTGGTGGTGGATGTGTTCGTGGTGATCGCCGGGGCCCTCTGGTTTGCCACGGCGGTGGTGTTGCACAGCCAGAAGGTGGAAGCCCCATTGGAGTTGTTTCAGCGGCTATGGGAGCCGCTGTTCACCCCGGCGATCGGGCTGCTGATGGGGGCCGCCCTGCTCAGTGGGATGCTGGGCTGGTGGCAGCAGCGAGGGCAGCGTTGAGCTGGGGGTATTGGTAGGCAAAGCCCTGGGCCTGTAAACGTTCAGGCAGCACCTGCTGACCCTCAAGCACCACCTGGGCCCCGTCACCGAGCAGCAGTTGCAGGAGCGGCCCAGGCACGGGCAACAGGCTGGGCCGGCCCAGGGCCTGCCCCAGGGCAAGGGCGAAGCTGCCCATGGTGGTGGGCTCCGGGCTCACGGCGTTGTAGACCCCGCTGAACGAGACGTCCTCCAGGGCGGTGGCGATCAGGCGGCAGAGGTCGTGGCGGTGAATCCAGCTCATCCACTGGCGACCGGAACCCACCGGTCCGCCGAAGCCCATCCGAAACACCGGCAGCATCTTGCCAAGGGCGCCGCCGTCGGGGCCCAGCACGATGCCGATGCGCAGCTTCACAACCCGACAGCCAACGGGGGCCTGATCGGCGGCGGCTTCCCAGCGCTGGCAGATTTCGGCCAGAAAGTCGTTGCCGGCCGGGCTGGTTTCCTGGAAGCGGGCCTCCAGGCTGGTGCCGTAGAAGCCCACGGCCGATCCGCTCACCAGCACCGCCGGGGGCGTCTCAAGCCGCGCCATGGACGCCACCAGCAGCTCGGTGGTGCGCACGCGGCTCTGTAGCAACACGTCCCGGTGGGCCGGCGTCCAGCGGCGCTCAGCGATCGGCTCGCCAGCCAGGTTCACCACGCCATCGGACTGGGACACAGCCACGTCGAGGCCGTTGTGGGCCCAGTTGGCGGGATCGGCGGGATCAAGGTGGAGGCAGGCGAGACGCTTGCCCACCAGGGACGGGAAGGGCTGGGCCTGTCGGCTCACCAGGGTCACTTCGTGACCAAGCTCGAGCAGAAAGGGAACAAGCTCCCGGCCGACGAACCCCGAGCAACCCAGCAGCAGCAGGCGCATCCTTCCTCTCTCGCGTTCTTGGACGATAGGCATCGAAGCCTGGCCTGCGCCGGCGGCCTTAGCCTGTGGCCAACTGGACTTCTTGCCATGGCTGATGCCGCCGCCGCTCCTCCCAGCCAGCCGGCACTGAAGAAAGGCAGCCTGGTGCGGGTCAACAGTGCGGCCTACGCCGGCAGCCTGGAGGCCAGCGCCAGCGATGGCCTGCCGGGCTATGTGATCGAGGGGCCCGGCGAGATCCTGGCGATCAAGGGCGACTACGCCCAGCTGCGTTGGCGGAGGCCGGTGCCGGATGTGTGGCTGCGGCTCGATCAGCTGGAAGCGTTTCCTATGGCATGAGAACACCTGGCAAGGCGGGAATCAAGCTCTATTGAAGAGCTCGATTAAGCGTTATCGATTCGTGATCGCCAGTATCCTGGTCGTCTAGAGAGATGTGCGAACGCAAAGATGACGATTTCATCCTTGTGGCAACGATAGACAACGGCAAACGGAAAATCCTTGACGAGCAATCGCCGGGTATTTCCCCTGTAAGGCGAACCAGTCAAGGGGTATATAAGAGCACGCAACACCGCTTCTTGAACTGAAGACAGAAACCGGGAGCCCAATCCAGCTTCCTTACCTTCAAAGTATTCTACTTCCGCAATCAGCTCAAGCTTGGCTGCATCCGCAATCCGAGCGGTTCTCACCGAAGGATCGCACTCGCTTCGGCAAATACATCATCAGCGCTATGGGTTGGCATCAATCCACGATCAACAGCGTCTAGACGGTGCGCAACCTCGTCCTGCCAGGCAGAATCAATTTCATTTGTTGAAGAATGCAAAGATTCCAGCATCACCTCAGCAAGTCTTGCTCTGTCCTCAGGGCAGAGAGTTCGAGCTTGCTCTTCGAGTCGCTTCAGCAGGGGCGTCATGCGTCGATGGCGGAAGTTGATTCACAATTCTAGCCCCGGCAACTTCGGCTGCCTTGGCTAAAGCTGAGGGATCGTCCCATTTAACCGTCCCCACCGCCTCCTCAGACACCAACGCCGTCGTCGGCTCCAACAGCTGCCGGTTGCTGCCGGGGTCAGCAATGGCTGCGGAGAGCCCACCCTCGCCCGGATAGACGGTTGCCGTGAGCAAAGGAGGCTGTAGTCATGTCACCCAACATTGATCATCAAACGGTAGAAGATGGGATCCGGATCACATGCCACAGATCTGCTGGCAGGTGGCTGCAATCTCACGAGCAATGATCGGATTACGCACCGCACCAGCCATCACCAAGTCCACCTCAGCACCAAGCAAATGGTGAAGCGCATCACGCATGCCGAAAAGGCATGGGCCTTGCGAACAGGCGGCATCGGCTGGAAATCAACCAGGAAGTCGAGATCACTCAGACCCGGTTGATAGTCAGGCCGAAGCACTGAACCAAACACAAAAAGCCGATCAACACGGTGCTGGCGGCAGAGCTCATTCTGCCGGGCGCACGCCCTCAACGCCGCAGCTGACGGGAATCGGCCAGCAACTGGCTGCGGCGAGCCTTGGCCTGGCGCAACAGCTCACGGGCATCGCGCAGATAGGAATCCACGTAGCCGAGCGTGTAACGCTCGAGATCAGCGAAAGCATCCTTCACCAGGCTGAGGCAGTGGTAGAGGGCGAGGCTGAAGCTCTCTACCCCTGCTGGACAGGAGCGGGAGCGGTAGAGGGCTTCCACCTTGACCAGGCGCGCCTGGCTGACCTCCAGAAAACGGCAAAACGCCTCCATCAAGGCGTCGTCGTAGGGATCGGCGGCCAAAGACTTGAGTTGGCCCGGGAAGGAGTTGATCACCTGAGCGAAAAACCGATCGCACGGAGCCACCACGAGCTGCAGCCAAGCAAGCAGATCCTGCTCAGTGGCCGTTGCCGTAGGGGGAGCAGCAGACTTGTCTGGCGCCTTGCCCCTTTGACGGGTTGTGGTGGTGCGGCAGGCGTGGTCGTGACGCCGGCGGCGATCGACATCTCGCAACACCTCCCAGGCGGCATTGAGGGCCAGGATTGTGCGGTCGTCGCCACCGGCATCGGGGTGGTGCTGCTTCACCAGGGCGCGGTAGGCGGCCTTGATTTCGGCAGCCGTGGCAGCAGGCGACACGCCCAGCACGCGATAGGGATCGGCAGCAGCCAGGGCAATGCCTCGAAAGGCCAACAATAAAAAACCCCAGCTTGCGCCGGGGTTGATCGAGGGGTGTGTTGAGAAGTGGAGGACAAAAGACCGGAAGTGTGAGGGATCCGGCCCAGTTGTGTTCTGAGGATCAGAACTTGAAGGTGGTCTTCAGCAGGCCGCCAGCTGTATCGGATGTTCCGCTGTTCTCGATGTAGAAGAAAGCGGGGGTCACGCTGATGTTGTCGGTGACTTGGAACTTGTACCACAGCTCGTAAGCCAGGGTCTTGTTGCCGTCATCGAACCAGATGCCGCCGGTTCCATTGCCCGCGCCAACCCCGACTTGCCCAGCGCTACCTATGGCCATGCCAAGATCATTGCCCTTCACGAAGGCATCAGCCCACTGCAGGCCAACCATCCAGCTCCAGTTGTCGTCGAGGAGAGCTGCGTTAGAAGTGCCGTAGCCGAAACCAGCACTGATAGAGGGCACCCAGCTGGCCTCAGAAGGCTGCCAGTAAGCACTCAGGCCCATGTTGTTGGCATAAACGCCATCAAACTCAACGAAATCCGAGTAGGTGTAAGCAAGGGCGGCACCCCAGTTGCTACCGGCGTAGCCAACCTGGGCAGTGAAGGTGTAAGCCTCATCAACACCAGAGGTGGAATCTTCAGAAGCAGCTTCAGCAGAAACGAAGTTTGCGCTGATGCTAAAGCCCTCTTTTTGATACCAGAGGCCAACACCGGCGCCGAGGTTCAGGGTGTAAGCACCACGAGCACCTGCATAGGTGAACAGGTCGAGGATGCTGTCGGAGGGATAAACGCTAGGCCACATGGCCAGCATGTCATCTTGACGGACCTTGGCGCCGAAGGTGGCGGTCAGGTTCTCGCCAACGGGGAATTGATAGAAGAGACGGTTGATACCAACCGTGTCAACTCCAGGCGCACCAGTTTGATCTTCCTGGAAAGCCACTTCCAAGGCAGTATTGCCATTGCCAAAGGCGGAGTCGGCGAAGTTGCCGGAACGCAGGGTGGTGCGCAGCAGGTCCTTGCCGGTGAAGCTGGTGTCGAAGTTCAGGCGAACGTCGTAGTTCATGGTGACTTCGTCACCAAAACCGGTGTTGCTGGCGCCGCCCAGCACCATGGTGGCGATACCCTTCAGCTTGGTAGTGGTGGAGAACTGGTTGGCTTCCAGTTCGCCCACTTTGGCCTCAAGACCGTCCACGCGGCCCTTGAGGATGGCGAGTTCCTTCTCGAACTCGGCCATCAGCTTCTTGAGCTCGTCGGTCACTTCGGTGACGCGGTCGAGGCAAGCGTTGAGAAGAGCAGCTGCTTCGAAGCGGGTCATGGCCCGGCCACCCTTGTAGGTGCCGTCGGGGTAACCAGCGACGCAGCCGTAGCGCTCGATCAGGTTGGACAGAGCCTGGTAAGCCCAGTCGGTGGGCTTGACGTCAGAGAACTGGGAGATGCTGGTGACTTGCTCCTCGGAGGCGTACTTGTTGACGCCGTCCAGGTTGAGCTCAGCAGCGGTAGCGGCCACAGGGGCCAGCAGACCGAGGGCTGCAGGAGCAACCAGCAGTTGCTTAAAGAGTTTCATGGGTTCCTCACACGAGATGGCGCGATGCGCCTCACCCATATTCGCCCCATAACACAGGAGTGGCGCCTGCTCCTGTGCCACTGCGCACAATGGCCTGTTCATGAAACTGCCAGGCGACAGGCTGCCAAAACGATGCCCCCGGCTCCAGGGTCCGAAGACCGTGGTGCCGGGGGCTCTCGCCGGGTCCGCTCTGGCGCGGAACCGTTTGATCAGGAATCAGGCGCCGAAATCAGCCGGCGTTCTCCGCGATCAGCAGACCCTGGGTGAAACAACTGGAACTCACGGGCACCTCCTCCTCTGGGGATTGGGGCCAGCCGGCGATGCCTTCGGCACCACCTGAGCCCAAGGGCCAGGACGGCGCCACACCACTGCTGACAGAACGCTGTAAATGTAGCCAAGAAAAAAGCGCCCCCGTGGGAGCGCTTGATCGGCAAAAACCATTGATCCCTTGAATCAAAGAGCGTTGCCGCGGGGCAGAACCTCTTCAGGGAAGACGAAGTTTTCGTGCGGCTGGTCAGCCGGTGCCATCCAGGCACGCAGACCTTCATTCAGAAGAATGTTCTTCGTGTAGAAGGTTTCAAATTCGGGGTCCTCAG
>NZ_JAGQCT010000002.1:0-278906 GCF_024346335.1 Cyanobium sp. ATX 6E8 | reverse complement strand
CAACTCTCTCAGGCCGCACTCGGCCCTCCAGGGGCGTACGCCCCTGGAGGCAGCTCAACAGGGAGTTGCCGCATGACCACACCCACCAACTCTCATAAGGCTTGGACCAACAAAGGGGGTCACGTCACGAACATTGTCCCTGCTGAACCCTTGACGGCAGCTTGATTCCCGGTTGCATCTCAGGCAGAGACTGCTTGTGATGAGCACACCTCCGGCCGGAATTTCAGAAGCTGACTGGGAGACCTGGCCGGCTGGTGCAAGAGAGCTGATCCTTTCCCAGCATGAGGAGATTGAGCTGCTCCGCAGCCAACTCACCGCCCTGGCGAGCGAGCTGGCCAGCCTGCGGGAGCGGATTGGTCGCAGCTCCCGCAACTCCTCCAAACCTCCCTCCAGTGACGGGCTTGGGTTTAAGCCGCCTGAGCGGCGCAAGGGCAGCGGCCGCAAGCGGGGCGGACAGCAGGGCCATCCCGGCAGTGGGCCGGAACTGCTGCCGATCGAGCGGGTGGATGAGGTGGTGGAACACCACCCCGATGCCTGCCGCCGTTGCGGTCAGCTGTTGGACGGTATTGATCCAGAACCCCTGCGCCATCAGGTGATCGAGATCCCGCCGATCACGCCGCTGGTGATTGAGCACCGGTTGCATCGCCTGGTCTGCCCCTGCTGTTCCACCAGCACCTGCGCCTCGTTGCCGGCGGATGTGGAGGCCAGCCACTACGGCCCAAGGCTCAGTGCCCTGGTGGGCCTGCTGGGCAGTGCCTTTCCGTTGAGTTTCAGCAAGACCCAGGCCCTGCTCCAGCAGCTGGTGGGTGTGGAGATGAGCTGTGGGGCGATTGCACGGGTCCGCCAGCGCCTGAGTGCAGCATTGGCGGAACCGATGGCAGAAGCGCTGGATGCAGCCCGTCGGCAACCGGTGGCCTACGTCGATGAAACCGGCGCCCCCACTGGCAATGCTGACGGCAACAATCCCACTGGAAAGCGGGGCTGGCAGTGGGTCATGGTCACCGCCGTGGTGACGGTATTCATCCAAGGCCTGAGTCGATCGACGGCCGCCGCCATCGAGCTGCTGGGGAACGCCTTTGGCGGGATTGTCGTGAGCGATCGCTTCTCGGCCTACAACCACCTGCCGGTGATGCAAAGGCAGCTGTGTTGGGCGCATTTGATCCGCGATCTGGTCGCCATCGCCGAACGCCCGGGCGCCAGTGCTGAATTCGGAGCGGAGTTACTGGGCTTGCAGCAACAGTTGTTTGGCCTCTGGCACCGCTACAAGGAGGGAAAGATTGACTGGCCCGCCTTGCAGCAAAGCTGCCGGCCGATTCGCCAGGCATTTGAGACCACGTTGCAGCAGGTAGTGGAGCTGGGCTACCAGCGCGGCGAGCGAACGCCGTGGGCCAGCACGGTGCGCACCTGCCAGCAGCTCCAGAAGGTGGCAGGTGGGTTGTGGACCTTCCTGGAGAACGAGGGAATCGAGCCCACCAACAACGCCGCAGAGCGTGCCCTGCGCCAATCGGTGATTCAGCGCAAGATCAGTCACGGCGTCCAATCAGCCAGCGGTGCCATGTGCCGCAGCCGCCTGCTCACGGTCACCACCACCCTGCGGCAACAAGGCCGCGATGTCTGGGAGTTCCTCGAGCAGGCCTGGATCGCCCATCACCGCGGTGGGGTGATGCCGTCACTGCTGAGCGATCCCTGAGGGAAGAAGAACGAGCAAGGAAGAGTCTCTGATCGCTCAGCAGTGAGTGATCAGGCTTGCATTCGTGCGGCCGGGCGTCCCGACCCCTGAACGCATACAAACTACAAAATGTAGAATACCAAATGCTCTTGGAGTTAGCAAAGAGAGCAAGAATAAAACCAGATGCTTTTCTAGCAGACCTTATCAGTAGAACTTACAATGGAAAAAGATAACAAGAAAGAGAAAACCTATAAGGATATCATAAGTAGGATGAAGCAGGCACACAAAAGAAATGGTCTACAATCAAATATGGATACTCCTGATACACAAGCAAGGCAGGACAAAATCCAAGACTTAGAAAACAGAAGTGGAGGAAATGGCAAGAAGATTTCCTGGAAGGGGTTGAGGTAATGTTATGAATTTATCAATTACAAGTGAGGAAGAATATGAGTGGAACAATCCAAAAGTGAAAAATTTTGCTGATTTAACTATGGACAGTGCTTATGATATTCTTGACACTATGAATGACGAAGATGCTGAAGAACTTGGTTTTGAGGGTGGCATAGATGATTTATGGGATTTTGTCAATCAGCAATATACAATTACCGAGTAGCAGCATCAAGGAAGAGCAGTAGATACTATCAATAAGAATTCTTCCATTTTAATCTATAGGGTTTTGCTTTTGCCCTTTTGATATGAACCTCATTGAAAATAATTTGCCAGGAAATTTTTCTTGAAAAGATAATTTACTTTTTGATGTAACTGCCTGGCATCTCCCAACAAAACCACCTCTTGATGGTCCACAATGAGGTGGATTGCCCGTCCCGTAGACCCCTGACAAAGTGGGGGAACAAGTTCAAAAAGAGTTCAAAACCTCCAGATGGACCAGCAGCACCCCCAAGAACCCTGTCCATCACTTGTTTTTCAGGGAGTGCCTAGCAAAGTGGGGAACCACTACTAAGGACTGATTAGCAAGAAAGTATTTGATCATCTGTTCCATGCCCTTCTGCGTACGGCCATGGGGCATCAGACCTTGCTCGGCCCAGGCCCGATCAAGCTCTTGGCGCAGCTCCTCGGAAATCCAGCAGGACAGCATGACCTTGCCTTCCCGTGTGGAGGTGCAGTGGCGTTGAGGCGCGGACATGGGTACCAGATGTGCACATGTACACATCGTGCCTCAGCAAGGGAGCTGCGCCGTCGACATGGCCCGCGCCGATCGAGCAGAATGAGAACCGTTCTCGCTGATGGTGGTCCATGGTCCAGCAGGTCATCCAGGTCCCCGTCACCGTGCTCACCGGCTTCCTCGGCGCAGGCAAGACCACCCTGCTCAACCACATCCTCAGCAACCAGCAGGGGCTGCGCAGTGCCGTGCTGGTCAATGAATTCGGCGAGGTGGGGATCGACAACGAGCTCGTGGTGGCAACCAGTGATCAGATGGTGGAGCTCAGCAACGGCTGCATCTGCTGCTCGATCAATGGGGAGCTGCAGGAGGCGGTGCATCGGGTGCTCGAGCGACCCGAGCCACTGGATCTGATCGTGGTGGAAACCACCGGTCTGGCCGATCCGCTTCCCGTGGCCATGACTTTCATGGCCGGGGACCTGCGCGATCGGCTGAGGCTCGATTCGATCATCACCCTGATCGATGCAGAACACTTCAGCGCCACGGCCCTCGAGAGCCCGATCGCTCGCGCCCAGGTGGTGTATGGCGACATCCTTTTGCTCAACAAAGCCGACCTAGTGGATGAGGAACGGCTGAAAGAAGTTGAGGCCGAGCTGCGGGCAATCAAGACCGACGCTCGCATCCTGCGGGCCAGTCGTGGTGATGTTCCCCTGGGCCTGCTGCTGAGCGTGGGGCTGTTCGAAACCGATCGCCTGGCGGCGCTGAAGGCCACCGAGGACGCGCGCGAGGACGACCACGAGCATCACCACGAGCCTCACGATCACGCCCATCACCATCACCACGCCCATACGCCGGAGTTGGAGGGTTTCAGCTCCGTATCCCTGGCAGTGGAGGCGCCGTTTGATCTGCGCCGCTTCCAGCACTTCCTCGACAACCAACTGCCCGACACGGTGTTCCGCGCCAAAGGGGTGCTCTGGTTCCGCGAAAGCGAGCGGCGCCACCTGTTTCATCTCTGCGGCAAGCGCTTCACGATCGATGACTCCGTCTGGCCCGATGGCTCAGAGCGCCACACCAAAGTGGTGGTGATCGGCAAGGGCATTGACCAGGCAACGCTTAAGGCCCAGCTCGAGGCCTGCGTAGCGCTGCCATGAGCCAGACCCTGCTGATCTCCGGACCGCCTGGCTGCGGTAAAACCAGCTGGATCCTGAACCGGCTCCAGAACCATCGAGGCCCATGCGGGTATCTGCGGCTGGCCGGCTACCCCGACGAAGGGCTCGCCCAGGCGCCTGACGGCGGTATCGATCTGGCCTACCTGCAGGACCAGTGCCCGAGGCTGCTGGATCTGACCGATCTCGATCAGGCCCTGGCACCAAGGCCGGAGCACCTTCTGGCGATGATTGAACTGCCCCAGTTCCAGCCGCCGGCGGAATCGGGTCTTGGTGGGGTGGACCGGCGCGTGGTTCCCCAACTGGAGGCCTTGCATCTCAGGCCCGACGAGCATTTGCACTTCGGGAGAGACACCGCCTTACCCCGCCAGGACACCCTGGATTTCAGCAGTTTGCAGGCCTGGCAAAGGAACCTCGCTGGGAGTGTGTGGGATCCGGCCAGCCTGAGCAGTTTTTGGTTTGAACTGGTGAACGGCGCCTATGGCGATGTGTACCGCGCCAAGGCCCTGATGAACCTGCCCGATGGCCGGGCCTTTTTTTGCAACTGGATGGTGAGCCAGGAGGGCTCCCAGTTTCTGCCCTTGCAGACGATCGCCCCGCCTGACTGCCGCCCGGAGCGACTGTCGCGCCTCGTTGTGCAGGGCAAGGATCTCGATCCCGGCGCCATCGAGCGAACCCTCGCCGACTGCCTGCTCAGCGAGGCCCTGCCCCATCCATCCCCTGCCGCCTGATCGCCATGGCCCATGCCGTGATCTCCTGCCTGCACGCCAACCACGCCGCCCTGGAGGCCGTGCTCGCCGACATCGACCAACAGGGCATCGACACCATCACCTGCCTGGGCGATCTGGTGGGCTACGGCCCCCAGCCCAATGAGGTGGTGGAGCTAATTCGTCAGCGCGCCATTCCCACCTGCCAGGGCTGCTGGGATGAGGACATCATCGAAGGCCTCAACGCCTGCGACTGCAGCTACCCCTCCCAGCTGGCGGAACGGCGAGGCCATCTGGCCCATCAGTGGACGGCCGAGCAGCTGAGCGAGGAGAACAAGGCCTTCCTCGCCAGCCTGCCGATGTCCTTGCGACGCGATCGGCTGCTGTTCGTCCATGGCAGTCCCAACAGTCAGCACGAATATCTGCTGCCCAACATGGATGCCTTCGCGGCGCTGGAGCGGGTCGAAACCGCCGGAGCCGACACCTTGTTCTGTGGTCATACCCATCATCCCTATGTGAGGGAGCTGCGGGATGGATCGATCAGGGTGCGCGTGCAGGAAGGTGTAGCCAGCGGCGGCCCATCCGTAGAAAGAGAAATCAATTTGCCGGTGCGCCGCATCATCAACGCCGGCTCGGTGGGTGAGCCGCGCCATGGCAACACCAACGCCACCTATGTGGTTCACGACGAAGCAACGGACAGCGTGGAGATCCGGGAGGTGACCTACGACGTGGAGCGCGCCTGCCGGGCCATCGTCGAATCCGGCCTTCCGGCGATCTTCGCGTGGCGCCTGCGCCATGGCTTCGAGTACGCCGAGCGGGCCGATGACGCCAGCCACGTGTGTGAGCGCTGATGGCACGCTGGGCCCTGATCAGTGGTTTGCGCGGTGATCTGGAGGTCTATGAGGCCATCCAGGAAGAACTGCGGCAGACCCGGCGGGTGGACACCCTGTTTGTGCTGGGGGATGTGATCGGTCCGGCGCGTAATTGCGATGCCCTGCTGAGCCGGTTGCAGCAGCCGCGTCGTGGCGAGCTGCAGCCGCAGTGCCTATTTGGCTGGTGGGAGGACCAGCTGCTGGCCGAACGGGGATACCGGGGCGGGCGGCGAGCCGATGCCCTGCGCCTCAGCCAGGGGGAGACGGCCGTGGATGCCCTGCTCCAGGCCGTGGATCCCGGCCACATGGGCTGGCTGGCGGAGCTGCAGTTCGGCTTCATCGAGCTCGACTGCGCCCTGCTGCATGCCAGCTCGGCCACCGTGGAAGACAGCCTGGGCCCGGACAGCTCACCGCTGTTGTTGCTTGATCGGCTCACCCGCATGGAGGTGAACCGGCTGTTCACGGCGCGCAGCGGCCAGCAGTTCAGCATCGAACTCACTGGCGGCGGCATTGAGTCGCAGGTGCGGGATCTGGAGGGCCAACGGCACCAGCAGCAGAGCGTTCCCAAGCGCCAGGTGATCGGCATCGGGGCTGGCGTCAACTACACCATCTACGACCCCGGCACTGATCGCTTTGACTTTCTTACCGCCGGCAGCAGGTCCCAGGAGCGGGCACGGGGGTTCGCGTGACGGCACGGCTCAGCGTGATTCCGGGCAGGCAGTTGCTGGCCCACGCCTGACTCAGAACCGGAAGGTCACCCCCGTGCCGATGTGGTGCTGCCAGCCACGGCCCCAACCATCGCCCCCTTGGCTGCTGTAGATCGGCTTCCAGTGGGCGAACAAGACTGTGCCGGGACTCACAGGCACTTCCAGTGCCAACTCACCACCCCAGTCGGTGCGGCTGGAAAGGCCTGAGTAGCTGCCGGGGCTATAGAAACGCGGCCCCCCAGTAAGGGTCACATTGAGCTTGTCAACATTGAATCCAAATCCCAGCCATGGGTCTGTGTAGTTGCCAATGTAGGTGCCATCAGATTCCCAGCCCGTACGATTTTCCAGGGATAGAAAAAAGCCATCGGCAATGGTTTCGAGGCCATCGCCCAGGGCAAAATTCACATCGCCATCCCCCAGGGCCCACACCACGCCAACCCCCACCTCATTCTTGAGCCCCTTGACATCTTCCCCCTGGTTGCGGGTGACGTAATAAGGCTTCCATTCGGCCATGAATGAGAGACGATCGTTCGGGGCATAGCGGGCCTGCAGCTGCCCCTTGATGTCGACGCGCTGGAAAGGGGCACCGCCATGGCCCTCAGCTACATCGTGCTCGTCGTGGTCATGGTCGTCGTCGCCAGCATGGTCGTCGTGCTCGTCGTGGTCGTCGTGGTCGTCGTGTTGATGCACCCGGCCATAGAAATGTTCAGCTTCCCCCCACACAAAGGCCGGGCCGATCATGGCTTCGATGGCAAAACTGCCCCGATTGGGCAGCCCCCACTCCATCACCACACCAATCAGGCCATCGATGGCGTAGTGGCGGGGACGATCCTCCAGGTTGTTTTCCAGGCCGGCATGGCCCTCGATGGTGAGCACCGGGGCCATTAGAAACTCGCCGGGGGCAAGCTCAGCGCCGCCGGCGGCGCCATGGGCCCGCACCGGAGCGGGCAAGGCGCAGGCCAGGGCAATCCCAGCTGGGGCCAGCAGAAAAAGCGGCAGAGCCAACGGGGATGGGCGAAACAAAGGCATGGCTGATGCAGGCAAAACTGGGGTGTTGGAGGCTGGGGTGCCTGGCGCGGTGGGGACTGATGCGGCGACCCGGGTCAGCGGATGGCAGCCCAGCGCTGGGCGAGCTGGTCGGCAGCGGCGCGATCGCAACGCCCGCCCTGGCCATTTACAAAGGTGCAGACATTGCCCGTGGCGGTCTGCACGGTGGAGCGCCCTGGCGCCAGGCCATCGGCCACCAGGGGGGTGGGATTCACCGGCACCCCGCTACTGCGACTAACCCGCCGCAGGGTTTTCGACACCGGCGATGATTCGGCGAACAGCTGACGGGTGCCCGATTCCTGGATTGCCTTGGTCATCGCGGCGAGAGTGGCTGGCCGCAGCGCGCCAGCAGTTGTGTAGGCATCCAGCAGGGGCAATTCCCGGATGCCATAACGCCGCGCGAAGCTGCTGAATGCACGGTGTTCAGTAACCAGAACTCGTGTGGACTCAGGCACGGTGCGGATCTGAGCACCGGTCCAGTTGCCAAGCCCATCCAACACAGCGCGAGCAGCTTGGCTGCGCTGCCGCACGCCCGAAGCTGCGCTACTTGGCAATAGTGCGATCAAACGCTCTTCCACCACTGACACCATGGCGGCGACCTGGCTGCTGTTGTGCCATACGTGCGGATCACGGCCGGGGCTTTCCGGAACAGCCAGCTCCGCCACCGCCACCCGCGGAACCGAGATCTTCACCCGTTGCAGGGCAGGGGTAAGTCCATAGCCATTGACCAGCACCAACTTGGCCTCGGCCAGGGCCTGACGATCCCGGGGGCGCAGGACCGCCTGATGGGGATCGGCGCCGGCCGGGATCAGGCAGAGCACCTTGACCTGCTCGGCAGCGAGGGTGCTGGTGAGGTCACACAGCACACCATCAGCGGCTACCACCATCGGAGCCGGGGCAGCAGCGGCAGGGGGCAGGCAAGCAAGCAGGGTGACGAGAGCCGACGCCGGCGCACCCAGCAGCCCCGGGCGACACACCCGACTGACAAAAACCACGGACATCAGCACCCTGCAGCATAATGAGAATGATAACGATTCTCATTCATTGCCAGGCACAATGGGTGCCACATGGGGCACTGGCCCCGCTGTTTCTTGGCTCCGCCCGTGGATGCGCCCTTACTTCAGGCTCGCCAGCTCGCCTTTGGCTACGCCAAAACCGCCGTTCTGCGGTCCATCAACCTGGATGTCACGAACGGTTCATGCACCCTGATACGGGGTGACAACGGGGCCGGCAAATCAACCCTGCTGCAGCTGCTGCAAGGCAAATTGCAGCCCACCGCAGGCTGGGTGCGCCTATGCGGCCGCCCCCTTAAAGGCCAGCGGAGGCGACTGGCCCTGGTGCCCCAGGCCCCAAGCCTGCGCTGGCACTACCCAATCACCCTGGCCGGCTTGGTGGGCCTGGGCTGCGGCGGCCACCCCCAACGCAGCCACACCGCCCTGGAGCAGGTGGGTCTGGCCGCCTTGGCCAAAGCCCCGATCGCAAGCCTCTCGGGCGGCCAGCGACAACGGGCCCTGATCGCCCGCGCCCTGGCCCGTCAGGCGGCCGTGCTGCTGCTCGATGAACCCTTTGCCTGCCTTGACAACCGCAGCCGCGAGCAGCTCGGCGCCCTGATCCAGGCGCTGGCGGCTGATGGAACGGCGGTGGTTCTTACCGCCCACGGGGATCTACCAAGCAGCCTGGAGCAGGTGCCGCAAATGCACCTAGAGCACGGCCAGCTGGGGCCTGGGGATCGGCAATGAACGTGTTGATGGAGCCCTGGTGGCTGATTCCCTTCCTCCTGGCCGGGCTGTGTGGCCTGGTGTGCCCCCTGCTGGGCACGCTGTTGGTGGTGCAGCAACGAGTGCTTACCACGAATCTAATGGCCTACGCCGTATTGCCCGGCGTCGTGATAGCCAAGGCCCTTGGCTTGCCGGAGCTGCTGGGTGGCATGGGCGGGGCCATCGGTGCGGTGCTCCTGGCCGAGCTGCTGATGGCGGGCCGCCCCTCCGGCAGCGGCCAGGCGGAGGCCGTGCTCAACACCGTGTTGGCCGCCAGCCTCGGACTGGGGGTGCTCCTGGTCCAAGGCCTGGAATTGCCGGTGGATCTCGATGGCCTGCTGTTCGGCGATCTGCTGGTGGCAGGCCCCGCAGACCTGCTGCGCCTGCTAGCGGCCCTGGCCCTACTCCTACTGGTGCTGCGGCTGCGCTTCCACCAGCTGCAGTGGCTGGGGCTAGACCCGGAGGGCGCCGCTGACATCGAACTGCCGCTGCGCGGCCTGCGGCTGCTGATGGCCGCTCTCACGGCCCTGGTCGTAGTCAGTGCCACCGCCGCCGTGGGCCTAGCCCTGGTGATGGCGCTGATCTGCGCCCCTTCTCTGGCAGTTCTTTCACGCGCCGAGAGCTTGGCTCAGGCCCTACGCCTGGTAGCCGGGCTGGGCGTGGGGGTAGGCGTCACCGGCTGCGGCCTAGCGCTGGGATTCAACCTGCCTCCCGGGCCCCTGATGGCTTGCTTCTGCTTGCCACTGCTGTGGCTGAAGCCAGCACCCCGCTCCTGGGACTGAGCTGGCTCACCAGCAGCGCCGCCAGAAAGCCCAGGAATTGCACGATCACCACACACGGACCGGAGGGCAGGTTGGTGAGGCCGGAGCCCAGTAGGCCCAGCAAGGCACAGCCACCGCCCAAGGTGGCTGAGGCGAGGGCATAGAGCGGGAAGTGGCGGCTCACGAGCCGCCCCCCGCAGGCCGGGATCACCACAAAGGCACTGATCAGCAGCACCCCCACCGCTTTGATTGACACCGCCACCACTACCGCCAGCAGCACGATGAAGATCAGGCGGTGACGGTTGGCTCCCACCCCGAAGGCTCCGGCGAGATCGCTGTTGAGGGTGAGCAGCACCTGGGCCCGCAGGCTCAAGGCGAGATAGAGCAAGGCACCGAGCAACAGCACCGCGATCACCGTCAGATCGCTCCAGCTGATGCCGAGGATGTCGCCGAACAGCAGCTGCTGGATGCCGCCGCGGTAGGTCTCCACCAGGCTCAGGGCCACCACCGCAAAGGCCAGGGAGGTGGAATACACGATGTTCAGCAGGGCGTCTGCCGGTAGGCCGCTGCGGGCCACCAGCTGGTTCACCAGCAGGGCGAACACCACTGCGAAAGGGATCAGCACCAGGGTGGGATTGACCCCCAGCAGGATTCCCAGGCTGATGCCCAGCAGGGCGGAATGACCGAGGGCATCGCTGAAGAACGAGAGCTGACGCAGCACTGCGAAGCTGCCCAGCAGCCCGCCCAGGGCGCCGGTAAGCAAGCCGCCGAGCAGGGCCCGCTGCATGAATGGCTGGCCAACAATCTCCAGCAAGCCTGCGGCATCAGCCATGGCCAGCAATCCCGGCATGGTTATGGCGGTAAGGCACCACATTGGGGCCATAGAGCTCGGCCAGCCGCGCTGGGCTGAGGGCATGGTCGGGGGCACCGCTGCAACGCAGGCGCCGATTTAGGCACAACACCTGATCACAGCTGCGGCGCACCATCTCCAGATCGTGCGACACCTGCAGCACGGTCCAGCCTTCCTGGCGACGCAGGTCCAGCAGCAGCTCCTGGAACTGCTCGCTGCTGGGGGCATCGAGACCGGCCTGCGCCTCATCGAGCACCAGCAACTGACGGGGCCGCACCACACAGAAGGCCAGCAACACTCGCTTGAGCTGGCCACCGGAGAGCTCGCTGAGCCGGCGTTCCTCCAGGTCCTGGCAGCCGGTGCGCTCCAGGGCACGGAGCATGGCCTTGGTTCGGCGCTTGTTGCCCAGCCAGGCCAAGCTCAGGCCTGGTTGATCAAAGCCAAAGCCCACGAATTCGCCCACCGTGAGGGGGAAGCGGCCCTGCAATGCCAGGCTCTGGGGCAAGTAAGCGATCTGGGCACGCACCGAACGGGGCAATTCACCCGCCGGACCCAGCGCATGGCCAAGGATCTCCACGTTGCCTGAGGCCCTGGGAAGCAGACCCAACAAAGCAGCTACCAGGCTGCTCTTGCCGGCACCGTTGGGACCCACCAGGGCCGTGTCAGTTTCGCGGGCGAGCTGAAAGCTCACCTGCTCCACAGCCAGCTGCTCGCCACGGCGAACACTCAGGCCATCAACCGACAGCACTGGGGCGTTGTCTGTCATTGGCCGAAGGCTTGGCGCAGATCAGCCACGTTGCGGCGCATCAGCTTCAGATAGGTCGAGGGATCGCGCGAGGCATCCTCCGTGGCTGTCTCCATCGGATCAAACACCACCACCTTCACCCCTAGATCCTTAGCCAAGGCATTAAAGGAGCGGTTGCCTTCCTGGGGTTCGCTCAGCAGGGCCTTGAGCTGGCTGGTCTTCACCGCGGCCGCCACCCGCTGGAGATCAGCCGGTGCTGGATTGAGCTCGGGCACATCCACCAGGTAATCAGCTTTGAGCCCATAGCGCTGGGCGAAGTAGGGGGCGAAGTCGTGGAAAGCCACAAACGTTTTGCCCCGATAGGGCTCAAGTTGGCTGGCGATGTCGCTGTTGAGCTGCTTCAGCTCGGCGGTGTATGCCGCTGCGTTGCGCTTGTAACCCTCAGCGCAACTGGGGTCGGCCTTCACCAGACCGTCGCGGATCGTCTCCACCTGCTGCACCGCCCGCAAGGGATCCAGCCAGATGTGGGGATTAGCAGCTCCGTGATCATGGCTGCGGTCATGGCCGTGATCATGGCCGTGATCCGCCGACTCCAGGGTGGCGACGCCGCGGCTGGAGTCGATCACCACCAGCTGCGGGTTTTCGGCGGATGCGACCAATTTATCTAGGAAACTCTCCATCTCTAGGCCGTTCTTCACCAGCACCCCGGCCTGGCGCAGGGAAGTCAGATCGCCCGGTTTGGCCTGGAAGTCGTGGGGGCCCAGGTTGGGAGGGATCAGTGCGGTGACCGTGGCGCAGTCGCCCGCCACGGCGCGGGTGAACAGGGTGATCGGCAGAAAGGTGGTGACCACCTTGAACGCCTTGTTAGAGGCAGTGACCCCAGTCTCCTGGCGGGGCGCGCCGCAGGCGGCCAGAGCCAGAGCCAAGGAGAAAGCGCCTGCACGGGTCAGCAAGGTGGTCATGGGCTTGATCGGCAAGGGACGATTGGGCGACGGGAAGGAGCCAGACCGGCAGCAAACCTGGCCGTGAGCAGAACGAGAATCATTCTCAGCATAGGCGAGGGTGCGATCCCAATCGCAGCTCCGGCAGCTGACTGGAGGCCGGACTGCTGGAACGTCCTTCAGCCAAAACCGCTGCCGGCAGAACGCCGCTGACGCTCACGGGCCGGCACCACCACCGGCCACAGCCACCAACGCCCCTCGGCATCACCAGCAGCCAGGTGGAGGCCATCAGGTCGCCAGGCCAGGGCATTGAAGCCGCAGCCCTGTCCCTCAAGCGGCTGCAACATTTGCCCCTTGCCATCCCAGAGCGCCACAGTGCCGTCGCTTGAGGCACTGGCCAGCAGGGTGCTCCTGGGCGCAAAGGCCAGCGCATTGACGCGTTTTCCGTGCCACAGCAACGGTTCGGGTTGCCAGGCCTTGGCCCCCTGCTTCACCTGGGTCCACAGGATCACGGCCTCTGCGGCAGCACTAGCGAGCAGCGGGGCCAGGCGGCCGGGCTGCTCGCTCCAGGCCAGCTGGCGCACCTTGGCGGGGAAACCGCTGAACTGCCAGGGCTGGCCGTGGGAGCCCTGCGGCCACACCAGCAACGAGCGATCAAGCATCCCGCAGGCCAGCTGATGGCCCGGCCCGGAGAAGGCCAAGGCCAGGCCGGCCGAGGCGATTGGGTTGCGCAGCGGCGGATCGGCCGGCGTGCTCAGGCATGGCTGCCAGAGCACCAGCTCACCGTGGCAGCTGGCAGCCAGCTGCACCCCATCGGCGCTCCAGGCCAGGGCCTGAATGGTGCCAGGCAATTCCAGCGGTGGCTCACGCCACTGACGACTCGCCCCATCCCAGAGCCGCAGCTCTCGCCCGACCGCCACCGCCAGCAACAGGCCACCCGGCTGCCAGGCCGCCGCATCAATCCAGCCGCCGCCCAACGGGATCGGATCCATGGCCAGCGGGCGCACCCCGGTGCCGCCCAGCTCCCAGAGCAGCAGCTCGCCGGCCTGGCCGGCGGCCATCAGGAACTGGCCATCGCCACTGAAGCCCACCACATCGAGGCTGCTGTCGCGCTCGCCCCGCAGCAGTTCCTCACAGCCAGCGCGGAAATCGAGCAGCAGCAGTTCACCACCGGCGCTGGCGATCGCCAGAAAGCCTCCGTCGGCCGACCAGGTCAGGGCTGAGATCGGCTGCTGCAGATCGCCGCAGAGCCGTTCGCTCACCAGGGGAGCTGCCGGTGCCATTGCGAATTCAGGCCACGCAGGCGTGGAAGCCCGCGCGCAGGCCATCGGCATCGAGATCGCGGCCGATGATCACGAATTCAGTGCGGCGCCGCTCACCTGGCTTCCAGGGGCGATCGAAATCACCGTCGATCAGCATGTGCACCGACTGCAGCACGTAGCGCTCGTCCTTGCCTGCCAGCTGGATGATGCCTTTCATCCGGAACAGATCCGGGCCGCGCTGGGCCACCAGATCGGAGATCCAGCTGCCCAGCTTCTCGAGGTCCATGGGACGGTCCTCCACCAGGGCCAGTGAACTGACGGCATCGTCATGCTCATGGTCGTGCTCCTCGGCCAGAAAGCCCGGATCGAGGCTCAGGGCACGCTCCAGCTCGAAGGCTTCCACCCCCAGCAGCTCCTGCATCGGCACATCCGCGTTGTGGCTGGTGAGCAGGCGGGCCACGGGGTTGATGGCGCGCACCCGTCGCTCGATCGCCGCTCGATCGGCGTCGCTCACCAGATCGGCCTTGTTGAGCACCAGCACATCGGCAAAGGCCAGCTGCTCCTGCACCTCTTCTGTGTCCCAGTGCTGCTCGACGTGTTTGAGATCCACCAGGGTCACGACTGCATCGAGCCGCAGCTCATCGCGCAGATCCTCATCCACAAAGAAGGTCTGAATCACCGGCGCCGGATCGGCCAGGCCGGTGGTTTCGATCACCAGATGGTCAAAGCGGTCGCGCCGTTTCATCAGGTTGCCGATGATCCGGATCAGATCGCCGCGCACGGTGCAGCAGATGCAGCCGTTGTTCATCTCGAAGATCTCCTCATCGGTATCAACCACCAGCTGGTTGTCGATGCCCACCTCGCCGAACTCGTTGACGATCACCGCCACCTTGAGGCCGTGCTCGTGGGTGAGGATCCTGTTGAGCAGGGTGGTCTTGCCGGCACCGAGGTAACCGGTGAGCACGGTCACTGGCAGGCGCTCGGCGGCGGGAACAGAACTGGAGAAGGCCATAGAGGCGACGGGGAGACAGGACCCCTTAGGGTGAAAATGGTTCTCGTTCTAGCAGGTTCACTCCTGGCGCCATGGCCATGGCTCACCACGCCCATCCCTCCGATCAGGCCCCGCCGACCCCTGGGCCCCGCCAGCAGGCCTTGCTGACCGTGCTGCGCGAGTCGGATGCCGAGCTCAGCGGCCAGGAGTTGCATGAACGGCTCAAGCAAGGCTCCCAGCGGCATGGCCTTGCCACCGTGTACCGGAACCTGCGGCTCCTGCAACGCTCCGGTCTGGTGCGCTGCCGCAAGTTGCCCAATGGGGAAAGCGTCTATGCCCCCCTGGAGCGCGATGACCATCACCTCACCTGCGTGAGCTGCGGCTATAGCGAACCGCTGCCGATCTGCCCGGTGGGAACCGGTGGCCTAGGCCTGAGCAAGGTGCTGCTGCAGGGGTTCAAACCCCTGTTTCACACCTTCGAGATCCACGGCCTCTGCCGTTCCTGCCAGCAGAGCGAGCCGTTGGCCCATGGCTGACATCGTGATTGTCGGGGCCGGGCCCCAGGCGCTCACCCTCAGTTGTCTCCTGCTCCAGAAACGACCGCGGCTGCAGCGACGCCTGCGGATCGTGGACCCCAGCGGCCGCTGGCTGAGCCACTGGCAGCGGCAGATGGAGCGGTACGAGATTCCCTGGCTGCGCTCCCCCTCACCCCATCACCCCCATCCGAACGCCCATGCCCTGCGGCAGTTTGCGCAGTTCCGGCAGCGCAGCCGTCAGCTGGAGGGCCCCTATGGCCTCCCCCACACCGATCTGTTCGGGGACTTCTGCCGTCAGGTCATCAGCGAGTACCAGCTGACGGATTGCGTACGGGCCGAGAGCGTGGAGCGCATCCGGCTGCCCCAGCTGAGAAGCGGCCCGATGGAGCTGGCACTCAGCGATGGCACCACCGTGGCCGCCGGCCGGTTGGTGATCGCCACGGGAAGCGGCACACCTCAGATGCCCTCCTGGTTCGGGGAGATCGCAGGCAATCATCCGCCGGAGGCGCTGCAGCACAGCGACAGGATCCATCTCCCGTCGCTGCACTCACTGCAGAGCCAACGGATCCTGATCGTGGGCGGCGGGCTCACCAGTGCCCATCTGGCCCTGGGCGCGCTGCGGCGGGGTGCGCTGGTGCATCTGCTCTGTCGCCGGACCCTGAAGCACAAGTCCTTCGATGCCGATCCAGGCTGGCTCGGGCCCAAATACCTCAAGGCCTTTCATGCCGAACCCTGCATGCAGCGGCGTCATCGGCAGGTGCTGGAGGCTTGTGACGGTGGCTCCATCACCCCGGAAACGGCCGCCCAGCTAAGGCAGGCCCAACGAGGAGGCGCGCTTCAGCTTCACGAACACTGCGAGGTGCATTCAGCGCGATGGTGCGCCAGTCACTGGTCTGTGCGCTGCACCGATGGCCATGGGCTTGAGGTCGATCGGATCTGGCTCGCCACAGGGCACCGCCAGGGCGTCAGCCAGCAGCCGCTGTTGCGGCAGCTTCAACAGCAGCGTCCGATCGACTTGGTGAATGACTGGCCCGTGCTCGCCGCCGACCTGAGCTGGCCAGGCAGCGCCGTGCATGTGATGGGTGGTCTCAGCGCCCTGCAAATCGGCCCTGCTGCCCGGAATCTGTTCGGCGGACGGGAGGCAGCCCAGCGCATCTGCCGGGCCGTGATCAAACAGTGATCAGCTCCAACCAGTAGCGAAAAGCCCCGAGGGCCCGCAGACCCACCGGGGCAAGGGGCCGGAGCCCCAGGGCCTCAGAGCACCGCCACGGTGCCGAGGCGCCGGGCCTGGAGGTCGCGGGCCAGCTGATGGACCAGCTGCGCCGGAATGAAGCGGGGCTTCTTTACGGGGTGACCGTGACGGTCACAGAAGACCGTGATGCGCTCGGCATCGGGCGCCTTGATCCCGCCGGGATAGACGCATACCGCTAGCTGGCGGATTTTGTAGCGGGGAAAAGAGGTGGCCATCACGAGGAAGGCGAGGGACACTCGCGTCAGGCCCTGGCTTGCTCCAGGAGGCAAGGACCGCGTCGCACCGAGGTGCGCTGGCTGAAACCGCGGCCCGGCCTGATCCTTGCCGCCAGGGGTGGGATGGGGCAGCTGCTGAACGGCCGGAGCCGGCTTGCGCTGCCTGGTGCTGCTGGAGCGGAGCAGCTTGGAAGTGGCTTGCATCGCAGGACGGAGAAAAAACGCCCCCCTCCCGCGCCCATCAAGCCGCAGGGTCAAGGCCGCCCGCTGCGCAGCCAAACGGGCGCTCACCTTGGCCTTGACGCTGCGGCACTACCAGCCCAGGACCTGATCTGGGTGCTGGCCCCTGGGCGAACCATCTGGGAAGTGCTCTCCCCTGCGGTGCACCACTACTGACCCTGAACTCCAGTGGGTCAACAGGGGAAAGAAAGCCGGGATTAGGCCCCCGGCAGGGCCTGAGCTTTTGGGCCCTGGGCCCTAGACCAGGGCGTGCCGCTGCACCTCCATCGTGCAGCGGTGCAGCAGCTCCTGCTGGGTCAGCAGCCGCTCATCGAGCTCATCCACCCGGGCCAGGCACTGGCGGATGGCGGGCAGCACCTCTTCTTCTAAAAGGGTGATTTCCTCCTCTCCATAGGGCTGCTCGATCCAGGTGCGGCGCAGCGGCAGATCGCGCCGCAGCATCAGCACCACCTCGATCGAGCGGAGAGTGGATTCGAGCAGCAGGAACGGATCTTCTTCTGGACGGCAGAACGGTGAAGCGGTAGCTGAAAGAGAAGCCATGATTTTCTGCGCCATCTGGCGCAGCGAAGGGACTTCCAGAAGCCGAGGCATGACGCAGGAATGCCTCAGACTGAGGAAGCCCGGAGCAAGCCACTGGTGGACAACCCAGGGGATCAAGGTCTGGGGCTGTTTGGGTTGCAGCGGAATCCCTGAGCAGGCGCTAACGGGTGGAGCAAGGCCGGGTCTGCAGCCTGTTGAGCGCAGAGCTGGAATCCCCGAGCGGGAGCAAGCGGGTGGAAGCGCCGAGCGATCAAACATTCGAATTTCAGTTGTTTGAGTCGGCTTGCTTCCCTGATCACCCAAGCTCAGATTTTTCTCAGCCGCTTCTTGCCAAGGTGATGCACCGCATGCACCGCTACCCCAAAGAGCCCTGAGCGATCAAAACTGTCCAGATCCAGCGGAATCGCCGCCTCCCCGGGCCGCAGCGGCTCCAGCCACCACTGCTCGCCCTGACGCCGCAGGGGCCGCAACAGGAAGCAGCCCTGGTGGGCCACGACGACGACATGGCCAGATCTTGGCTCGACACTGCGGTCGATCACCAGCAGGTCGCCGTCCTGAATCCCGTGCTGGCGCATGGCATTACCGCTGACCCGCATGTAGAAGGTGCAGACCGGGTTGGGCACCAGGACGGCGTGGAGATCAAGGTCCTCCTCCAGTGAGCCCTGTCGGCACGGCACAGGCTCGCCAATGGGCAGGTCGGCCAACATCAAGCCATCAGTAGCAGTACAGCCGTTCTACTCCTGGTGGCGCGGCCCGGCTCAGCTGGTGGCATCCGGCCAGGGGACCAGCCGCATGTCGCCGACCTTGTTCCAGGTTTTGCATCTCGGGTCGGCCAGCCGGTAGAGGGCCTTGCCATCGGGCCCGCTCTTGGTGACGACCAGCACGGGGTTGCCAGGCCAGTCGATCCGCCAGAGCTGCTCACCCTCCGCCAACACGATCAGATCGCCGGTGGCGGGATGCTTGAGGTCTGGAGCCATTGCCGCACCGTAGAAACCCTGGCCAAGCGTTGATGGGGCCGCAGGCGGCGCAATCCCGTGCGGGAGCGAGTGGATGGAGCCAGGCCCGGATCAACCGGGCCTGCTGCAGGGCGGCAAGGGCCTTTCTCTGAGCCCGCTGCACCGACATGGCACTGATCTCCAGCCGCTCGGCTGCAGCCCGCAGCGAGAGGCCCTCGAGGATCGTGAGCCGCAGGGCCATCGCCTGGGCAGCGGGGAGCTGCTCCACAAGCTGCTCCAGCGCCAGCCCATCGGCGCAATTCCCATCAGCTGCCTCGGGCTCTGGAGCGGCCAGCTGATCAAGCAGGCACGGCTCGCCATCGAAGCTGGCATCCAGGCTGCTGTGGCCCAGGGGGCAATCACCTGCTTCGTGAACCTGCCTGGGCACCCGCACCAGGCGGACCCGATCGCGCAGGTGATGCTGCAGGGCCCCGCTGATGCAGCGGCGGAGATAGGGAGCTGCAGGCTCGCCGGCGCGGCAGCTGGGAGCTGAGAGAAGCAGAGCCTCCCGGGCCACCTGGATCAGATCTTCCCGATCAACGAGCGGGAAGAAGCGCCAGGCCACCTTGGCAGCGATGGAATCGGCCAAGGACAGGTGCTCCAGCACCAAGGCATTGCGGGCCTTGAGAGCAGAGCGGCTTAGGGCTTGAGCCGGCTTCTGGCGGCGGGACAGGGGAAAGCGGGGAAGCCATCTGGGGGACGGCGGAGAACCCCACCCCCACCGGCCGGCCGCAGCGCGGCGACAAGGACGCCCGACACAGGAGGGCGCATGGCCCGATCCTTGACGCGGCGTGAGGACTGGCCGTGATCACCTACCGCGACCAGTGCATCCGATTGATTTCCGTTCGGCGGTCCAGACCAGAAGAGGTGGAGCTCTATGAACAGTTCTGATTTCGATCAACGTTTCGATGCCGGCGAGTCCGTGCTCGAGGCACTTGACCTCGGCGGTGCGCGTCGCCGTCGGCTGGAGCAGCGGACGTCTGCTTGAGCGCAGTGCTGTGACTTCTATCCAGAAGGATGAGGCCGCACCGAAACGGGATCTTGCAGCCTCAGCGCTTCCGGCCTGGCCATCGAGTAAAACACCCTCGCTCATGGCCTCGTACACCAAGGAGCCAGGCTCCTTGGCTCGGCGGGCCACTGCGCTGCTGGAGTGGAGCACCCGATGGACCGATAGATCCGGCTGGGCTACGGAACCCTTGCGCTGGCGATCGGCGTACCGGAGAGCCGTATCAACGCAATCGTCAAAGGGCGGCGGGCGATCACTGCCGACACCGATCTGCGCTGAGCATTCGGCGCAAAAAAGGGGGCCTTGCGGCCCCCCTGTGATTCCTGATCGGCTGAAAGCTCTGCCGATCAGTGGTGGGCGTAGTGGTGGCCGCGGTAGGTGAGTTGCTTGGTCACCTCGCCGGGCTTGGGCTCGTCGTGGTGGGCATCCACGTAGGGAACCCCCCGGTAGGACTTGGCCATCAGGTATTGGGCGTCATCGAGACGCTGGGCCTTGAGGATCCGGGTGCGGATCAGTTCGAGCACGTTCATCACGCTCTCCACAGTGTCCGCGTCCCCGTTGCCTGGCGCGGAACGATCTGCATCCACCGCTGGGTGGATCAACGTATCTCTATTTAAGCGCTTGGTAGCGGTTGATACCACATGATCCACCGGATTGCTTCCGTTTCGTTGCAAAGGGGTGCGGTTCAGCTCCTGGGCTCAGCCCGCACCAGCAAGCCATCTCGCGGGCTGGGGCTGGGGATCAGTTGCAGGCTGAGGTCCTGATCCGGCTCCAGCTGCAGGGTCAGTTGCCGCAGCAGGCCCACTGCCATCAGGCGGATTTCCAGTTCGGCCAGGGCCTTGCCCAGGCACACCCGCTCGCCGCCGCCGAAGGGCAGCAGGGTGAGCCCGCTATCACCATTGAGATGGCGTTCCGGGCGGAACTGCTCCAGATCGTCGTCGCCGGCACCACCATCAAATCCGCCGTCGGCAGCGCTGCTGAAGCGGTTGGAGGCGGCCAGGGCCACCTGCACCACCCGGCCCGCCGGTACCAGCACGCCATCGAGAACCAAGTCGCGGGTGGTGCGGCGGAAGAAGCCGCCCACCGGCGGGTTAAGCCGCATCACCTCCTGCACCACGGCCGAAAGCCGTGGTGTGGCCTCCTGCTCGGCCAACGGCCAGCTCAGGCCATCGAGCTCGGCGTGTAGCCAGGGGAGTACCTCCGGGTGCTGCAGCAGCGCCGCCATCAGGCAGCTCAAGGAGGAGGCGGTGGTTTCGTAGCCGGCGAAGAGCAGCAGCAGCAACTGCTCCACCAGGTCGTCGTCGGTGAGCGGCAGGCCTGCTTCATCGAGGCCGCCACTGAGCAGATCCAGGCCACCGGCCAGGGGTTCTCCCTCCGCCACTTGCTGGCGGGCCCGCTCCAGCACCCCGGCCAGGCGTGCCAACAAGCGGCTGCGGGCCTGCAGCGCTCGGGAAAAGGGGCTGCCGGGCAGCGCAATCGGAATCGAAAACAGGGCGCGGGTCCAGATTTCAAAGTCGGCAAACAAGGCGTCGCGGTCGTCGCCCTCCAGCCCCAGCACCACCGTGGCGATCACCGTGAAGGCAAAGCGGCGCATGCGCGCCACCAGCGGCACCGGTGTGTTGGCGGCCTTGAGCTCCGCGGCCAGCTCCTCCACCAGCGTCACGATCGTGGGGGTGTACCGCCGCAGCGCCGCCGCCGAAAACAACTGCCCCACCACCCGCCGTCGGGCGCGGTGGTCGGCGCCATTGCGGTTCGCCAGCGAACGGCTGCCCAGCAGCTGGCGCACACTCTCGGGCCACCAGCCCTCGGTGGCGTCGGGCTGGGCCAGCAGATCGGTGATTGCCCGGCCGCCGCGGATGAACACCAGCGGCTGGCCCAGCAGCCGCGTTTCATACACGTTGCCAAACTGCTCAAAGCGCTGCTGGGCGAAGTCTGCGTCGCGGAAAAACGCCAGGGCCTCCAGCGCGCCCGTGCTGGCGCCGGTGCTGGGCAGGGGCCGGGGTGATGCAGGCAGGTCAACCATCGTGTTCCACCTTGGAGGCTCCACCAGGCTCGTCGGCCACAGCCTCAATCCGGTAGTACTCCCGATCGTCGGAGCAGCACAGATCGGCGTAGTACCGCTCCAGCACTGCGTGGGCTGCGCCGTAGCTCGTGAACAGCTCACCAGCGATGCCGTCGCGGATGCCGTCGTCGCGGAGGATCTGGTAGCGGCTCATGGTGTGGTGCACAGGCGACAGCCCGGGATTCAGTAATACCGGCCGGGATACTCGCCCGGATGCTCGATCCGACGCACCCGCACGCCCGAGGCGGACTGGCCGGAGAAGCGCAGGATGTCGCTTCCAGACACCGAAAAGCCGAGCTCCTGGGCCAGCAGCGCCACTTCATCGGCCGTGATCGCGTCTCCCACCTGCCGCTTCAGGGCCGGATCACGCTGCACGCGGGCCAGGAAGTGTTTGAGCTGCTCGAGCGTCACCACTAACCCCTGAGGCAGCCACCATAGTGCAGCCTTGGTGAGGACATTAGGCACACAGAGTCGCTACGCTGGTGAAATGAAGCCCTTCGCGTGGAGTCCTGAGAAAAATGCTCAGCTGATGGTGGAGCGGCAAGTCTGCTTCGAAGCTGTCGTCATCGCCATAGAGGGGGGAGATCTGCTGGATGTGCTGGAGCATCCCAACCCGCAGCGCTACCCAGGCCAACGGATCCTCATCGTGCGCCTTGTGGGATACGTGCACTTGGTACCCATTGTGGAAACCGACGAGCATTTTTTTCTAAAAACGATCATTCCCAGCCGTAAGGCCCATCGGCAGTACACCTCTGAAAAAACCGACCAAACCGAACCATGAAGACGATTCCCGCCACTCCTCGCCTGGATGCAGAGGAACACCAGCTGCTCAACGATTTTGAAGCCGGTGCCCTGCGCAGCACATCCAGCCCAGAGCTGCTGCAAGAGCTCAGTCAGTCCGCCAAGGCAACAGGCCTGAAAGACCAGCGCATCAACATCCGCATCTCAAGCGGTGATCTGCAAGCTCTTCGTACGCGTGCACTGCAGGAGGGCATCCCGTACCAAACCCTGATCAGCAGCGTGCTGCACAAATACGTCAGCGGAACGCTGTAAACCTGCCAAAACTGCCGATCTTCTCGAAAACCCTGGTTGCTCCAGGTTCAGACGCGCCGCTCCCTGCAGACTGCGGCAGCTGGCCTGTCTGATCTGGATGAATCCCAATGCTCTGCCGCCGATCGCCGGGCGAGAAGCCGAGATCCTGGCCCTGGTGCAGCAGAACCGGCCCGTGTTGTTGCCCGCCGGCAGACGCGATCTCGCGCAGATCCACTCGGCCTTCGCCTGTGCGCTGCACATGCACCAGCCCACGATTCCAGCTGGGGCCAATGGGGAGCTGATCTCCCATCTGCAGTACATGCTCGAGCATCCCGGCGAGGGCGATAACCACAACGCCGAACCCTTCGCCCAGTGCTACCGGCGCCTCGCCGAGCTGATTCCCCAGCTGATCAGCGAGGGCTGCAACCCGCGGATCATGCTCGATTACTCCGGCAATTTGCTCTGGGGGTTCGAGCAGATGGGCCGCGCCGACATCCTCGAGGCGCTGCGCTTTCTGGCCTGCGATCCCACCATGCAACCCCACGTTGAGTGGCTCGGCACCTTCTGGAGTCACGCCGTGGCTCCTTCCACGCCGATCCCCGATCTGAAGCTGCAGATCCTGGCCTGGCAACAGCATTTCGCCGCCCTGTTTGGTGAAGCGGCCCTGCAGCGGGTGAAGGGCTTCTCACCACCGGAGATGCACCTGCCCAACCACCCCGACACCCTCTATGAATTCGTCAAGGCCCTGCGGGAGTGCGGCTACCGCTGGCTGCTGGTGCAGGAACACAGCGTCGAAAACCTCGATGGCTCCGGCCTCAGCCACGCGCAGAAGTACATCCCCAATCAGCTGGTGGCACGCAGCTCCAGCGGCGACACGGTGAGCATCACCACCCTGATCAAAACCCAGGGCTCCGACACCAAGCTGGTGGGCCAGATGCAGCCCTGCTACGAGGCCCTGAGCCTCGGGCGCATGCCGCTGGGCGACACCACCATTCCCGCCCTCGTGTCCCAGATCGCTGATGGCGAAAACGGCGGCGTGATGATGAACGAATTCCCTCAGGCCTTTCTCCAGGCGCACCGCAAGCTGGCCGGTGACAGCGGCGGCGAAGGCGAGCGCACGGTGGCCCTCAACGGCACGGAATACCTTGAACTGCTGGACGCTGGCGGTGTGACAGCTGAGGCTTACCCCCAGATCCAGGCGGTGCAGCAGCACAAGCTGTGGCAACACCTGGATGGGCCAGCCAGCCCGGAGTCCGTGCAGGCCGCCATCGCCGAGCTCCAGGCCGGCGATTCCAGCTTCTCGATGGCCGGTGCCTCCTGGACCAACAACCTCAGCTGGGTGGAGGGCTACGCCAACGTGCTGGAGCCAATGAACCGCCTCAGCGCTGACTTTCACCAGCGTTTCGATGCCCTGGTGGCGGCCGATCCCGCCGTCACCCGCAGGGCGCCCTATCAAGAGGCCCTGCTGCAGCTGCTGCTGCTCCAAACCAGCTGCTTCCGCTACTGGGGCCAGGGCACCTGGACCGACTACGCCACGGAGATCCACCGCCGGGGTGAGGCCGCCCTCCATGGCCAGCGCTGATCCACTGCCGCCCTGGCGGCCCCTGTTGCGGGGGGCGCGCGAGCGGGAGGGGCGCTCCCCCCAGGCCCGCTGGTTGCAGCTGGCCAGCGTGGCGACCGACGGCACGCCGCGGTTGCGCACCCTGGTGTTCCGCGGCTGGGCCGGCGCAACGGAGCTGGATCTGCTCACCGATGGCCGCAGCGCCAAGGCTGCTGAGCTGCACCATCAGCCAGCGGTTGAGCTGGGCTGGCTGCTGCCCAAGGCTCGCTGCCAGTTCCGCCTGCGCGGCGCGGTGCTGCACCTTCCGGCGGAGCTGGAGGCCCGCGAGCGGCAACGCCACTGGCAGGGCCTCACCCCGGGCGGCCGGGCGCTCTGGGGCTGGCCGGCCCCGGGCCAGCCGCTCGAAGCCGAGGCGTGCTTCCCTGCCGAACTCGGCGATGAGCTGCCGATCCCCACCAGCTTCCAGCTGCTGCGCATCGGCCTGGAGCAGGTGGAGCTGCTGGAGCTCACCAACCACCCCCACCGCCGCCGCCGCTGGTGCCGCGAGGATGGCTGGGCGGAGCAGCGCCTCAATCCCTGACCCTTACCCCTCTGCGATGCCCCACCACGCTGACCGCCCCACCAAGATCTGCCCCGTGTGCCAGCGCCCCTTCCAGTGGCGCAAGAAGTGGAAGGACGTGTGGGACGAGGTGCGTTACTGCTCCGACCGCTGCCGTCGCCGCCGCAGCTCCCTTAGTGCCGAAGGGCAGGCTCCTGATGCGGCAGCACAATCATGACCACCAGTCCTGTCCCTCCTGATATGTCCGCACCCCTGACCCCGCCCTTCAACCACGACAGCCTGCGCCAGCTGTTCACCAAGCCCTATGGCGTGGCCGCGCCCTCGGCTGAAAAGTGGAGGCAGGTGTACGCCGAAACCGTGCACTTTGAAGACCCCACCCAGAGCAAAGACGGCGTGGATGCCTACATCGCCGCCCAGCAGGGCCTGGTGCAACGTTGCGATGACGTGTTTCTGGAGGCCGATGCGGTGGCCATTGATGGCGACACCGCCTTCGTGGAATGGCGCATGGGCCTGAAGATCAAGGGGATCGAATTCCTCTATCCCGGCACCAGTCGGCTGCGCTTCGGGGCTGATGGCCGCATCGTTGACCATCGCGACTACTTCGACTTCGTTGGCCCCACCTTTGCGCCGGTGCCGTTGGTGGGCGGCTTCGTGCGCTGGCTCTACAAGCGCTTCGTGGCCTGATGGGCGCCAGCACCAGCACCATGCGCCTGCTCAGCTGGAGCGATTTCGATCGCGCCGTGGATCACATCGCCGCCCGCTGCGCCGAGCGCCGCTTCAGCGGTATTCACGGCATTCCCCGCGGTGGCCTGTGCTTGGCGGTGGCCCTGAGCCACCGGCTGGCACTGCCCTTGCTGGCTGACGCCCGCCCTGGTTGCTTGCTGGTTGACGATGTCTACGAGACCGGCCTCACCCTGGAGGCCCACCGGCAGCTGCCCGAAGCCCAGGCGGTGGTGTGGATCAGCAAGGCGGAACCGCAGTGGTGGCATGCCGTGGAGGTGACCAGCTCCAGCGACTGGATTGTGTTTCCGTGGGAAACCCAGGCTGCCGCCGCCGCCGATGAGCAGCGCTACCGCAGCTCGCGCAGCTGATCTCAGCGATGCCAGCGATGCCCAGCCCCACCCTCTACCTCGCCTCCCCCTACGGCTTCTCGCCCCACTGGCGCGAACGGTTGCTGCCGGATTTCATCACCGCCCTCGAGGCCCTGGGGCTGGAGGTGTGGGAGCCCTTCAGCCGCAATGGCCAGGTGGATCTGGCGCAGGAGGGCTGGGCCTGGCGGGTGGCCCAGGCCGACCTGCAGGACGTGCGCGACGCTGATGCTTTGCTCGCGATCGTCAACGGAACCCCTCCCGATGAGGGGGTGATGCTGGAGCTGGGGGCGGCGATCGCCCTGGTCAAACCGGTGTTTCTGTATCGCGACGATTTCCGCCGCTGCAGCGATTCGGAGGACTATCCGCTCAACCTGATGGTGTTCAGCGGCCTGCCGCAGCACGGTTGGCAGGATTCCCTCTACGGCTCGATTGACGAGCTCAGCGATCCCCGCAAGGCCCTGGTGCGCTGGTTGCAGCAGACGGCACCTGGCGGGGGCAGCTAATCCGCAGGTTCGCCGTCTTCGTTCACGCTCAACCGGCGGCAATCATGTGGATCGCCACCTCCTGGGACGTGGCATGCAACGGGGTTGGGGTGGGAGTGGTGGTTTGAGCCATAACGACAGACCTGAACAACATGGTCTTAGGCAAGACGCCAGAGCCCATGAGGAGCTGCCCCCAACCTGCCGATCAGTGCTGCAGCAATCCTGCGTGATCGCCAACGGGCTGCGGCTGCTGAAGGGTCTGGAGCCCCTTACCAGGGCAACCGCTCTCCATTGGCATGCCAGAAGCTGCCGGAGTTGTCCAGGGTGAGGGCATCGATGCGGGCCAGCAGTCCGCGCACCGACTCCTCCGGGCTGATCCCCTGGGGGTTGAAGTTGATCATGCGGGTGCGCACCAGGCCGGGGTGCAGGATCGCCACGGCGATGCCCCGGGGCTTCAGGTCGATCGCCAGCGATGTGCCGGCCATGTTCAACGCCACCTTCGACATCCGGTAGCCGTAGGAGCCGCCGGAGGTGTTGTCGTCGATGGATCCCATGCGGCTGGTCATCAGCACCAGCTTCGAGCCGCGCTGCAGCTGGGGCAGCAGGGCGTGAGTGAGCCGCAGTGGTGCCAGGGCATTCACCTCAAACTGGCGCCGCAGGCTGTCTGGATCCAGGTGCTCGAGGCTGGTGGCCTCCAGCACGCCGGCGTTGAGAATCACCCCATCCAGCGGCAGGCCCGCCAGCCGATCCACCAGATCGGCAACAGCGGCCTCACGGGTGAGGTCCACCCCCGCCTCGATGCGCACCCCCAGTGCCTCCAGCTCAGGTGAGGGGGTGCGGCAGACGGCGATCACCTGCTCTCCCCGCTGCTGCAGCTGGCGGCAATACTCCAGGCCGATGCCCCGGTTGGCACCGGTGACGAGGAAGGTCTTCAAGGCAGATGAGTCGCGTGAGCCCACCCACGTCTAGCGGCGTCCGTTGACGATCACCGCGTTGCCAGAGCCGCCAGCGGCACCGGGCAGCGCCGGCACCACGGAGGTCTGGCCATCCCACTTGTCGAGGAAGAGCTTGTAAAGCACCTGGTCATCGAGGCTGGTGTTGAGCGTCTCGTAGCGCTTGGCTTCCTGTTCGGCGATCAGCACTTCGGTCTGGGCCCGCAGCAGCTGCTGCTCGGCGATCTGCTTCTGCTCGATTGCGGCGCGGTATTCCTCGGCGATCTGCAGGCCCGTCAGGTCGAGGCCCTGCACGGTGACGTAGTCAAATTTGCGCAGTTCCTCCGCCACCTTCTCCTGCACGAGCTCGGAAATGGAGTTCCACTCCGTGGCAATCGTCACCAGCTCATATTGCGAGAACACGGATTTCAGCGCCTTGAGCAGGGATGGCTGAATCACCCGGGGGTAGATCTGCTGGTCGTCGGTGGCAATCGTTTCGTAGATGCGCCCGGCTTCGGCCGGTTTCATCGCATATTTCACCGTCGCCGTGGCCTGGATCACCTGCAGATCCTTGGTCAGGGTGGAAAACTGCTCGGGTCGCACCTGGGTGCGCACGTCAAACAACGAGGTGTTCTGCACCAGCGGCGCCTTGATGTTGGCGCCGGGATTGCGCGGAACACCGGTCACCTTGCCGAGGGTGGTGACCACGGCCACGTTGCCGGCCGGAACAATGAAGACGGTCTGGCTCAGCAGGATCGCCAGCCCGACCACCACGGCAATGATCAGGCTGAAGGCTGCTCCCGGCCCCTCTGGACTGGCGGCGGAGCGAAGGGGCGACTGCATCGGGGAATCGTGCCAATTAACAACCCTAGGAACGGTCGTTGATGAAACAACGGCTGACAAAGGGTGACGTCATGGCGCGCAAAAGGGCGCTGTAGCTGAGCTGGTAGCGCTGTTCATCGCCCACCTGGGGAGCGGTGCCCGTGCATCCGACCACCAGGTGATCACTCGAGGCTCCCCGGATCGTCACCCCAACCGGTGGGCCCAGACCAGCCGGATCGACGTCCTGTTCCCCCAGGGCGAGCAAGGCCCTTTGTTCGGAAGCGGGCTCCCCGGCTGGAGGCAACAGCTGCGGCTGCGCCCATCTCACCCAGACTGATCTCGCCATGATTGAGGGATCCCGACTGGCTGCGAACCCATGGCTCTCTCTCAGGAAACCTGCATTCCCTGCACCGATGGTGCGCCCACCCTCAGCGACACCGAGCTCGCCGCCCTTCTGCCGGAGCTGCCGGGTTGGCAGGTGATCGAGGCGCACCACCTGCACAAGTCCTGGACCTTTGCCGATTTTCAGCAGGCTCTCGATTGGGTCAACCGTGCTGGCGCGATCTGCGAGGCACAGGGCCATCACGCCGAGTTCACCCTGGGCTGGGGCCACGCTGAAGCGCTGGTGTACACCCACAAGGTGGATGGGCTCACCCGCGCCGATGCGGTGCTCGCGGCCAAGTTGGATCAGGCCTAAGCGGTCACGTCGAGGTCGTCAGTTGGCAGCGGGTTTGCAGCTGGCTGCTCTTGGCCGCCGCACCTTGGCGATGCCTTAGGGGGCTTCGACCCGTTAGGCGGCGTTCTTCACACAATCTTCCGTAGAAAACCTGCTGCTCCAGCCTCGATCAGCTCCAAATCTCCATAGGGTTCACAAACGTGCGGTTTCGTCATGGCTTCCCGGGAGGAGCTCAACTCCAGCGGTGATCTGTTTGAGCCCCGCAGTCTGGAATGGCAAGACAACGGTGAGCTGGCTGCCAGCGAGGTGTTTGAGCTGGTCAAGCGTCTGCGGGCAGTGGAGTCTGGTGAGCACGTCAATGAGTTGTGGCGGCTCAGTCAGAAAGTTTGATCCAAAGCATGTTGCAGCACGCGAGCTGCATGATCGTGTGCATCCAACTCCGGAAGATCGCATCAGACTGATAACAGCGATGGGAGGGGGGATTGATGTTTCTCAAATTGCGTGATGCCGACGACGAGAGCCTGGTGGAGGTGCTCGATCTGAAGCAGCTTTTGGATCCTTTTGTTGCCGATGTGCTGGTGCGTCTCCATGCCGGAGAGGAGCTACAGGATCCGGGGCCCGTGAGCAAGGATCATCTGGTGTTTCCCTCCGGTGAGGCGCTGCCGCGCTGCTGGGTGCAGCTCAGCGGTCACGACTGAGGCCAAATCGCTTCGTCATGGCCGTGATGCCTTGGTTTGCTCCCGCTGACAGCAAAGCCCGGCTGAGCTCCTGACTTGCTGCTCCCGGATAGTGATCTGCTGACACGCTCGACCAAAAACGCGGAAGACCGACAAAATTGCCCCATCTTTTTTCGATATGCGCAGTGGCGAGTTCCTCAGGTTTCCCGATCTCCGGTGACAGTCTTGAGGCGAGCGACCTCACCCTGCGGCAGTTGCGTCACCTGGCCAGCAGCCTCGGCATCGGGCGCTACAGCCGCATGTTGAAAGATCAGCTGCTGCGGGCTATCGAGCGTCAGGCGCCCTCTCCGGGCGAGCCTGGGCAGGGCCCAGCCGACCTCCGCGCCCTGGAGGCGGGCATGGCTCCGGCCCCTCGGCCGGAGGCCCAAACGTCCGTGGTCTTTCTGCCCCGTGATCCCCAGTGGGCCTATGTGTTCTGGGAGCTCTCTGATGCCGACCGACGCCAGGCGATGGCCGACGGAGCCAACCAGTTGGTGTTGCGCATCGCCGATGTCACCGGACTTGGTGAAGGCGGCGCCCATCCCCACACCATGCAGGAAGTGGTGGTCAACAGCCACGCCACCGAGTGGTACCTGCCAGTGCCCCTGAGTGACCGCGCCTACCGGGTTGAACTGGGTTATCGGGTTGCGGGCGGTGCCTGGCGTTCCTTGGCCTTTTCCGCCGTGGCCCACGTGCCCTCGCTCCATCCCAGCGAGCTGATCCTGGATCAATTCGTGCCCTTCACCCTCGAGGCTCCGGTGACCGAGGCCCCGGCTGCGCCGCTGATCTCCGAGGCGGCACCGGGAATTCACGAGCGCGTCTACCAGGTGGCCACCTCCACCTGGAGGGCGACGGGTCGCGGTTCGGAAGCCTTCCATGAGGTGGATACCTTCGCCGATTCCAGCCAGGGGCTCAACGCCTCCGGTGCTGGCCTTTGGGCTAGCGGCCGCACGGCATCGGGTGCCGGTGGGGTTGCCTCACGCCAGCGCTCCTTCTGGCTGGTTGCCGATGCCGAGTTGATCGTCTACGGCGCCACCGATCCCTCGGCCACCCTGCGCATCGGCGAGGAGCTGGTACCCCTCGCCGAAGACGGCACCTTCCGCATCCAGGTGCCGTTCCGCGACGGTCAGCAGCAGTATCCGATCACGGCAGTGGCGGCCGATGGCGAGCAGCGCCGCCACATCACCCTCGAGTTCAGCCGTTCCACCCCCGAAGCCAACGTCAACACCGTGGAGGACGCAGTCGCCGAGTGGTTCTGACGCTTTAGGGCACCAGGTTAACGAGCTTGCCTGGCACCACGATGACTCGGCTGGGGGCTTTGCCCTCCAGCCATTTGGTGGCGATCTCACTGGCTAGGGCGAGCTGCTCCAAGGTGGCCTTGTCGGCATCGGCGGGCACTTCGAGGTTGCCGCGCACCTTTCCCTTCACCTGGATCACCAGCGGGATCGTGTCGCGCACCAGGGCGCTGGCATCAGCGCTTGGCCAGGCCTGGTGGTGCACGCTCGTTTGGCCATCGGGATTGCCCCCCAACCTCTGCCAGAGCTCCTCGGCCAGGTGCGGCGCGAAAGGCGCCAGCAGCACCAGCAGGGTGCGCAGGGCTTCGCTGGCGACGGCCGCGGAAGCCCCCTGCAGGTGCTCGCCCATGGCGTTGCTCAGCTTCATCAGCTCCGAAACGGCCGTATTGAATTGGTAGTCGCCGTCGAGGTCATCGCTGATCTCGCTGATGGCGGTGTGAACGGCGCGGCGCAGGGCTTTGTCCTCCGGGCTGAGGCTGCTGGACGCGGTGCTGGAGCCGCCATCCCCCAGCCCCTGGCCCTGGCCCACGGCCCCATCCACCAGGCGCCAGAGGCGCTGCAGGAAGCGGAACTGACCCTCCACATCGGCGTCATCCCACTCGAGATCCTTCTCGGGCGGCGCCTTGAACAGGATGAACATGCGGGCGGTGTCAGCGCCGTATCTGTCGATCACCACGGCGGGATCGACGCCGTTGTATTTCGACTTTGACATCTTTTCGTAGAAGGTTTCCAGCACCTCGCCCGTGATCGGATCACGGGGATCGCTGGGATCGGCCACATCGGCCGGGGCGATGTACTTGCCGCTATGGGGGTTCTTGTAGGTGATGCCCTGCACCATGCCCTGGGTGAGAAGGCGCGCGAAGGGCTCATCGAAGCCCAGCAGGCCTCGGTCGCGCAGCACCTTGGTGAAGAAGCGCGAGTAGAGCAAGTGCAGGATGGCGTGCTCGATGCCACCCACGTACTGGTCCACCGGCAGCCAGGAATCCACCGCCTCGCGGTTGAAGGGCAGGGCCGAGTTGTGGGGATCGCTGTAGCGCAGGAAGTACCAGCTGGAGCACATGAAGGTGTCCATGGTGTCGGTTTCGCGCCGCGCGGGCTTACCGCAGCAAGGGCACTCGACACGCCACCAGCTCTCGAGCTGGGCCAGGGGTGAGCCGCCCTTGCCCTCAAGGTTGGCGCCCTTGGGCAGCTCCACCGGCAGTTGCTCCGCCGGCACGGGCACAACGCCGCAGCTGTCGCAATGGATCACCGGGATCGGGCAGCCCCAGTAGCGCTGGCGGGAGATCAGCCAATCGCGCAGGCGGTAGGTGATGCGGGCCCGACCCCAGCCCTCGGCTTCCGCAGCGGCGGTGATGGCCGTTTTGGCCTCTGCGCTGGCTAGGCCATTGAAGCGGCCGGAGTGGATCAGCACGCCGGGCTCGGTCCAGGCGCCACCCTCGTAAGCGTGCTCATCACTGCCCTCCGGGATGACCACTTGCTGCACCGGCAGCTCGTACTGGCGGGCAAACACAAAGTCGCGCTGGTCGTGGGCGGGCACCCCCATCACGGCGCCGGTGCCGTAGTCCGCCAGCACGTAGTCGGCGATCCAGAGGGGGATCAGTTCGCCGTTGGCGGGGTTGCGCACCTGCGCACCGATCGGCACGCCGCGCTTGGGTTTGTCGTCGGTCGTGCGCTCCTGCTCGCTCTGGCGACTCACCAGATCACAGAAAGCCTCCACGTGGATCGCCTGCTCCGCAGTGGTGAGTGAGGCCACCCGAGGGTGCTCGGGGGACAGCACCACATAGGAGGCGCCAAAGATTGTGTCCGGCCGGGTGGTGAACACGGTGATGTGTTCGCCGGTGTCTGCGCCCTCGCCATCCACCACCGGGAAGCTGAGCTCGGCGCCGGTGCTGCGGCCAATCCAGTTGGCCTGCATGGTGCGCACCCGCTCCGGCCAGCCCTGCAGCTTGGGAAGGTCGTCGAGCAGCTGGTCGGCGTAGGCGGTGATCTTCAGAAACCATTGGCGCAGCTTGCGCTTCTCCACCAGGGCACCGGAGCGCCAGGAGCGGCCTTCGCTGTCCACCTGCTCGTTGGCGAGCACCGTCTGGTCGATCGGATCCCAGTTGACCGTGGCGTCTTTCTGGTAGGCCAGGCCGGCTTCGAGAAACTGCTGGAACAGCCACTGGGTCCAGCGGTAGTAATCGGCGTGGCAGGTGGCCACCTCCCGGTCCCAGTCGATCGAGAGACCCAGGCGCTGCAGCTGGGCGCGCATGGAGGCGATGTTCTGATCGGTCCACACGCCCGGATCGATGCCCCGCTCGATCGCGGCGTTCTCCGCCGGCAGGCCGAACGCATCCCAGCCCATCGGATGCAGCACCTGTTTGCCGCGCATGCGCTGCACCCGGGCGATCACATCGGTGATCACGTAGTTGCGCACATGGCCCATGTGCAGGTTCCCCGAGGGATAGGGAAACATCGACAGGGCGTAATAGGGCTCGCCATCAGCAGCGGCCGTGCGGTGTTGCCCGGCGGCATCCCACTGCTGCTGCCAGCGGGATTCAAGGGCCTGGGGTTGGTAGCGGGGTGCGTCGCTCACAGCAGCCAGGCCTGGATCAGAGTTGTGATCGTGCCACAGCCCAGTCGGTGAGGGCGGGATCAGCCAAGGGCGCGGATCGTGCAGGCCGCAGCACGGTTGATCAAGGTGAGAGGACGGCCTTCCGCCTGGCTGAGGGCGAGATAGGCGACGTCCTGCCAATGCAGGGTTCCTTCCAGTTCACCGACACCCATCACCTGGATGGCCACGGGAGTTTTGTGGCGGATCAGATCCTGCAGATGGCGAATGCTCGGCTGGGAGGTATCGAGAGCCGCCAAGCGCTTCTCGAAAAAGCTCTGCATAGGATTTGGCGGTGGCTGCGTTTGCCCCCATCGTGCTCCAGTTCAGCAAATATCAAGGTCTGGGAAACGATTTCCTCATGCTCGATGCCCGGGGGGCGGGCAGCAGCGACAGCGATCTGGGCCTCACTCCGGAACGGATTCAACGCCTATGCGCCCGCCGCTTCGGCGTGGGCGGTGACGGGGTGATCCTGGCCCTTCCGCCCCGGGAGGGTGGAGAACTGCGCATGCGGATTTTCAATGCCGATGGCAGCGAACCGGAGATGTGCGGCAACGGCATCCGCTGCCTGGCGCGCTTCCTGGCCGACAGCGATGGGGATGCCCCGGGCCGGCAGTGGCAGATCGAAACCCTGGCCGGGCGCATCGTTCCTGAGCTCTGCGCCGACGGCACCATCCGGGTGGACATGGGCGCCCCCTTCCTCGAGCCGGCGGCCATCCCCACCACCCTTGCGCTTGGCGATGCCGGGATCGCCCAGGGCAGCCTGGAGGTTGCGGGTGAGACCTTCGCGGTGGGAGCCGCTGGCATGGGCAATCCCCATGTGGTGATTCCTGTGGACGATGTGGCGGCTGTCGATCTGGAGCGCTACGGCGCCGCCCTGGAGGTGCATCCGGCCTTCCCCGCCCGCACCAACGTGCACTTCGTGCAGGCCCTCAGCCCCACCCATCTGGTGATGCGGGTGTGGGAGCGGGGTGCTGGGCCGACCCTGGCCTGCGGCACCGGGGCCTGCGCCACCTTGGTGGTGGCCCATCGCCTCGGCTTGGCGGAGCGCTGCGCCCGCCTGGATCTGCCTGGCGGCCCGCTGGAGATTGCCTGGGATGAAACCAGCGGCCATCTGTTTATGACCGGTCCGGCGGTGGCGGTGTTTGACGGTGTCGTCACCCCCGAGCTGTGGGGTGAAAGTGCCGCAGACCTCGAAGGCTCTGATGAGCCTGCAACCGGACTCCCGGTGAACGTTCAACAACCAGCGAAGGACATCGCGATTGCCGGGTCGGCAGAGGCCGAGATCGATTGCGCCACGGTCTGCATCAACGGTTGTCTGCGGCCGGATGCCTGTCCGTCCGCGGAGGCCCGGGCCCGGGTGGCGGCCCTGCTCAGCAGCAGCTCCCTCGACGACCTGGTGGCCCTGGCCACCAGCTCCCTGGAGTCGCGCACGCGGGCTCGGGTGGAGCGGGACAGCGGTTTGTTCAGCTAGCGCCTTGGCACCCTCCGCACCGGCTGCCTCCGCACCGATCTACCTCGACGCCTGCGCCACCACCCCACCGGCAGCGGAGGTGCTCGAGGCCATGGCTGCGGTTCAGGCTGATGCCTGGGCCAACCCCTCAAGCCTGCATGGTTTTGGGTTGGCCGCCGCCGAGCAGCTGGAGCGCAGCCGTTGGCGACTCAGCGAGCTGCTCGGCTGTGCCGCCAGTCAGCTGGTGTTCACCTCGGGGGGCACCGAATCGATCCACACGGCCCTGCTTGGAGTTGCCGGGCAGGGGACGCCAGGCCGGCTGTTGATTTCAGCGGTCGAACACCCGGCCACCCTGGCTGCTGCGGCACAGGTGCAACGGCTCGGCTGGCAGGTGGAGATCTTGCCGGTGGACCACCTGGGGGTGGTCGATCTCGAGGCCCTCGATCGCCTGCTGGTGCCGCCCACACGGCTGGTGTCGCTGATCTGGGGCCAGAGCGAAGTGGGCACGATCCAGCCGATCGAAACGATCGGGGCCCGCTGCCGCGATGCCGGCGTGCTGTTGCATGTGGATGCGGTGCAGGTGCTGGGCCATCGGCCGTTGGCCTTCGACGCCCTGCCGATCGACCTGCTCAGCCTGGCGGCCCACAAGCTGCAGGGGCCCCGGGGCGTCGGCGCCCTGTTGGTGCGCCCAGGCTTGACGCTGTCTCCCTTCATCGCCGGCGGCGGCCAGGAAGATGGGCGGCGAGGTGGCACCGAGCCGGTGGCCCTGGTGGCGGGTCTTACCCGTGCCCTGGAGCTCTCCCAAACGCGCCTGCAGGCCCACGGGGGCCGTGATCCGATCACGGATCTGCGTGATGGCCTGCTGGCCCACGTGCTGGCGCTGGAGGGGGTGTGCCTCAGCGGCCCCGATCCCCGCCACCCCGGCGATCCTCCCCGCCTACCCCACCACCTCAGCCTGTTGGTGGCCAGCCCATGCGGCACGCCCCTGTCGGGCCGTCGCCTGGTGCAGGCCCTCTGGCAGCAGGGGTATGCGGTCAGCAGTGGTGCGGCCTGCAGCAGTGGGCGCGCTGCCCAGCCGGGGGGGCTGGCTCCCAGTCCGATCCTGCAGGCCATGGGCTATGCCGATGCGGCGGCCGCCAGTGGTGTGCGCCTGAGCCTGGGGCCCTGGCTCACCGCTGCCGATCTGGCGGGTGTTCCCGCGGCGCTCGAGCAGGCCCGGTTGTGGCTGCAAGCTGAACACCCAGCAGACTGACGCCTTGGTCAGGGAGCCCTTAGGGTCAGCCGACACGTGCTGGCTTGATGCTCCCCCCCGACCTGCGCAGCGCCGAGGCTGAAGCCATCACGGCGGTCCAGGCAGCCCTCAGCGGCGGTGCCAAGGGTCTGTGGACCGTGGAGCTGCGCTTTGAGGGCCTGCGGATACTGCCCTTGGCCCTGCGTCTGCAGGCGGCCCTCAGCCCGGCTCAGCCCAGCCTGCGGCTGTTGTGCCCGGACGCCGGCGCCACGGCCCTGGCCCAGCGCGATGCCCCGGATTTCGCCGCCCGCATCGCCAGCTTGCGGGATCAGATGCGCCTGCAACAGGCCGATGGCGGCAGCGAGGGCGTGCTGCTGCTGGTGGCCCCCTCCCCCGCCGACTATGAGGAGGTGGAGCAGGTGTGCGCCCTGCACCGTGGGGCAGTGGTGCTGCTCAACGGCAGCCTGGAGGATGCAGCGGTGGGCATCGGCAGCGTCGCCCGGCAGCGCCGCAAAGGATTTTTGTCGGGCTGGCAAAGCGCCTATGCCCTGATCCCCTCCGGCGATGGGGCGCTGCGCCGGGCTTGCCCTGATCCCTGGGAGCTCTACCGCTGCGATCCCGACGGCTACCGCTTTGTGGCCCACTTCGATCAGAAACCGGATGCGGAGCAGCAGGCCCTGGCTCTGGCCGGTGAGGGCGGGCTGGGGCTCGGCGGCAACCTCAAGGTGATGGATGCCTTCATCGAGGGGCTGCGCAACTAGGTTCTGGCCTGCCGCTGGCCGGTATCGGCTCTGGTGGGACCCGGCGAACCTCCGTACACTGCGCCGAACCCTTGCACAGCCCGATGGCCCCCGAGCGCGACCTGTCATCTGCACGCAACGGCCGCTCCTGGAGCCTGGTGGACCTCGGCGCCGCAGCCGCGGTGGTGCTCGCCGCCGTTGGTGTGATCTGGAGTCCCAAGCTCAGTGGCGCTGTGGCCCAGGCCACCGGTGCCCTCACGCAGGTGACGGTGCTGGTGGATGTGCGCGGTGTGCCGGTGGCGGATCCCGCCGCCTTGATTCAGGCGGCCAAGCGCGAGGGCAAGGTGGCCATCGTGATCCGCAACCAGCCCCATGGTTCGGTGGACGTGAAGCAGGTGCTGCCCTTGCAGCGTCTGCTGACGGCCGTGCAGCCGAACGGCACGGTGGTGACGGCAGTGGATCCGAACCAGGCCACCCTGGGCAGCCTGGATGCCCGCTTTGTGCTGCAGGGCCAGGGCCGCAAGAGCGGCGGCGGCGTCGTCTTCGGCAACCAAAACCTCAAGGTCGGCGCCCCCGTGGAAATTGAGGGGTTGCAGTACCGCGTTGGGGGCACGGTGAGTGGCCTGCAACTCGGAGGCCAGTGAGATGGGCACCATCTGTGGTTCCGTTCAAGCTGCTGGGGCGCTGATCACGCTGGCGGTGCTGCCAGCGGCAGCCCTGGCCCAGCAAGCCCCGGCGATCACCGCCTACGCGCTGGAGCCGGCACCGCTGGCCACCCTGCCGCCGCTGCCCCCTCCGGTGGGCCTGCCCCAGTTGCAGTTGCAGGTGAGCTGCCCGGCGCTGCAGCAGCGGCTCCTGACCACGGTGGGCAGCCAGGCACCGGTCTGGAGCATCAGCATTGCCGATAGCCAGGGGCGACTGCTGGCCGATCTCAACGGCACCCGCCCGCGCATTCCGGCGTCCAACCAGAAACTGCTGAGCACGGCCTATGCCCTCGATCGGCTCGGGCCTGATTACCGCCTCAACACCCAGCTCTGGCTTCTCAGCGACGGCAGCTTCCGTCTCACCGGTGAGGGCGACCCTGATCTGGCCCTGCCCCAGCTGCAACGCTTTGCCAAGTTGGCCCTGGGATCGGGTGGCAGCAGCGGCGAGACCCCTTCGCTGGTGCGCCTCCAGATCGCCGAAGAGCCTCGCCAGGCGTGGTGGCCCCAGGGCTGGCATCCCGATGATCGTTACTACGCCTACGGGGCCCCGATCACCCGGCTGGCCGTCACCAGCAATGCCATCCACGACTCGGTGATGAATCCGCCCTCCCGTCTGCAAGCCCTGCTGCAGAAATCCGTGGGCCAGCAGGGCGGCAAGGTGCAGGTGTCTCAGGTGTCGTCGCGCGCGCCCCTGCCGGGTGATGCGGTGCTGCTGCATCAGGAACCCTCAGCGCCGATGCACAACCTGCTGAGCCTGGCCAACACCGAGAGCCACAACTTCACCGCCGAGGTGCTGCTGCGGCAAGCTGCCGGCACCTGGGATCTGGGTCAGGCCGCCCAGCGCCAAACCCTCTGGCTGGGTGAGCAGGGCCTGCCGATGGATGGCGTGCGGATCGCCGATGGCAGTGGCCTCGACCGGGCCAATCGCCTCACCAGTCGCTTCCTGACGGCCCTGTTGCTGCGGATGGATCAACACCCCTACGGCCGTGCCTACCTGGCTTCCATGGCTGTTGCTGGTCAGCGAGGCACCCTGCGCAATCTCTACGTGGGCAGCCCTCTGCAGGGCCAATTCTTCGGCAAAACCGGCACCATCAGCGGGGTGCGATCGATCAGTGGCGTGCTGCTCACCAGTGCTGGCCCTCGCTACGTGAGTGCGATCAGCAATGGCGCCAGCTCCCCTAACGACACCATCGGCCGGGTGCTGCGCCAGGCGCAGATCACCCAGCTCTGCCCGCTCTAACCCGCCAGCTGCTTGAGCGTGTTGGCCACCCGGCGGCGGCGGCTGACCGGCTCCTCACTACCGGCGGACGCCACTTCCGGTGTCTGGAGCCGCACCAGTTCGCGCCGGCCTCCCAGCACCACCTGGCTCATCTCCTTGAGGCGCCCTTCCAGTTCGCCGAGCACCTGTTCGGCGTAGCGGTTTGCCCCTTCCTGGATGGCGGCGGCCTCCTGGCGACTGCGGGACACCAGGGCATCGCATTGCTGCTGGGTCTGTTGGCGGAACTGCAGGGCGTCGTTGTGCAGCCGCTCCGCTTCGGCCTGGCTGTCGCGCTGCACCCGCATCCCCTCCTGGCGCACCTGCTCCAGCTCCGCCATCGCCTGTTGCCGGTTGCGCTCGTGTTGCTCCAGCAGCTGACGGTTGCGTTCGGCGGCCTCCTGCTCCAGCTGCTGGCGGCGGGCCGCAAATTGCTGCTCCATCTGGGCCGTGCGGGCTTGGTGTTCCTGCTCGGCCTGGGCCACCTGTTGGCGGGCCTGCAGCATCAGCTGCTCGCATTGCTGGCGGGCCTGGTCGCGCAACTCGGCCACCTGTCGCTCCGCCTCCTGGCGGATGGCGGCGCCGTTGATCAGCTGTTCACGCTCGCGCTTGCCGGTGGCAATGATCTCGTCGGCCTGCTGGCGGGCCTGGCCGATGAAGTCCTCCCGCTGCCGGATCAGCTCGACCGCCTGGCTCAGCTGGGTTGGCAGCGCCTCCCGCAGGGCATCCATCACTTCAATGGCGTCCTGTTCGTTCACCAGGCGGCAACCGCTGAAGGGAATGCGGCTGCCTTCGAGCACGATCTCCTCGAGTTGATCGAGCTGATCGAGCACGGTGATGGTGGCCTCGGCCATGGACGGCTCTAAACAGATGTCCGATTAAAAAGCCTGGCCAGGTCATCCGCCACTCCAGGAGGCACCATGTGGCGCACATCGCCACCGAACCGCGCCACCTCCTTCACCACCGAACTGCTCAGAAAGCTGTGGCGCACGGCGGTAGCGAGAAACAGCGTTTCCACCTGGGGGGCCAGGCTGTGGTTGGTGTGGGCGATCTGCAGCTCGAATTCGAAATCGCTCAGGGCCCGCAGCCCGCGCAGGATCACCTGAACCTCGCTGCGACCGGCGAAATCCACGGTGAGCCCATCAAAACTGCCCACCTCCACGCCATTGAGGTGGGCGGTGGCGCTGCGGATCTGCTCCAGGCGCTGCTCCAGGCTGAAGGCGGGCTGTTTGCCGGGGTTCTGCAGCACCGCCACCACCACACCGTCAAACAGCCGGGCCGCCCGCTCGATCAGATCGAGATGGCCCAGGGTGAGGGGATCGAAACTGCCGGGGTAAAGGGCACGCATCCAGCCAGCCTATGGGCGCCCCCAGCGTTTCTAGAGTTGGGCCAGTTCCCCGCGCCCCCGGGCGCCTCTGCCGCCATGGCCCCGATTGCCACCCTCAACGCCGAAGCCAAGAAGACGCTGCTGCGCAAGATTCCCCATGGGGTGTTCATCTGCGGGGTGGCCGAAGCTGAGGAGGTGAACGGCTTCACCGCCAGCTGGGTGACCCAGGGCAGCTTTGAGCCGCCCCTGGTGGTGATGGCGGTGCGGGCCGACAGCACCAGCAACGGCATGATCCAGCGCACCGGCAAGTTTTCCCTGAACGTGCTGGCTGCCGACCAGAAAGACCTGGCTGCCGTGTTTTTCAAGCCCCAGAAAGGGGTGGGTGGGCGCTTTGACGCCGCCCCGTTCCAGCTCGGGGAGCTGGGCTTGCCGATCCTGGACAACGCGCTGGGCGCAGTGGAGTGCGAACTGGTGGGGCAGGTGGCCCATGGCGACCACACCGTGTTTGTCGGCGAGGTGAAAAGCGCCACCCTGCACCGCGATGGCGCTGCCCTGGAGCTGGGAGGCACCGGCTGGCAGTACGGCGGTTGAGCCTGCCCCTGCTGCAGCAGCCCGATCGGCTCAAGGCCCGGCTGCGGGAGGTTCCCTCCGAGCCGGGCTGCTATCTGCTGCGCGACGCCAGCGACCGGATTCTCTACATCGGCAAGGCCAAGCTGCTGCGCAACCGGGTGCGCAGCTACTTCCAGAGCGGCAGCGGCCACGCCCATAGCCCGCGCATCTCACTGATGGTGCGCCAGGTGGCCGAGATCGAGTTCATCGTCACCGACAGCGAAGCCGAGGCGCTGGCGCTGGAATCCAACCTGATCAAGCAGAACCAGCCGCACTTCAATGTGCTGCTGAAAGACGACAAGAAATATCCCTACCTCTGCATCACCTGGAGTGAGGCCTACCCGCGCATCTTCATCACCAGGCGGCGCCGCTTCCGCTCACCCCTCGATCGCTTCTATGGCCCCTATGTGGATGTGGGCCTGCTGCGCCGCACCCTGACCCTGGTGAAACGGGTGTTCCCTCTGCGCCAGCGGCCCCAGCCGCTCTACCGCGACCGCACCTGCCTCAACTTCGACATCGGCCGCTGCCCGGGCGTTTGCCAGGAGAAGATCAGTTCAGACGACTACCACCGCACCCTGCGCCAGGTGGCGATGGTGTTCCAGGGGCGCAACGAGGAGTTGTTGGAGCTGCTGCACGAGCAGATGGGCAAGTACGCCGAGCGGCTCGACTTCGAGAGTGCCGCCCGGGTGCGCGACCAGCTGCAGGGCATCGACACCCTCACGGCCGACCAGAAGATGAGCCTCGGCGACAGCTCGGTGAGCCGCGATGTGCTCGCCCTGGCGGCCGATGCGCGGGTGGCGGCCGTGCAGCTGTTCCAGATGCGGGCCGGCAAGCTGGTGGGTCGCTTGGGGTTCACCGCCGATGCCGTTGGCGCCGATGGCGTGCCCCTGGAGCCCGGCCGGATTCTGCAGCGGGTGGTCGAGGAGCACTACAGCCAGGTGGAGCCGGTGGAGATTCCGCCCGAGCTGCTGCTGCAGCACCCCTTGCCCCAGCAGCCCCTGATCGAGGAGTGGCTGGTGGAGCGCCGCGGCCGGCGCGTCAAGCTGGCCGTGCCCCAGCGGCAGCAGAAGGCCGATCTGATCGAGCTGCTGGAGCGCAACGCCAGCTACGAGCTGCAACGCGCCCAACGGGGTGCTGAACAGCAGTTGCTGGCCACCGAAGACCTGGCCCAGCTGCTGGAGTTGCCCAGTCCGCCGCGGCGCATCGAGGGCTACGACATCAGCCACATTCAGGGCAGCGATGCGGTGGCCTCCCAGGTGGTGTTCATCGATGGGCTGCCGGCCAAGCAGCACTACCGCAAATACAAGATCCAGAGCAGCTCGATCCGCGCCGGCCACTCCGACGACTTCATGGCCATGGCCGAGATCATGCGGCGGCGCTTCCGGCGCTGGGCCCAGGCCAAAGCGGAGGGAGCGGATCTGAGGGCCCTGCGTCGGGCGGCCAACACGGCCCTGCACTCCGGCGGGCTCAACGACTGGCCCGATGTGGTGATGATCGACGGCGGCAAGGGCCAGCTTTCCGCCGTGATGGAGGCTCTGCGCGAGCTGAACCTGGACGAGGAGCTGGTGGTTTGCTCGCTGGCCAAGCAGCGGGAGGAGGTGTTCGTGCCGGGGGCGAAGCAGCCGCTCGAGAGCGAACCCGACCAGCTGGGGGTGCAGCTGCTGCGCCGCCTGCGCGATGAGGCCCACCGCTTCGCGGTGAGCTTCCATCGCCAGCAGCGGGGCGAGCGGATGAAGCGCTCCCGCCTCTCCGACATTCCCGGCCTGGGCCCCAAGCGGGTGAAGGAGCTGCTGGCCCACTTCCGCTCGATCGATGCCATCCAGCTGGCGAGTCCCGATCAGATCGCGGCGGCCCCGGGGGTGGGGCCGGCTCTGGCCCGCCAGGTGTGGGACTACTTTCATCCCAGTGACGACCTCGCCGGCGAGGAATTGGCCAGTTGAGGCATCTTGCTGCTGTGGTGCTGCTTCCCCTGCTGGTGCTGCTGCTGCAGCTCCTGCCGGGGAGGGTTGGTCCGGCCTGGGCAGCACCCGGGATTTGCGTCGGCCCAGTGTGCGGTGATGAGATCAGCCGCAGCGCCAAGCACCATTGGCAGCTGCGCCTGCGGGTGAGCGACCAGCAGGGCCAGCACGAGCGCCTGGTGGTGGATTGCCGCAATGGGGTCGTGAGCCCCTTGGCTGGTCCGGTGGAGCGGGGCTATGCCGCCGCTGTGGCGCGACGGGTTTGCCGCTTGGCCGGTGATTCCGCCGCATGACTGCCGGCATCTGGATCCTGGGCGACCAGCTCTCGCAGACCCATCCGGCCCTGGCCTCCCTCGCACCTGCCGAGGCTCGGGTGCTGCTGATCGAAAGCACATCGGTGCTGCAGCAGCGCCGCTATCACCGCCAGAAGCTGGTGCTGGTGTGGAGTGCGATGCGCCACTTCGCCGCTGAGCTGCGTCAGCTGGGCTGGAGCGTGGATTACTGCGAAGCCACCACCTTCGCCGCTGCTCTGCAGACCTGGATCACGCAGCACGGCATCCGTGAGCTGCACCTGATGGACCCGGCCGAGCGTCCCTTCCGGACGGCCATCGAGCGCCTGGACCTGACGGTGCCGTTGGTGTGGCAGCGCTCCACTGCCTTCCTCTGGAGCCAGGAGGACTTCGCGGCCTGGGCCCAGCCCTACAAGCAGCTACGCATGGAGCTGTTTTACCGGGAGGGCCGCAAGCGTTTTGGTGTGTTGATGGGCGACGCCGGCCAGCCGCTGGGCGGCCAGTGGAATTTCGACCATGACAACCGCAAGGCCCCGCCCAAGGGGCTGGCCGGCCCAGAACCGCTGGGTTTCGCGCCCGATGCGACCACCCAGGCGGTGATCGCCAAGGTTGAGCGCCTGGCCGCGGAACTGGCGGCGAGTGGCGCCGAGGACTTACCCGGACAGAGCGAACCGTTCCGCTGGGCCGTCACCCGCAGCCAGGCCCTGGCGGTGCTGGAGCAGTTCATCGCCACCCGCCTCGATGGTTTCGGACCGTTCCAGGACGCCATGGTGAGTGGCCAGCCCACCCTCTGGCATGCCCTGCTCTCTCCGTACCTCAACCTGGGCCTGCTGCACCCGCTGGAGGTGATCCGGCGGCTGGAGCAGGCGGGCCTGGAGCGGGATACCCCGCTGGCGTCGCTGGAGGGGGTGATCCGCCAGATCCTGGGTTGGCGTGAATACACCCACGGGCTGTATTGGTGGTTTGGGGCCGACTATCCCCAGCGCAATCATTTCGGCGCCGATCGCCCCCTGCCGGTGTGGCTCGAGCAGCTGGGCGGCAGTGGCATGGCCTGCATGGACACGGTGCTGGCTGAGCTGGACAGCAGCGGCTATGCCCACCACATCCAGCGGCTGATGGTGCTCGCCAACTACGGCCTGATCGCCGGCCTCGATCCCCAGGCCTTCACCGGTTGGTTTCACAGGATGTTTGTCGATGGCTACGACTGGGTCATGCAGACCAACGTGCTCGGCATGGGTCTGTTTGCCGATGGCGGTTTGCTGGCCAGCAAGCCCTACGCGGCCAGCGGCAACTACATCAACCGGATGAGCACCTACTGCAAGGGCTGCCGCTACAACCCCAAGCAGCGCACGGGCCCGACGGGCTGCCCATTCAATGCCCTCTATTGGGACTTTCTGAGCCGCCACGCCGAAACCCTGCGGCGCAATCCCCGCATGGGCCTGGTGATGAAGCAGCTCGAGAAAATCCCTCACGACGAACTTGTCGCGATCCGGTCTGCAGCTGAGGCCCACCTGGGCGCTGAAGCGTGTCCGGGATGATGGTCGGGCGTTCGCGTCCCACCATGTCCACGCTGTTGACGGGTGGTCATGGTGATCCACCCCGCACCCGCCGTTACGACTACGGACTGGTGGTGCTGCAGCTGTTTTGGAGGATGCGCCTCGATCTGCTGCTATTTGGGCTCCTGGTGGCCGTTGCGGTGTGGCGCGGCCCCCTGCCGACCCGTTGGGGCCTCACCCCCATGGGGATCTCGGTGCTGGGGATCGCCGTGTCGATCTTCATCGCCTTTCGCAACACCCAGGCCATCAACCGCTGGTGGGAAGCCCGCACCCTCTGGGGAGCGATGGTGAACCACAGCCGCAAGTGGCGCGATGTGCTTCTGGCCCTGCTGCCCCAGCGGCAGCTCGCCACCCAGCGGGGACGCTGCCTGATGGAGTATCAGGTGGCCCAGGTGTGGCTGCTCAACTTCGAGTTGCGCAATTTCTGGCGCACCGATCTGCACCGCGGCGTTGAGGGCCTGCTGGCCGACCTGCAGCTCCAGCCCGCCACCTCCCTGCAGGAGGTTTGCCGGCAACGGGCCCAGGCGATCGAGCGGTTGCATCGCGATGGCTGGATTGATGGCTGGGGCCGGCAACAATTGAGCGAGGTGAGCAACCTCTGCCACGACGCGATTGGTGGTCTGCAACGCATTCGCAACACACCCATTCCCGCGTCCTACGACGTGTTCGTGCGGATGATCACCTGGCTCTATGGCCTGCAGTTGCTCTTGGAATTTCAACGTTCCAGCCACATCCTGGTTGGGGTGGTGCTGTTCATGGGCTTTCTCACCGCCGAGCGGATCGGTTCCTACGTGGAGGGACCCTTTGATCGCGATGGCAGCAGCTTCTCGCTACCCCTCAATGCCATCTGCAGCACGATCACCAACGACTTGATGCAACGGCCGTTGGATTTCGGCAGCTTCCGCCCTAGCCAGGATCCAGCTCGCTGGGATTGATGGGATCATGGATTGCGCCACCCAGGCCAGGGGGCCTGGGGCTTTACGTTGTGGCTCGCCCTGACAACCACCGCCATGCCCCTGCTGGCCCTGAGCTGGCCCCCGGAGGCCTATCTCTGGTTCAAAACGCTCCACATCGTGGGTGTGGTGGTGTGGTTTGCCGGACTCTTCTATTTGGTGCGGTTGTTCATCTACCACCGCGAAGCTGAGGAGCTCGATACCCCCCTGCGCCTGGCCTTTCAGGAGCAATACGGGCTGATGGAGCGCCGCTTGGCCAACATCATCACCACCCCCGGCATGGTGGTAGCTGTTGTTTGTGCGGCGGGCCTGTTGAGCGTCAACCCGGCCTGGCTCCAGCAGGGTTGGCTGCACGCCAAGTTGGCCTTTGTGGCGGCGCTGCTTGCCTATCACGTCTTTTGCTACCGGCTGATGGGGCAGCTGCGGTCCGGCCAGTGCAGCTGGAGCCCGAAACAACTGCGGGCCCTCAACGAGCTGCCCACCCTGCTGTTGGTGATCGTGGTGATGCTGGTGGTGTTCAAAAACCAGTTTCCTACAGGTGCTGCCACCTGGTTCATCGTGGCGCTGGTGGTGTTCATGGCGGCCTCGATCCAGTTTTATGCCCGCTGGCGGCGGCTGCGGGCCGAACGCCTGGCTGCCGGTGCTTAATCCCCAGCCAGCCCACCATCCGCTGCGGACCGTGCTGCAGCAGCTGACGCCGCGCTGTTGCCCGGGCCGGGTCAACTTCCACTGCCACACCACTTGCAGCGACGGCAGCCTGCTCCCCCAGGAGCTTGCTGAGCAGGCCGTCGCTCTGGGCCTGGAGCACCTGGCGATCACCGACCACCACAGCATCTCCGCCTACGGGCCGGTGCTGGAACACTTTGAGGCTGCATCCCACTCAGGCCAATCGGTGCCGAGGCTCTGGCGGGGAGTGGAGATCAGTTGCCTGCTCGAAGGCTGCCTGGTGCACGTGTTGGCGCTGGGCTTTGGCGAGCATCACTCCAGCTTGGGGCCCTACCTGCACGGACAGTCCGTGGTGGGTCCGGCGCTACAGGCCGAAGCCGTGCTGGAAGCCGGCCGCCAGGCCGGGGCGTTGCTGTTGCTCGCCCATCCGGCCCGCTACCGCCTGCCTTTCCAGCGGCTGATCGCCGCCGCCGATCGGTTGGGCTTTGATGGAGCAGAGGCCTGGTACGACTACCAGATGCAGCCCCGCTGGGCGCCCACACCGGTGGTGTGCGAAGCGATCGCCGCCGACCTCCAGCAACGGGGCCTTTTGATGAGTTGTGGTACGGATACCCATGGCTTAGCGCTTCACGGCCGCTAGGGTTTGGCGACGCTTTCCCGTGCCAGTCGATGGGTCTGTTTGATCGCCTGTTCGCCGCCCGTGGCGGCAACACCAACAACGGTAATGTGCCCGCCCAGCCGAAGAAGGAGGCCGAAACCTTCTTCCTCGATGCCGACGCCTCCAGCAGCATGGGCAATGTCGAGTTCATGCGGCGCTCCAACACCATCCGCCGCACCTTCCCCGGCACCGTCGACAGCCCCGGCAACAAGGAGATGGTGGCTGAGGTGGCCGCGATGGAGGCCAAGCTCGAGAAGATGTCCGAAGGCCTTGGCGGCCAGACCAGCCAGCAGGAGTCGATCAACCTCACCGGTGGCATCCCCAAGCCGGTGAAGAAAACCTTCGCCCAGACGATGTCCCAGGCGGAGCTGGACCAACGGATGAAGGGAACGGCCTTTGGGGTGAATGTGCCCGGGGGTACTGCCGCCATCAAGAAGGAGCAGGAGCAGGTGCAGGCCGAGCCACAGGCCCAACCCCAGATCAGCCAGCAGCCCACCGGCAAGGCCGGTGCCATCGATCCGTTCAAGCAGATGGTGAGAGATCTCAACAGCTGAGTGCTTCGCTCAGCTGGCTCAGCTCAGTTCTGTTCGATCAAGCTTTCACTCTCCAACACCAGCTGGCGCAGATGCTCCAGCTGGTTTTTTTGTGCGCCGTCCCAGAGCCCACGGTTGTGGGCCTCCAGCAGCCGCTCGGCCATGTCCCGCAGGGCCCAGGGATTGCTCCGCTCTAGAAAAGCGAGCACGGCGGGATCGCTCAGCCATTGGTCGCAGAGGGCCCCATAGCCCCAGTCGGGCACCCGGCCGGTGCTGGCGTCGTAGGCAAACAGATAGTCGAGGCTGGCAGCCATCTCGAAGCCGCCCTTGTAGCCGTGCTGCTGCATCGCCTCGATCCAGCGTGGGTTAAGCACGCGGCTGCGCAGCACCTTGTCGAATTCCCGCTCCAGGCGGTGCAGCTTTGGCCGGGCGCTGCGGGAGTGGTCGCCAAACCAAAGGGCCGGCCTCTGCCCCGACAGCTTTTCCACGGCGGCGCTGAGTCCCCCCTGAAATTGGTAGTAATCGTCGGAATCCAGCAGGTCGTGCTCGCGGTTGTCCTGGTTGTGCAACACCACCTGGACGGCACCCAGCCGTTGCTCGAGGCCGTCCCGATCGGCCTGGGCCTCGATGCCCGCTTGGCCCGGAATGCCCGCCTGGCTGTCGTAGCGCCAGCTGCTCCAGTTGAGAAACGCCTCGCCCAGGTCGCCGCGCTGCTCCCACTGGCCGCTGTCGATCAGGCCCTGCAGCCCCGCCCCATAGGCGCCTGGGGCTGAGCCGTACACCCGGGCGCTGTGACCGTCCCGCCGCCAGGCCGCCGCCAGCGGGTTGTCGGCATCCAGCTCCTCGAGCGCCGCCACGAGAGCTGTCGCCCGGTTGACCCAGCCCACCAGCTGGGGGAACGCGTCGCGGAACAGCCCCGAGATTCGCAGGGTCACATCCACCCGCGGCCGACCCAACAGGCTCAGGGGGATCACCTCCAGGTCCACCATCCGGCGGGTGGGGCCATCCCACACCGGCCGCACGCCCAGCAACGCCAGCACCTGGGCGATGTCCTCGCCGCCATTGCGCATCGTGGCCGTGCCCCACACCGACAAGGCCAGGGTCTGCAAGTGCTCCCCCTGCTCCTGGAGATGCAGCTCCAGCAGCAGTTCAGCGCTGCGACGACCCAGGTCCCAGGCGGCCTCCGTTGGCAGGCCGCGCAGATCGACGCTGTAGAAATTGCGGCCGGTGGGCAACAGATCGGGCCGGCCTCGGGTCGGGGCTCCGGAGGGCCCGGCGGCGATGCGCTCCCCGTCGAGCCCCCGCAGGAAGGCTTCGCGCTCAGCGGCGCCACAGGCCAGCAGCCGTGGCAGCACGGCCTGACGCAGATGCTGCAAGGCCTGCTGCACGGCTGGCCCCAGCTCACCGGCCTCGACTGGCCCTGGCCCGTCCTCCCGCAGCTCCTGCTCCACCAGCGCCAGGGCCCGCCGCTCGAGCAAAGCCACGCCATCTCCCACCAGGCGAGGCGACTCACCCCCAAAAGCGGCCTGGAGGCGAAGCTGGTCGCCAGGTTCGAGCGCCGTGGCATCGGCATCGGCCCAGGGGTCGAATCTGAGCTGCAGGTCATGGGCCAGGGCCTGGGTGAGGCCGGGTTGGTTGGCCAGGGGGCAGCGCACCAGGCAGAGCAGCAGCTCCGCCAACCGCTGGGGCTCCGGCAGGGTGCCGTAGGTGTGCAGCCCGAGCCGGATCTGGGCTTCCTTGAGTTCGCAGAGGTAGCCATCAGCCGCATCCAGGCGCGCATCCAGCTCCGCGGCGGTGCCCAGGGGCAATTGCAGGGTCTCCAGTTGTTCCGCCAGGGTCTGCCGCAGCAGTGCGGCCCGCTCGCTGCCCAGCTGGCTGGCCTCCCAGTATTCGTCGAGCAGCACCTCAAGCTGTTGCAGGGCGCCGTGCAGCCCGGCGCGACCCAGCGGTGGGGTGAGGTGGTCGAGAATCACGGCCTGGCTGCGGCGCTTGGCCTGGGAGCCCTCGCCCGGATCATTGACGATGAAGGGGTAGAGATGGGGCAGCGGCCCGAGGGCCCACTCCGGGAAGCACTGGTCTGAGAGCCCCAGACCCTTGCCGGGCAACCACTCCAGGTTGCCGTGCTTGCCCACGTGCACCACGGCATGGGCCCCAAAGGTCTGACGCAGCCACAGGTATTGGGCCAGGTAGGCGTGGGTGGGGGGCAGGTCGGGGCTGTGGTAGCTGAGGGCGGGGTCGCGGTCGTAACCACGCTCCGGCTGGATCAGCACGGCCACATGGCCCAATTGGAGTCCGCGGATCGGGAACCCCAGCGCGGCCCCAGGGCCGGGGGCGCTCACCAGACCCGCATCCCGTTCCGGTGGCCCCCAGCGGGCCTCCAGGAGCTCCCGTCCCTCCCGCGGCAGTCCGGCATACCAGGCCTGGTAGTCGGCCAGGGGCAACAGGGCCAGGGGCGGGCGGTGTTCGCTTTCGGGATCGTTGCTGCGGCCGGCCCGCAGCTGTTGGATCAGGGCTTCGCCGCTGCTGGGCAGGCCCTCACTGAGCTGGTAGCCCGCCTCGGCCAGCCACTGCAGCATCAGGGCCGTGGAGGCCGGCGTGTCGAGCCCCACGCCATTGGCCAGGCGACTGTTGCGGGCGGGGTAATTGGCCAGCACCAGCGCGATGCGCCGCTCCCTGGCTGGGGTCTGCCGCAGGCGAATCCAATTGGCGCTGAGCTGGGCAATCCAGGCCAGGCGCTCCGGGTCTGGTTGGTAGCGCTGCAGGGCTGAAGCCAGGCGCTCACTGGCCCCCACCGTCTCCTTGAAGGCGCCGATGCGGGTGGTGAGCCGGCCATCCAGTTCGGGGAGAGCCACCTGCAGGCTGAGGTCGATGGGGCCCAGGCCAATGCTGCTGGCCTGCCACTGGCTACGGGGCTGGCTGCTGCACAGCAACTGCAGCACCGGCACCCCGAGTTGCTCCCACAGGGGAGCCCCCAAACCGGCCTCCTCAAATTGCACCGACGCAAACGACGTGCTGCAGAGCACCGCCTGCACCCCTTGCTGGTGCAACAGGTCGGCGACGCCCCGTTGCACGGCCCGATCCCGCAGCCCACTCACCCAGAGCGCCCGCGGGCAGAGACCAGCCCCCCGCAGGGCCGCGAGGGTGGCCTCGATCAGCGCAAGGTCGCCGGCTTGCAGCAGGGCCCGGTAGGCGATCACCCCCACCCGTGCTCCCGGCTCCTCGCGCCAGTCGTGGGGGAGGGGATCGGCCAGGGGCTCGGCGCAAGGTGGTGGCGGGATTTCGCCATCGAGCAGCCCCCGCAGGCACACCAGCAAGCGACGCAGATTGGCCGGCCCGCCCTCCCGCAAGCATTGGGCCAGGCCCACCGCCAGCTCAGGCGCCACCGTGCCCAGTTCGGCTAGGGCGGTTTCCTCCTCCGGCGTGCCGGCCAGCACCAGCAACTGGCGATCTGGCTGGGCTGCCGCCCAGAGCTGCAGTTGCTCCAGTCCATAACTCCAGTGGCCCCGCCCACCCAGCAGCCGCACCACCAGCAGCCGGGCATGGCGCACCGTGGAGCTGAGGTAGTGGTCGATCTGGGCGGGATGGGCCAGAGCCGCGAGGTTCAGGCCCCGCAGTTCGGTCCCCAACAGCTGCGGCTCCTGCGCCAGCAACTGGTCGATGGCCAGCAGGTCGGTGTCGGCACTGCTGAGCAGCAGCACCGGTGCGGGGGGCTGCTCCACCAGGGCACCGACATCGGCTGCCTCCCCTCCTCCCGGTACCGATGCCAAGCGATGCATGGCCCCATCCTGCTTGCTGCAGTGAGAAGATCGGGGCATCACGGCCTCCGGCCGACGCCTCAGCTCCGCCCGCTTCGCCCCACCATGCACCAGTTCCTGCCCTACGCCTGGTTTGGTGGCAAATGCGTGCCCTTTGCCGAAGCCACCCTGTCGGTGGCCACCCATGCCCTGCACTACGGCACCGGCGCCTTCGGGGGCATGCGGGCCCTGCCCAATCCCAGCGACCCCGCTGAGATCCTGCTGTTCCGCGCCGACCGGCACGCCCGGCGCCTCAGCCAGAGCGCCCGGCTGCTGCTCACCGAGTTGCCGGAGCAGACGATTCACGACGCCATCGGCGTCTTTCTGCGGGCCAACAAGCCCACCTGCCCGGTGTATCTGCGGCCGTTTGTCTACACCAGCGACCTGGGGATCGCCCCACGGCTGCACAACATCGAAACCGACTTCCTGATCTATGGGCTTGAGCTGGGCGACTACCTCTCCCCCGAGGGAGTGAGTTGCCGCATCAGCTCCTGGACCCGCCAGGAAGATCGTTCCCTGCCCTTGCGCGGCAAAATCAGCGGCGCCTACATCACCAGCTCCCTCGCCAAAACGGAGGCGGTCAAGAGCGGCTTCGATGAAGCCCTGCTGCTCAACAGCCGCGGCAAGGTGAGCGAGGCCAGCGGCATGAACCTGTTCATCGTGCGCGATGGCGTGTTGATCACCCCCGGCGTTGATCAGGACATCCTTGAGGGCATCACCCGCGCCAGCGTGCTGGAGCTGGCCAAGTCGATGGGCATCCCCACCCTGGAACGCCCCGTCGACAAGAGCGAGTTGTTCATTGCCGATGAGGTGTTCTTGAGTGGCACCGCCGCCAAGGTCACCCCGGTGCGTCGCGTCGAATCCACTGACCTGCCCAGCGCTCGGCCGGTGATGAAGGCGATTCGCGAGCGCCTCACAGCGATCACGGAGGGCCGCGATCCCGCCTATGACCGTTGGGTGACACGGATCCGCGTGGACGGTTGAGCGAGATGGGCACGGCGGTGGCACCCCGGGTGGGACAGAGGATGGGTTTTCTGGAGCGGCTGCACGCGCCCGAGCGGCCCGTGCTCGTGTTCGACGGTGCTACCGGCACCTCGCTGCAGCAGATGGACCTGAGCGCCGACGACTTCGGCGGTCCAGCGCTGGAGGGCTGCAACGAAGTCTTGGTGTTCACCCGCCCGGATGCGGTGCAGGCGGTGCATCGCCAGTTTCTGGAGGTGGGTGCCGATGTGATCGAGACCGACACCTTCGGAGCCACCTCCCTGGTGTTGGCGGAATACGACATCGCCGATCAGGCCTTTGCCCTCAACCAGCGCGCTGCCGAACTGGCCCGGGAGATGGCGGATGCCTACTCCACCCCAGAGAAGCCCCGCTTTGTGGCCGGCTCGATGGGGCCCACCACCAAGTTGCCGACCCTGGGGCACGTCGATTTCGACACGATGAAAGCCTCCTTCGCCGAGCAGGCCGAAGGGCTGCTGGCTGGCGACGTCGACCTGTTCATCGTCGAAACCTGTCAGGACGTGCTGCAGATCAAGGCAGCGCTGCAGGGCATTGAGGCCGCGTTCAGCAAAACCGGCCAACGCCGGCCGCTGATGGTGAGCGTGACAATGGAGACCACCGGCACAATGCTGGTGGGCTCCGACATCGCCGCTGTGGTGGCGATTCTCGAGCCGTTTCCGATTGATGTGCTCGGCCTCAACTGCGCCACCGGCCCGGAGCAGATGAAGGAGCACATCCGCTACCTGAGCGAGCACAGCCCCTTTGTGGTGAGCTGCATCCCCAACGCCGGCCTGCCGGAGAACATCGGCGGAGTGGCCCATTACCGGCTGACGCCGGTGGAGATGAAGATGCAGTTGATGCACTTCGTCGAAGACCTCGGGGTGCAGGTGATCGGCGGCTGTTGCGGCACCACGCCCGCTCACATCGGCGCCCTGGCAGACCTTTCGGCCGAGCTGCAGGCGGCGCCCAGGCCGGTGCGTACCCCCGAAAGCCAGCACGCGCGACCCCTGTTGCAGGGAGAGCCTGCAGCCGCCTCGATCTACGGCACCACGCCTTATCACCAGGACAACTCCTTCCTGATCATCGGCGAGCGGCTTAACGCCAGTGGCAGCAAGAAGGTGCGCGAGCTGCTGGCTGAAGAAGACTGGGATGGCCTGGTGGCCGTGGCCCGGGGCCAGGTGAAGGAGAACGCCCATGTGCTCGACGTCAACGTCGACTACGTCGGTCGCGATGGCGAGCGGGACATGCATGAGCTGGTGAGCCGTCTGGTCACCAACGTCAACCTGCCGCTGATGCTCGACTCCACGGAGTGGCAGAAGATGGAGGCCGGCCTCAAGGTGGCCGGGGGCAAGTGCATCCTCAACTCCACCAACTACGAAGACGGCGATGAACGCTTCTTCAAGGTGCTGGAGCTCGCCAAGGCCTACGGCGCCGGTGTGGTGGTGGGCACCATCGATGAGGAGGGCATGGCGCGAACGGCGGAGCGCAAGTTTGCCATCGCCCAGCGGGCCTATCGCGATGCCCTCGAGTTCGGGATTCCCGCCCACGAGATCTTCTACGACCCCCTCGCCCTGCCGATCTCCACCGGCATCGAGGAGGACCGCCTCAATGGTGCGGCCACCGTGGAGGCGATCCGACGCATTCGCACGGATCTGCCCGGAGTGCACGTGGTGCTCGGGGTCAGCAATGTGAGCTTCGGTCTGTCGCCGGCGGCGCGGATCGTGCTCAATTCCGTCTTCCTGCACGACTGCTGCGAAGCCGGCATGGATGCGGCGATCGTGAGCCCCGCCAAGATCCTGCCCCTGGCCAAGATCAGTGCGGAACATCAGCAGGTCTGCCGCGACCTGATCTACGACCGCCGCCGTTTCGAAACCGACCAGCCGGGCGCAATCTGCAGCTACGACCCCCTGACGGTGCTCACCACCCTGTTTGAGGGCGTGAGTGCCAAAGAGGCCCGGGCCTCAGGACCCTCCCTGGCCGACCTGCCGGTGGAGGAGCGGCTCAAGCAGCACATCATTGATGGCGAACGCATCGGCCTGGAAGCCTCACTCGATGAAGCGCTGCAGACCTACCCGCCCCTGCAGATCATCAACACCTTCCTGCTCGATGGCATGAAGGTGGTGGGCGACCTGTTCGGCTCCGGCCAGATGCAGCTGCCCTTCGTGCTGCAGAGCGCCGAAACGATGAAGGCGGCCGTGGCCCAGCTTGAGCCCCACATGGAGACGGTTGAAGGGGAGAGCTCGGCCAAGGGCAAGTTTCTGATCGCCACCGTGAAGGGTGACGTGCACGACATCGGCAAGAACCTTGTCGACATCATCCTCACCAACAACGGCTACGAGGTGATCAACCTCGGCATCAAGCAGAGCTGCGAGGCGATCATCGAGGCCCAGCAACAACACCAGGCCGATTGCATCGCCATGAGCGGCTTGCTGGTGAAGTCGACGGCATTCATGAAGGACAACCTGGAGGCCTTTAACAAGGCCGGCATCGCTGTGCCGGTGATCCTCGGCGGAGCCGCCCTCACGCCCCGCTTCGTCAACGGCGACTGCCGCGCCGCTTACAACGGGCAGGTGATCTACGGGCGCGACGCCTTTGCCGATCTGCGCTTCATGGATGCATTGATGGAGGCCAAGGCCGCCGATGTCTGGAACGATCACCAGGGCTTCCTGGGGCCGATCCCGGAAGGCCTGGGCCTGGCAGCCAGTGATGCTGCAGATGCGCCGGCCAGCAGCACGGAGCCAGTGGCTCCAGCCGAGCCCGCCACCGCGGGCACGGCACCGGAGCTCGCCCCCAACGACGAGCGCTCCGAGGCCGTGCCTGAAGAGCCCGCCCTGGAGCCACCGTTCTGGGGCAGTGCGGTGTTGACCGAGGAGCAGATCGATCTGGAGGAGGTGTTTGCCTACCTCGATCGCAATGCCCTGTTCGCCGGCCAATGGCAGCTGCGCAAAACCCAGCAGCAGAGCCGCAGCGACTACGACGCCATGCTGGCCGAGAAGGCGGAGCCCGTTCTGCAGCAGTGGAAGCAGCGTTGCCTGGCGGAAGGGCTGCTGTCGCCTCGCGTGGCCTATGGCTACTTCCCCTGTGGTCGCAGCGGCAATGCGGTGGTGCTGTTCGACCCCGTTGAGCATGGACGCGAGCTCGGCCGCATTGCGCTGCCGCGCCAGCGCTCCGGCAACCGCTACTGCATCGCCGATTTCTACCGCGATCTCGCCGTGGGAGCCGATGGCGCGGCGAGGCCAACCGATGTGTTGCCGATGCAGGCCGTGACCATGGGGGAACGGGCCACCCGCTTCGCCCAGGAGTTGTTCAAGGCGGTTCAATACAGCGACTATCTGTATTTCCACGGATTGGGAGTGCAGATGGCGGAGGCCCTGGCGGAGTGGGTGCACGCCCGCATTCGCCGCGAGCTGGGCTTCGCCGATCCAGCCGAGATGCCGCTGCGGGATGTGCTGGCCCAGCGCTATCGCGGCAGCCGTTACTCCTTCGGCTACCCGGCTTGCCCGAATGTGGCCGACTCCCGCCAGCAGCTCACCTGGCTCGGGGCTGATCGCATTGGGCTGTCGATGGACGAGAGCGAACAGCTGGAGCCGGAGCAGAGCACCACGGCTCTGGTGGCGCTGCACAGCCAGGCCCGCTACTTCTCGGCCTGAAAACAAGGCCGTTCTGGCCTGGGAGCGCGTGTGGGTCCTTCTAGCCTGATCGTTCTTGTGAAGCACGGCCATGGCCATTGCCGGACCCGGCGGCGTTGACGCTGCCATCGCCGCGGGGATCGACCTCGACGGCACTCCGATCCCCGCCGAGATGGTGGCCCTCTACACGGAGGTGATGGACCTGGAGAGCCAGCGTGCCCGCAGTGGCGTCAAGAAATCGATGCGCAACCGGATCGTGAAAACGGGCTCCAAGCACTTTGATCAGGCCACCCTCGATGCCCGATTGCAGGCTGCGGGATGGGAAGGACTCAAGCCGAAGGAGATTGCCTTCTTCTACTCCTGAGCTCTAGCTGCACATGTCCTCAAGGGTATCGATCACCTCCTGCTGAAACTCCTCCAGATTTGAAGAGTCGCTGAGATCGATCCCCTCGCCGGCGGCGTTCTGGGTGAGTTCCTGGAAATGGAAGGCCCCTTCGCCGTGGGCGAGGAACTCCATGGCGGAGGGTTCACCGCTTTCTTTGTAGGCGTCGCAGAGGGCCAGAAAGGCCGCATCTTCGGTGAATTCCCAGCTCATGAAGGGGGCCGCGCTGAAAAACAAGGTGAACGCGCTCACCGACCTTTAACGCCTACCCCCCGGAATCCGTCAACCACCCTGGCCAACTTTGTGCCGGTGTGTTGCCTTGGAACCTTTGGGTCTTGACGCGCCTCGAAGGCCCTGCAACGGCGCGAACCATTGGCCAGACTTGGGCCACCGCCCCAGAGAACGTCATCCCGTGAGCGAGTTCAGCGCCGGACCCAGCCCCGACCTCAACGTGTTGGGCGAACCCCTCGTGGTGTGCGGCTGTCAGCCGATGACCGGGTGGTTTCGGGATGGTCATTGCCGCACCAATGCGGCCGACCTGGGTCGCCACAGCGTCTGCTGCGTGGTGACAGAAGCCTTCCTGCGCTACAGCCAGGCCCAGGGCAACGATCTGAGCACCCCGGCCCCGGACTACGGCTTCCCCGGCCTCAAGCCCGGCGACCATTGGTGCGTCTGCGCCCCGCGCTGGCTGGAGGCCTACGAAGACGGCATGGCCCCGCCGGTGCGTCTGGAGGCCACGGAGAACACAGCCCTGGAGGTGATTCCGCTGGAGTTGTTGCAGGCCAACGCAGCCTGAGGCTGGCGCTCTGGCCCGGCACCACCGCCTACCAGGGGATGGGTTGGCCGTCCCAGGCCCAGAACTGGCCGCTCTGCTCCGGCGTGAGCCCCTCCAGCACGTCCAGCAGCTGTCTGGCGGCCCGTGCGGGGCTGAACAGCTTCTCTGGCGCCACACCCGCCTGGAAGGGGCTGGAGAGGGCCGTGGCGGTGGTGCCCGGATGCAGCAGGCTCACGCAACCCTGGGGCTTTCTGCGCCGCCACTCCAGCGCCAAGGTGCGCAGCAACTGATTCTGGGCGGCCTTGGCGGCCCGGTAGGCGTACCAACCGCCCAGATGGTTATCGCCGATGCTGCCCACCCGGGCTGAAAGGCTGGCGAAGTGAAAGGGGGCCTGGGCCGGCAGGGCCGGATCCACGGCCTGGGCCAGCAGCAGGGGCGCAAAGGCATTCACCGCAAAGCTCTGCTCCAGGGCAGCACGGCTCACCTGGCTGAGGCGTTTTTCAGGCTGCAAGCCAGGCCCATGGAGCAATCCGGCGGTGTGGATCACCAGCCGCAGGGGGGGGAAGGCTCCGAGGGTGGGACCCAGCTGGGCCAGGCTGCCGTCGTCGACCAGATCCAGGGGAAGGTGCGACACGCCCTGCCAACTGGCATCCCCCGTTCGTCGCCAGTCGCGGCGCGAGGCCCCCAGCAGCTGCAGCTGAGGTGCTCGCCGCGTGAGCTCCTGCAGCAGCGCCTGCCCGATGCCGCCACAGCCCACCACCAGGGCGCTGCCCTGCCAGGCGTGCAGGGGGTTGGGGCAAGGGGGAGCTGAAGACACGCAAACCCTGGACTGGCGACACGACCTCAGCCCTGGCGCATGATGGCAGCGCCAAATGGCCTGCTGCACCGGTACCGATGGGGCTTCGCATTGCTGTGTTGGGCTTGGGGGCCTGGGGGCAGACCCTGGCGGAGCGTTGGCAGCGCCAGGGCCACACGGTGTCGGGTTGGTCCCGGCGCGACGGCGGCAGCGCTGTGGATCTGCTGAGCCAGCAGGATCTGGTGGTGTCGGCAGTGGCCATGGCTGGCGTCCCGCCCCTGGCCCAGGAGCTTGGCCCCCATTGGCCCGCAGGCCTGCCGCTGCTGAGCTGCAGCAAGGGGCTGGACCTCACCCAGCTGACCACGGCCACCCAGCTCTGGGCCGCCCAGTTGGCCAGCACACCACTAGCGGCGTTGAGCGGCCCCAACCTCGCCACGGAGGTGCAGCAGGGGCTGCCAGCGGCGAGTGTGGTGGCCAGTGTTGATGAGGCGCTGGCCCAGCTGCTGCAGCAACAGCTGAGCGATCGGGCCCTGCGCCTCTACACCAACAGCGATCCGATTGGCACCGAAGCGGCCGGTGCTCTCAAAAACGTGATGGCCGTGGCGGCCGGCATCTCCGACGGCCTGGCCCTGGGCGCCAATGCCAAGGCCTCGCTGCTCTGCCGCGGTCTGGCCGAAATCGGCGTGGTGTTGGAGGGGCTCGGTGGGGTCACCAGCACCCTCTACGGACTCGCTGGGTTGGGCGATCTGCTGGCAACCGCGACCAGTCGCCTCAGCCGCAACTACCGCTGCGGCCTGTTGCTGGCGGAGGGATGCAGCGAGGAGCAGACCTACGACCAGATCGCCGCCACCGTGGAGGGGCCCCGCACCGCCCGGGCGGCCCTCCAGCTGGCCGCTCGCCAGGGCTGGCACCTGCCGATCTGTGAGCAGGTGGTGCAGGTGCTCGATGGCGCCGCCACCCCGGCGGATGCGGTGCGCGCCCTGATGGAGCGCGATCTGCGGCCGGAATGGGCCCAGCCATGACCAGCAGCCCGCCACGGGTTGAGCCGAAGCTGGTTCGTGGCCTGGTGCAGCGGCCAGCCGTGCTGGTGGAGGCCTTTGCCGATGGGCCCTGCTGCGGCAATGGTGCCGCCGTGGTGCTCCTGGACGAGCCCATGGGTGACCAGGCCCTCCAGGGCATCGCCCGCAGCCTCAACCAATCGGAAACGGCCTTTCTGCTGCGCCAGCAGGACCGCTGGTGCCTGCGCTGGTTTACCCCCAGGTGCGAGGTGCCCCTCTGTGGCCACGGCACCCTGGCGGCCCTTCTGGCCCTGGGCCATTGGCAGCTGCTGGGTCCCAACGAGGAGGTTGAGCTGCTCAGCCGCAGCGGCCCCCTGGCGGTGGCGCTCGACCCCGGTGGTGCCTCGGGACGCTTGGTGCTCCCCAGTGCCGGCTTGTTGCCGGCCGAACCGTCCCCGCCGCTGATTCGGCTCCTGCAGGCCCATCTGGGTGTCACCCCGCTGGCCTACTGGGCCTCGAGCCTGGGGTATCGCGTGGCGTTGCTGCCGGCTGCGCCCTTGCAGGCCATGGCGGGCCTTGCCGGGGAGCTCCAGGGTCCAGATCGGGCTGGCCTGGTGCTGATGCAGGCCTGTGCCGACGATCCGGCCGAGCCGCCTCCCACCGTGTTGGGTCAACCAGCCGATTACCAACTGCGGTTTTTCGCGCCGGGACTGGGCATCGATGAAGATCCCGTGACCGGTTCGGCCCACGCCCTGGTGGCGCCCTTTTGGTTGGAGCGGCTGGGCCGCAGCTCCGTGGTGGGTTGGCAATGCTCCCCGCGTCCCGGCGGCATGGTCTGCGAGGTGGTGTGCGAACCGGCGTCCTCAGGCATGATCCGCCTAAGCGGTACGGGCCATCTCCTGTGGAACGGCACATTGCGGGTGCACGCCGATGGCTCCGGAGCCGAGGCCTGGTCGTCCCTGTGCGCCCTCGCTTGATGCTGGCGGGCCCCATGGCGGTGGCGGCGGTGGCGGTTGGTTTTGCGGCCCAGGGCCTGGTGCCCCGGCCCTATGGCGCCGCCCAGGGCGAGCTGCTGGATGCCCTGATCGACTCACCACCACCGGCCGCCGACACCACCACCGCGGCGGAGCAGCTGCGGCGACTAGAGGCCCGTCGTGCACCCGCGCAGGGCAGCGCAGCCAGCGTGGGTCTGGTGGAGCCCGAAGCGGGGCCGGGCGTGGATCTGGAGATACGCGTCGCCCTGCTCAGCGCCGGTGCGGCACCGGATCTGACGGCACCTGGCCCCTGGCAGTTGTTGAGCCGAGATGGCCAGCTGCTGCAGCAAGGAGATGCCGAAAGTCGGGTTGATCTGGCCAAGGTGTGGCAGCAAGGCCCGGAGGCTTGGCTGCAAACCAAGGGTGGGTCGCTGCTGGTCAATGGACGCCCCTACGGCGGCCGGCTGCGGCTGATCCGCGATACCGAGGGCCCGCGGCTGGTGAACCACCTGGCTCTGGAGACCTACATCGCCGCCGTGGTGGGGGCTGAGATGCCCAGCAGCTGGTCGATGGAGGCCCTCAGGGCCCAGGCCGTGGCCGCTCGCTCCTATGCCCTGGCCCACATGGCTCGCCCGGCCAACCGTCATTGGCACCTGGGCGATACGACCCGCTGGCAGGCCTACAAGGGCCTCTCCAGCAGCAACAACCGCACCCGCCAGGCCGCCGCCAGCACCGCTGGCCTGATTCTCAGCTACCAGGGCGCCATCGTCGAAAGCCTCTACGCCGCCAACCGCCAGATCAGCCTGGAAGCCCACGGCCATCTCGGCGCCAGCATGAGCCAGCACGGGGCCCAGGATCTGGCTCAACAGGGCTACCGCTACAACCAGATCCTTGGCCACTACTACCAGGGTGCATCTCTGGCCCGTCTCAAGGCCGGTGCGGGCTGAGCGCACCTGGCAGCGGGCCATGGAGCGTTGCGGGGAGGCCCAGCGCTGCGGAGCCCTGGTGCCCCTGGCCACAGAAGTGGTACAGGCCCCCGAGCTGGAGCCTTTTGTGCTGCGCCGTCTGCTCAGCCGTACCCCCAAACACCTACGGGGTGGGGGGCCCAAGCCGAACCCCTTCCTCCCCTGGGAACCAGCCCTGGAGGTGGACCGTCTGGGATCCAGCCATGTGGTGCTGCTCAACAAATACCCCGTGCAACCGGGCCACCTGTTGCTGATCACCCAGGCTTGGCAGCCCCAGTCCGGCTGGCTGACAGCCGTCGACTGGCAGGCCGTGGCAGAGCTTGACGCGGATACGGGGGGGTTGTGGTTCTTCAACAGCTGCGCCGCCGCTGGTGCCAGCCAACCCCATCGGCATCTTCAAGTGTTGCCACGCCATGCCGGAGAACCCAGTTGCCCCCTTGCTGCGCTGTTTGCGGCCCAACTGGAGCCCCCAGGGGAGTCGATGCCTGGCGCCGCGCCGATGCCCTGGGCCTATCGGCTGAGTCGGCGAATCGATCCCCTAGGCAACAGCGATCTGGAGGGCCTGTACCGGGAGCATGCGGCGCAGCTGGGCCTGGGTTGCCCCCAGCACGACCCCCAGCCCCTCCATCCCTACAACCTGCTCTTCGACGATCACTGGTTGCTAACGGTGCGGCGCCGCCAGGAGCACTGTGCGGGCTTCAGCCTCAACGCCCTGGCCTTTGCGGGCTATCTGCTGTGCACCGAGCGCTCCGATCTCAGCTGGCTGGCACGGGAAGGGCCCTGGGCCTTGCTGCAGGCGGTGGCCAGTGCGCCGCTGCCGATCCGTTGAGCGCCGTTCCGTAATTTCTCGGTTGCCAAAGCCGATGCGGCTGGGGCTGGTTGGAAAGGAAGGGGTTGCGGCCCCTTGTCGAACGACCACTGACCCATGACCGACCACACGAAGCGTCCAAGCCACCCCACCGGCAACCTGTCACGCCGGGCCCTGCAACAACGCAACCAGCGGGTGAACCTCTACCGCGGACTGGTTACGCCCATCGCTGTCCACTACGGCCGCCGTTGCCCCGAACCTCTCGACGATCTTGTCCAGGTGGGCCTGCTCGGCCTGCTTCGGGCTGCGGAGCTCTACCAGCCCCAGACCACCACACCCTTTGAAGCCTTTGCCAGGCCGCACATCCGCGGCGCGATTCTCCACTACCTGCGGGATTCAGCCCTGGTGGTGCGCTTGCCTCGTCGCCAGATGGAGCTGCACGACAAGCTGCGACAACTCAAAGCCAGCTGGTGTGCCCAGCACGGCCAGGAGCCCAGTGCAACCGATCTGCGCATGGCTCTGCGGCTTAGCCCAACCCAGTGGCAAGATCTGCTGCAGGGCCAGGCGATGGGACGCCCCATGGCCTTTGAGCCCGGAGGAGATGAGCCTTTGGCCCTTTGGCGTCTAGGCAGCGGCTTGGCTGAGGATGAATCCCGCCTGGACCGTGAGCCAGAGGAGCAGCGGGAGCTCCTGCAGCGGCAACTCCTGAACCTTGAGCCTGGCGTGCGACAGGTGATTCAGAAGGTGGTGCTGTCGGGTTGGACCTATCGGCGCACCGCGGCCTGGTTGCAGGTGAGCCCGATGACCGTGCAGCGTCGGCTGAAGCGGGGCCTGGCGTTGCTGCGGGCGGCGCTAAGCCCTCCCGCAGCAGTTGAACTCAGCTCTCGGCGGAGGCCGCATCCCGTTGCATCTGTTGCTCCAGCGTGCTGATCGCCGCGTTGACGGCGGCCAGTTGGCGCTCCACACCATCACGCCAGAACTGCAGCATGCGCAGCTTGCGATGCTGATGGCGCCGCCAGCTGTCGCGACCTCCTTCGTCGCCGATGCCGCAGCAGCCCAGGGGGGGAAGCATGAGAAAGTGGAAGAGTGCCCAAAGGTTCTAGCGAGCTGCGCGGGTCACCCGAGTGTCGTGTTTCCTCCCCAGCAATGGCCTTGAAACACCTTTGGGCAAGCCTCTGTATCCCATTTGCAACAGGCCTTTCGCGTCCATTGGGAAGGCACTCCATTGATTCTTCAGCCCAGTCGTTTCAGCCCTCCAGCGTGGGGGCAGTCGGTCACGGAGCTCGCATGCGTCCGTTCCCCTGGTTGATGGCGGCTGCCCTGGGAGCGCCTGTGGTGCTGCTTCAGGTGCAGCCGGCATCCGCCTATGTGGCGCTGATGGCTGGACAGCAGGCCCGCCCCCTGAATGGCAGCTTCAACAAAGTGCCGGTGCTGCATTCCAACCAACCCGAGGAGGTTGAGGGCGCCGGCATCCTGATCAATACGGCCCCTGGCTATGCCTATGCCTCCGAAACTGGCCAACCCCTGCGCAACGCTGAGTACACCTTCAACGGGGAGTTCGGCGTGCACATGCACCACAAATACTTCCCTCCCAACCGTGGCAAGATTTCAGCCTCGGCGAGGCGTCCCGAACTCACCCTCGGTCTGATTCTGATCAACCCGGGTGCACGTCCTGTGCACATCCGTTTTGAGAACGGAGCGGTGCGCAACAGCTTTGAAGCCCCCTATCTCCAGCAGTACAAAATGGGGGTGAGGCCGTTGGGGCCAAGGCCGTGGAACACAGGGCCGGGTGATGCCACCGCCATTCAGGTTCTGCGGGGGCGCCTCGATTCCAAACTCAGCCAGGAGATCACCATTCCGGCCCGCAGCCGCATCGTGCTGTTCCAGACCCAACTGCCTGCCTTGGGCATCGCCAATGCCCTGCTGAAGGGACGCAGTGATGGGCCCTTCCAAATGGCGGTGGTGGCGGCCAAAAACCCCCAAAGCGATTGGGATGTGCTGGCTGTGCTCGACCGGGGTCGCTTAGCCCCAGGCCGCGTTTATCTCAATCGGATCGCTGATATCAATGGGCGGCGTGTGTTCTCCCGAGTGGGTGGTGTTGCCATTGGCGACGCCTACGGGGCCAGCCTCGACCATGATCTGACCCAGCAGGGACCATTGCATGTGCCCCTCACCAGCACCCACCGCCACAAATTCGGCACCCGAGAGGTGCAAGTGAATCCGCTGGTGAGCCGCATGGTCGACTCCTCCTTGGACAACGTCGGCACCTACGGGGTCCGCTTTGACGTCGATCTCAACCTCAAGGGGTCCGGTCCCTACGAGCTGGTGCTGAGCCACCCCTCCAGCACCGGCAGCAGTAAGCCGTTCACCGCGTTTCGGGGATCCTTTCAGGTGCGTTCTGAGGATGGGCTGCAGGAAATGCACGCAGGCCTGCGTTCCGGCCAGAGTGTTGCCCTCACAACCTTGAACCTGCGGCCTGGAGTTCCCAATCCGGTGCGTGTGAGCCTGGTTTATCCCGCGGATGCCACACCCGGCCATTTGCTCAGTGTGGTTCCTGCAAGCCAACTCGCCATCGTGCAAAACCAGGAGCGCCAGCTCGAGATTGCCCGCAGCACCGCAGCCACCACCGCTCCCGCCCTGATTCCGATCCCTCCCGCTGTCCCCGATCCCACTGGCGTTGACGCGGATCCAGCGGAGAGGATGCCCCCGCTTGTCCTTCAGACCCCCCTGCCGGGCCTACCGCCGTTACGGTCCAATCCACCGCCACCACCACCGCCGGCGATCCTGTCACCGCGTTCCGCCGCTGGGGCCTCGTCGTCACCTCTGAACCCGTCGCTGGTGGATCGCTATCAGCAAGCGCTTGAGGCGCAACAACAAATGATGCGCAGCTTGATGGACCGTTAGGGATGGCTTCCCCAGGTGATCCCCAACGTCGTCGGTTCAGCCTGGAGCTCCCGGTTGAGCTGCTGGGGAAAATTGACGGACTCAAGGCGGAGTGGGGCCTGCGCAGTCGCGGTGACATTGTCGAGCGCCTGCTGCAAGAACTCTTCCCCAGCAATGAGGATGGGGAGAACGACTTGGCGGCTGATCAGGCTTCTGCCAAGGGCACGCTTGCCTCTGGCGATGCCGATCATGCGTCGACATTCAACGAGCAGGGTGCGTTGGTGCTCGTCAGCCGAGGTTCGGGGGGCGAGCTCTGCCTCGATCTGGAAGACATCGACTTCCCCCTTGGGGAGACGATGCGCGTCAGCGCTCCGCCGCGTTCGGGCGGGATCGACCTGCCGGGGTTTGTGAGGCGCCAGTCGGATCAACTCAAGCGCAGTCTTCAGCCGCGCCAGCAAACCGTTGAAGCGTCCGTCGAACCCCTGCCCCATGTGGGTGGAGAAATGGTGGAGAGGGCCCTGGTGCGGGCCCGCAACCACTGGATCGAGCTCTACGGAAAGGATGCCAATGACGCCGTGTTGGAAGCGGCGATGGTCTGGTTGGCCCAAGACATCTGGGCCCAGAGTGATCAAAGTGACAACAGACCGTTCACTTGGTCGTTGGCCTGCGAGGTGGTGGCCAACACGGCGCCCAGTTGGGGGCACGAGCCCGCCAGTTTTGAGCGGGTGATGGTGATGGCCGGTCTGCTGGAGGATCCTTTCAGCACGTCCACCCTGGAGGTGCGACTGCCCACCCTGATTCGTCGCTTTGTGCATCGCTTCCGCAAGCGACGCAAAGGCACATCGTTCCAGACCCTCGAGCACACCATGACCCTGCACGGGGCGCTCAAGCTGTTGCAGTTACCCACCGCTCCGGGCCATCGACTCACCCTGGCTGAGATCCGTGAGGCCTATCGCGACCTGGCAATGAGCCACCATCCCGATTCCGGCGGCAGCGAAGAGACGATGCGCCGGCTGAATGAGGCCTACCAACTCCTCAAGGAGTTGTACCGCAATCATTAATGCGTCTCGCATGGCTCGCGAGAGCCACTCGTTGAGACTATAGATGGGTCTTGAGTGAGATCAGTAGGAGCTCCTGAGCGACCCTTGCTCCGCCGGGCCGATCGGCAGTTGCGCAGAAGACTCTTTTGCGACGCAAAATTGGTCTTTACATAAGACTCATCCAAAAAATGCGTTCTGCCGCTCGGTTGCGCTGCTCAGCCTTGCTCGTGCGGGCTTCTCCATCTTGTTCACCACGACATCGCTCCAATGGCGAATTGGTGGTCTCGCCTGTGTCCTGTTTTGAGTCTTGAATGCGGACTTAGATCAGACGGGCGAATAGTTGCGCGCGCCAGGGCCGTGGGGCCTCGCGGAGCGTGCTGATTCCATTGGCGTCCAAGCATTGATCTCGGATGCCGTCTCCTGAGACTTGAATATTTCAGTGATTCTGCCTGGGTCAAGCCTGGGAGGTACTCCTTCACGGAATGCCGGCTGGTGTTTCTGGGTACAACGACGATCAATGGACTGTGTCCAGGGTGGGGATAGGACGCTGTCCAGTGGCTCGAATCAGTGATGAAGACGAGTAATGATATAGCTTTTCGACTACGAGTACCTGTGTCTAATGCAGGTACGCGGCTTGAACAATGGTCAGCAGGAGTGGCGTGACGCCCGCGGCATCGGATAGTCGACCGCCTCTCTTGGTTAACCAAGGCCAGACTTAGCCTGAGACCAGAAACAAGTCTTAAACGAAGAACCTGAGACGGAGGTGGGGGCAGCCTGACCTTGGCTTGGGGCTCTTGATCTGGCCAGATCCACGCATTCGGTTTGAAGGGGTGAGCGTGATGATGAGCCGACCGCGCTTCGCAACACCGACTCTTCCTCGCCGATCACGCACGCATCTGTCGGCGCAGGAGTGGATGCGGTGATGGACGGATCGACGACAGCCTTCGCTTCGGCCAGCGTCTCAATAATCCCATTCGGGATTCTCAAAGGGTCCAATAAAGAGCCCCGGATGAGACGGATGCTCAACCGGGGCGAAAGGAGGCTAGGCGGGTGGTGTTCAGGTGCTGGTTTGCATGCCCTGGATCAGATAGTCGAAGTAGGGGCCGGCCATTGCTGCTTGCTCGGTGCTGAGCAGGGCAATCGCGGCATACTTCATGGTGCGCATCGCTTCAACCATGCCCGGCATCGGCACGCCGAGGCTGTTGTACATCTCGCGGGCTCCCACCAGGCCGATCTGCTGAATCATCTCGGTGCTGCCAGCCAAAACGCCGTAGGTGACAAGGCGCAAATACCAGCTGTAATCCCGCAGGCATTGAGCCCGCTGCTTTTGGCCATAGGCGTTGCCGCCAGGCGCGACGTAGTCGGGGTTGCGCTGAAACAGCTGCTTGGCCGCTTCGTCGACGATCTTTTTTTCGTTGTCGGTAAGCACCCGCACCACGGCAAGGCGCTCGGCCCCTCCGCTGAGGAACTCCACCATGGAGCGCAGCTCGCCGCCGCTGGGATAGCGCAGCTGATCATCTGCCTGGAGGATCAGATCCCGAACGACGCTCATCGCAGCGGCCACACGCGAGCTTCACTGTATCGACTCCGCAGCAGGAACCCCTTCCCTGGCTGCAACGTGTAACGCCCCTTTGCACGGCGTAGGGTGAACGATTGGCGGGCGGGCGTGGCGTCGAGCAGCAGCAACATCAGCAACAGCAAGCCAGACCTGGCCACCGGCAACCGGGTCACAGTGTCGATCACCGGCCTGTCCCACGATGGTCAGGGGGTGGCCAGGCTGTCCGATCGGGTGCTGTTTGTCGCCGGCGCCCTGCCAGGCGAGCAGGTGCAGGTGCGCCTGACCCACAAGGCCCGCCGCCACTGGTTGGCAGAGCTGGAGCAGGTGCTGGAGTCGGCTCCTGATCGGCGCCGGCCGCCCTGCATCCTGGCGGAGCATTGCGGTGGCTGCAGCCTGCAACACCTTGAGGATGCCGGCCAGCAGCACTGGAAACACCAGAAGGTGGTGGATGCCATTCGTCGCATTGCTCACCTCGACCATCCAGTGGCCCCCCTGTTGGCAGCTCCCGAGGGCCTGGGGTACCGCAACCGGGCGATCATTCCGCTGGAGCGCTGTGAAGACGGCCACCTGCGTGCGGGGTTCTACCGCCGCGGCACCCACCGGATCGTCAACATGAACCACTGTCCGGTGCTCGATCCGCGCCTGGATGCCTTGATCGCGCCGTTGAAAGCCGATCTGGAGTCCAGCGACTGGCCCGTCGATCGCGATTGCCAGGAGGGTGGTGGTCTGCGCCATCTGGCGCTGCGCCTGGGCAGCCACAGCGGCGAGCTGCTGATCACCCTGGTGAGCAGTCACGATGAGCTCGATGGCCTGGAGATCCTGGCGGCCCAGTGGATGCAGCGCTGGCCCGCGCTGGTGGGTGTGTGCCTCAACCTGCAACCACTCCCCACCAATACCCTGCTGGGCCCTGAGACCCGGGTGGTGGTCGGACGTGGCTGGGTGGAGGAACGGTTCTGCGATCTCAGCCTGCGCATCTCGGCCGACACCTTCTTCCAGGTGCACACCCAGCAAGCGGAACGGGTGGTGCCGCTCGTGTTGGCGGCCCTCGACGGCCTACCGGCCGGCGTGATGGTGGATGCGTATTGCGGCATCGGGACCTACAGCCTGCCGGTGGCAGCGGCGGGGTGGCAGGTGCATGGCATCGAACTCAGCCCGGAGGCGGTGCATCAAGCCAAGACCAACGCCAAGGAGAACGGATTGGGGGAACGGGCATCCTTTGAGGCGGGGGTGGTTTCAGGGTGCCTCGGGGAGCATCTTGCCCACTGCGACGTGCTGTTCCTCGACCCGCCACGCAAAGGTCTCGAACCCGCCACCCTGCAGGCCATCGTGGCGAATCCTCCGGCCCATCTCCTTTATCTCAGCTGTGATCCTGCCACCCTCGCCCGGGACTTGGCCCAGTTGGTGGAGAGCTGCCACTACCAGCTGGCGAGTCTCCAGCCGATCGATTTCTTTCCCCAGACCAGTCACGTTGAAACGCTGGCCGTGTTGCACCGTGGGGCACCACCGCAGGGTGCAACAGCCGGTGCGGCTCAGGCCCTCAGTTGAGCTCCCAGCTGCTGTTCCAGGGCGGAACGAATGGCGGTATGGGCCCGTTCCACATCTTCGTCGGTCAGGGTGCGCTTGGGATCGCGGTAGCGCAGACGGAAGGCCTGGCTGCATTGGCCGGCGGCCAGCTGGTCGCCGGCGTAACGATCCACCAGCTCGGCCTGCTCCAGCAGGGGCTTGCCAGCCTTGCGAATCACCTGCAGCAGGTCGGCCGAGCGGATCTCAGCTGACACCACCACCGCCAGATCCCGCTCTGAGGCGGGCACGGTGGCGTAGGGGGCAAAGGCGGGTTGCCATCGGTTGCGACGCGTGGCGGCGGTGAGCAGGGCCGCCAGCTCGAGTTCAAACACGTAGGTGGCTTCCGGCAGGTCGAGCGCGTCGGCCTGCTCAGGATGCAGCTGCCCAAACCAACCCTGGGGGCGGCCCTCCACCACCAGTTCGGCCGCCCGGCCCGGATGCAGCAAGGGGTGGCTCGTCAGCGGCCGATCCTCGATGGGAATCGCCGAGGCCACCAATGCCTGCTGCAGCACGCCGCGGGCCTGGTGGTAGCTGGGCGGTTGGGGTTTGCCACTGCTGCTCCAGCGCTCACCGCGTCGCTCCCCGCAGATCACCCCCACCAGCAGCTGGCGATCGGGTTGGGCGGCCGCCGTGCTGAACACCTGGCCGATCTCGAAGGCCCAGAAGCCGGCTTGGCCGCTTTGCAGGTTGCGGCGCGCTGCCGCCAGCAGCTCTCCGTGCAGGTTGTCGCGCAGGTGGCCGTAGTCGGCCAGCAGGGGATTGGCCAGGGGGATGCGCCCTGCAGCAGCGGCAACAAGGGAGAAGCTGCAGGCTTCCTGCAGCCCAGCCCCACAGAGCTGACGCCGCAAGCGGCGCTCCACCTGTTGGGCTGGGTCCAGACCGCCGGGTTCGAGGGGATCGGGCAGATGGCAGGCGAATTGGTCGTAACCAACCAGGCGGGCCACTTCCTCAATCAGATCGACCTCCCGCTGCAGGTCCATCGAACGGGAAGCCGGCACGGTTACCAGCCAACCCTCGTCGTCGGCATCGGCCTCAAGGCTGCAGCCCAAAGCGGTGAGGGTTTGCAGGATGCGGTCATCGCTGAGGTCGCTGAACGCGTCTCCGTCTTGCACAGGCCCCAGCAGGTTGTGCAGGGCATCCCGCCTTAACTGCAGGGGCTGGGTGGCCAGCTGCGGGCTCTGATGCAGCCAGCGCCCGACCAGCTTGGCGCCGCAGAGCTGCTGCAGCAGTGCCACGGCGCGGTTGGCCGCTGCCAGGGTGCTGTCCCGGGGCAAGCCCTTCTCAAAGCGACTGCTGGCCTCGGTGCGCAGTCCGACGCTGCGGGCTGAGCGGCGCACGGCCTGGGGTGCAAACACCGCGGCTTCCAGCCAGATGGCGCAGGTGCCCTCACCGACCGCTTCCTCGGCACCACCCATCACGCCGGCCAGGGCGATGGGCCGACCGCTGTAGGTCACCACCAGGGCTTCGGGGCTGAGCTGGTGCTCGCTGCCATCCAGGGCCGTGAACGGCTCCCCGTCGTGAGCTTGCCTGAGGCCCAGGGCGTCCACCTGGGGGGCGGATGTGGCACTGATAGCCGCCAGCTGCTGGCTGTCAAAGGCATGCAGGGGCTGCCCTGTTTCCAGCATCACCAGATTGGTGATGTCGACGACGTTGTTGATCGGGCGTACGCCGGCCTTTTCGAGGCGCTGTTGCAGCCAGCGGGGCGACGGGGCCACCTGGAGGCCGTCCAGGGCCGTCACGCTGAACAGACCGCCGGCTTCAATCGCGGCGAGATCCGCAGCGGCCACGGGCAATGGCTGGCTGTCAAGGGCGGCGCCAGCCGGCACGGGGGTGTGGGTCTGTCCGCCGACGAGGGCCGCCACCTCCCGGGCGATGCCCAGCATGGAGAGCCCGTCGGGGCGGTTGGCGGTGATGGCCAACTCCAGCACTTGGTCGTCGAGGCCGAGGCACGGGCCCACGGGGCTACCGACCGGTGGCACCTGCTCCAGCAGCTGATCGAGCTCGGCGATGCCATCGGCATCGCTGCTCAGGCCCAGTTCCGCCAGGGAGCAGATCATGCCGCTGCTGGCCACGCCACGCAGTTCGGCGGGCTTGATCGTCAGATTGACGGCGGGCAAAGTAGACCCCACCAGGGCCACCGGCACGTGGATGCCAGCCCGCACGTTGGCGGCCCCGCAGACGATCTGCAGCGATTCCGCGGCACCGACATCCACCTGGCAGACGCTGAGTTTGTCGGCGTTGGGATGGCCTTGCCGGTCGCGCACGTAGCCCACCACGACCCCCTGGGCCTGGGCCGCCAGGTCGTCGATGGCGTCCACCTCAAAGCCAGCCATCGAAAGCCGCTCGGCCAGAACGTCGACAGCGAGGGCCTGCTCAGGGCCGGTCACCAGCTCCTGCAACCATTGGAGCGAGACCCGCATCAGCCCATCCCTTCAAGAAGGGTGATCCTAGAGATCAACAGGCAGGGGAACTGCCGGAAGGTATGGTGGCAACTTGTCCTCTCGCATCGCACCAGCGGCGCAACGTCCTTCATGGCTAAAAACAAGGGCGTCCGGATCGTGATCACTCTTGAGTGCACGGAATGCCGGTCCAACCCCGCCAAGCGGTCTCCAGGTGTGTCTCGCTACACCACCGAAAAGAACCGCCGCAACACCACCGAACGGCTCGAGCTGAAGAAGTTCTGCCCCCATTGCAACGCCTCGACGACGCACAAGGAAATCAAGTGATCTTCAACTGACCTGGCCGCCTAGCGCTCCGATTACTCGGTTGCGCTTGCACCAACGTCAACTCAACGTCAACTCAACGTCAGCTTGAAGCCGATTTCCTTGGTCTCCGTCACGCCTCTGCACGGTTAGGCACCAGTTCGTTTTTCCCTCCGTTCGAACCCATGTCCAGCTCCTTCTTTAAAAAGCGTCTGTCGCCGATCAAGCCCGGCGATCCGATCGACTACAAGGACGTCGATCTGCTCAAGAAATTCATCACCGAGCGGGGCAAGATCCTGCCCCGCCGTCTCACTGGCCTCACCGCCAAGCAGCAGCGGGATCTCACCAATGCGGTCAAGCGTGCCCGCATCGTGGCCCTGCTGCCCTTTGTGAATCCGGAAGGCTGAGGCGCGACCGCTGGCCTCAGCAACCTTCCAACCCGGCGATCTGGTGGGCCTCAGCGACGAGCGCGGCCCCCAGGTTGCTGTCGTTCTCAGTGTTCAGTCCAACAAGGCTTCGCTGGCGATCGGTGCATCCGGTCGTCAACAGATTCAACCGCTGCGCCAGTTGCAGCTGCTCGGCGCGTGCCCTGGCGATGGGGCCCAGCCCCAGCGGTTGGAGCAACTGCCCTGGCACATCACGGAAGACGCTTTAACGGCAGCCGTGCCCTCCAGGCGTGATGTGGCCGCGGCCTGGTTGTTGATGCAGGCGGATGGGCAGCCGTTAACCCTGCCCGATTGGGTGGATCTGGTGTGCTCCCGCCGCGATGGCCTCACCGTGGCGGCCTGCTGGCGATGGTGCCACGGAGCCCAGACCCTGTTTCGGTTGCGCCAGGGCCAGGTGGAGGCCCGTGGCCTCAACGACCTGCGGCAGCTGCGCCGAGAGCGGCGTCATCAGCAACTGCAGGCCGAGGCGGAGCAGCGCTGGCACCAAGCCCTGCGGCTCCGCCAGCCCCTGGATCCCCACGACCTGGCAAGCGAGCACCGGCAGCAACTCGAACTCCTGGAGTGCTGGGCCGGGGGCGACTGCACCAGCCCTCTGCCCACTCAGCTCAAACAGGCTCTCCACGCGGCCCAGTGCACGGCCGACACCGGCTCGATCCGCCATCTGCTGGTTGACCTGGGCCTCTGGCAAGCCCATCACCTGCCATCGCTGCGCGCCACCACCTGGGAGCAGGGCTTTTCGGCGGAGCTGTTGGCGGAGGCTGATCGTCTGCTGGAGATGGCCGAGGCTGATCGCCCCGGCGACATCGACCGTGTGGATCTGATGGGCCAGCGCAGCGTCACCATCGACGATGCCGACACCCGCGACATCGACGACGGCCTGGCGTTGGAAACCACCCCGACCGGGCAGCAGCGCATCTGGATCCACGTGGCGGATCCCGGCCGCCTGATTGAAGCCCATTCGCCCTTGGATCAGGAGGCCCGACGCCGGGGCAGCAGCCTCTACCTGGCCGGCGGCATCCTGCCGATGTTTCCCGAGCAGCTAGGAACCGGCCCGATGAGCCTGAGAGCTGGGTGCCGCAGTGCCGCCTGGAGTCTCTGGGTGGAGCTCGATGCCGAAGGTGCCATCGCCGCATCCGGCCTGCAACGCAGCTGGGTGAAGCCCACCTACCGGCTCTCCTACGGAGATGCCGACGACCTGATCGACCTGGCGCCCCCTCAGGAGCGCGATCTCGCCGATTTGCATGGCTTGTTGCAGCGACGCCGCCAGTGGCGAGTGCGCCATGGCGCCCTGCTGCTCGACCAGCCGGAGGGGCGCATCCAGTGCGGCGGCGAAGAACCCCTGCTGGAGATCACTGAGCCCAGCCCGGCTCGGCTGCTCGTGGCCGAGGCCATGATCCTGGCCGGTGCGGTGGTGGCCGAAATGGGCCGTGAGCACAACCTCGCCCTGCCGTACCGGAGCCAGTTGCCGGCTGCCTTGCCCCCCGAGGCGGAGCTGGCCGCCCTGCCAGCCGGGCCCGTGCGGCATGCGGCCATCAAGCGCTGCCTGAGCCGCGGGCACACCGGCACCCAGCCGAGTGGCCACTTCAGCCTGGGGCTTCCCGCCTATGTGCAGGCCACCTCGCCGATCCGCCGCTACGCCGACCTGGTGGTGCAACGTCAACTGCTGGCCCTGCAGCAGCAACGCCAGCCCCTGGAGTCCGAGGCCCTTCAGGTCCTCCTGACCGATCTTGAGGGTCCGCTGCGGCAGGGGCAGCAGATCAGTCGGGAAGACCAGCGCCACTGGCAACAGGTGTGGTTCGATGCCCATCGCAGCGACCACTGGCCGGCCACCTTCCTGCGCTGGCTACGGCCCCAGGATCGCCTCGGCCTGGTGCATGTCGAGAGCCTGGCGATGGATCTGGCCGCCGACTGCCCGGCCGGCTCCGATCCGGGCGATCTGCTGCAGCTGCGGGTTCACACGGTGGATCCGCTGCGGGATCAGCTGCGCCTGCTGGCCAGCGGCTAATCCCCCGCCAGCCGCGAGGCCCGCAGCCATGGGCCCCAGGTATTGAGGCAACCCACCAACGTGGTGGTTGTGGGCCGCTCCAGATCCTGAAGCCAACAGTTCAGCCCTGGTTCCAGGGTGATCAATGGCCATGCGGTGCTGCCTGTGCTGAACAGAAAGCCCCCCTGGCCATCAGCATGCACCGTGCCGCGCCAGGCTGCTTCGCCGAACTCGGCTGCACCTGCCCTGGGATCGTTGGCTCGCGCCGCACGGCGCTGCAGCTGGCCATCGCCCTGGAGCAGATCTGGAGACTCCAGCAACAGCAGCTGGCGAGCGGCCCAGTCGGCCGCATGCCAAGGCGTGTCCCAGAGCGGCAATACCGCCGCCGGGGCCAGGGGATCGTGAATGAGTCGCTCCTGCAGCTCGCGCACCGGCAGATCGCAGGGGGGAACGCCCCGCTGCACCGCCAGGGCGGCGGCTGCGCCGGCTGCCTGACCGATGTTGAGGATCAGCGGCTGCAGACGTGTGGCGCCATTGGCCATGTGGCTGACGCTGAAGCCTTTGTCGGCTGCCAGCAGGTTGTCGAAATCGGCACTCAGCAGGGCCCGATAGGGGACGGTGAAGGGGGTGCCGCTCCAGCGGCCACCCCAGCGGATGCTTTTGGCTGCCAGCGGCCAATCGGGGCCCGGGTAATGGTGGTCGTTGGCGTAGTTGCCCACCGCCACGGCTTCGAGTGCCCCGGTGCCATCCCAAGGCAACGGTCCTTGGGATTCGCCGCCTCCCAGGGGCAGCAGATGTTGTTCCAGCACCACCGTGTTCCCCACCAAGCGGCGCCCTTCGCGCCAGTAGGGCATCAGGGCCAGGGGTGAGGGCCCACTCACGGCGCTGGCGCCAAGCTCCCCCGCTGTTGGAAAGCAGGCGGCTGGCTTCAGCCAGCCTTCGGAGGCCTGCTCCAGGGCATCGGCAAAGGCAAGGCTGTGGGCCTGCATCGCTGCTCCGATCGGCCCATCAGCGGCCTCGCGCTCCAGCAGCTCCAGGCCGTGGCCATGCCAATCGTTGCCGTGAAGCGGCCAATTGAGCATCACCAACCCGCCGGGCAGACGGCCGTAGCTGATGGTGCGCTCCAGGCCAAAGGCCTGGTCGGCCTGCTTGAACGGGGGCGGCAAGGTTGCAGGGCTAGCGGCCGGGGGCCCGGACATGGTGCCGGCACCGGCCTCATCCGCCAGTTGCCCCATCACCACCCAGGTGGGGGATTGCAGCGGATGCTTCGCAAAAAAAGAGTCCTGATCGAGACGCTCCTGGAGCGGGGCACTGGGCTCCTGCCACAGCTCCTGCGCTTCCCACCCCTGTCGGTAGCTGGCACCACAGATCGGCAGCAGGTCGCCGCGATCGCTGCCATCGATCACCACCTGCAGCTGAATGCGTTGCGCCTCTCCTGCGACCTCCACATCGAGCGCCGTGAGACGCCGACCCTGGCGATGGGCACCGGTCACCCGTGCCCCCGGGGACCAATGCAGCAACGGCTCTGCCGAACACCACTCGCGCAGGAGGGTTTCGGCGGTGGCGGGGCGGTAGCCGAAACAGCTCACCCAATTGTGGTCGAGTCCTTCGGGCTCCCGCCGTTGCAATTCCCGCAGAAAGGCGCCCCACAGCCCGGTTTGCCAGGGCGTGAGCTCATTGCCATCGGGAGCGCAGACGCCAGCGGCGCTCACCATGCCCCCCAGCCAGGGCCCAGGCGTGAGCAGCACCACGGTGGCGCCGCCGCGGGCAGCCTGCAGGGCAGCGGCCACCCCACCGGTGCCACCGCCCCACACCAGCACGTCAACCTGCGCGGGGGGGATCGCCATGGCTACCGGCACGGGGGATGGTGCAGCCCAGCGTGGCAGGGTGGGTCGCGGTCGCGGCGCCGCGAGCCACCCTTCCCGGTCGCATGTCTTACACCCTCACCACACCCCTCTATTACGTCAACGATCGCGCCCATCTCGGCAGTGCTTACACCACGCTGGCCTGCGATGCGGTGGCCCGCTACCAGCGGCTCAAGGGGGAGCAAGTGCTGTTCATCACGGGTTGTGACGAGCACGGGCAGAAGATTCAACGCACCGCTGAAGCCGCGGGGCTGAGTCCCCAGGCCCACTGCGATGCGGTCAGCGAGGGCTACCGCGCCCTCTGGAACCGCTGGCAGATCAGCAACGACCGGTTTGTGCGCACCACCGACCCTCGCCATCAAGCCCTGGTCGAGCAGTTTTTTGCCCGGGTCGAGGCCAACGGCGATGTGGTGGAAGGCCGCCAACAGGGCTGGTACTGCGTGGCTTGTGAGGAGTTCAAGGATGACGCCCCGGGAAGTGAAGACCCGGAATGCGCCATTCACCGCAAACCGCTCGAGTGGCGCGATGAGGTGAATCTGTTTTTTCGCCTCTCCCGCTACCAGAGCCAGATCGAGGAGCTGATCCGCAGACCTGGTTTCATCGCCCCGGCCAGCCGACAGAAAGAGGTTGAAAACTTTGTCGCCCAGGGCCTGCGTGACTTTTCCATCTCCCGGATCAATCTACCCTGGGGGATCCCGGTGCCTGGCCATGACGGCCATACCTTTTACGTATGGTTTGACGCCCTGCTGGGCTATCTCACGGCCCTGATCCCTCCAGAGGATCCGGTCAACCTGGAGCTGATCAGCCAGGGTGGCTGGCCGGCCCAGTTGCACGTCATCGGCAAGGACATCCTGCGCTTCCACGCGGTCTACTGGCCGGCAATGCTGCTGTCGGCGGGACTCCCCCTGCCCGAGCGGGTGTTTGGCCATGGCTTCCTGACCCGGGAGGGTCAGAAGATGGGCAAGTCCCTCGGCAACGTGCTCGATCCGGAGGTGTTGCTCGAGCGCTGTGGGCGTGATGCGGTGCGCTGGTATCTGCTGCGCGATATCCCCTTCGGCGACGACGGCGACTTTCAGCAGCAGCGCTTCACCGATCTGGTCAACAACGACCTGGCCAACACGATCGGCAACCTGCTGAACCGCACCTCGTCGATGGCGCGGCGCTGGTTTGCTGATGCGGTGCCCCCCGCCGGGCCTGCCGCCCAACCCGACCACCCCCTGGCCGTGGCGGCCCTGGCCGCCGGTGAGACGGTGAACACCGCCTTGGATGCCCTGGATTTCCGCGCTGCCGCTGAAGCCAGCCTGCAGTTGGCCATCACGGCCAACGGCTTCCTCAACGACCAAGCCCCCTGGAAGCAGATGAAACTGGAGGGTCAGGAGACTGCCGTGGCGGCGGATCTCTATGCGGTGTTGGAAGCCACCCGCTGGGTGGCGGTGCTGTTGGCCCCCCTGTTGCCCGAACTCTCCGAGCGGATGCTGGTGCAGCTCGGTCAGCAGCCCTTTGAGAGTGGCATTGGCACCAGCGTGACCACGCCATCGCCGTGGCGTGCGGCTCAGCGGTGGGGCGCGTTGGAGCCTGGACTGGCCTTGATCGAACCCCAGCCGGTGATGCAGCGGCTCGAGCTCGAGACCCCCCTGTGACCATGCGCACCTACCGGCGGCTGCCGCAGTTCCTGCTGGTCTTGAGCCTGGCGGGCCTTGCGGTGCCCACCCTGCTGGCCGGCTGCCAGGCGCCCGCCACCAAAGAGGAACCAGCCCAACCGTTTGTGTTCCGCTCCCTCAACCTGCGGCAGAAAGATCCCAGCGGTCGCCCCCTCTGGGAGATCAGCAGCCCGGAGGCCCGCTATGACCTGAGCCGCCGGGTGGCCCAGGCCCGGGACCTGAGCGGCACGATTTATGCCAAAGGCAAGCCCCTTTACACGATCACAGCAAGCAGTGGCACGGTGATCAATGACGGCGAAGTGGTGCAGCTGGAAGGGCCGACCCAGCTGGTTCGGGTGGGGCCGAAGCCGCTGGTGGTCACGGCCACCCGCGTGCGCTGGTATCCGCGCCAGGAGCGGATGGAAATCGATCGGAGCCCCCGCGCCAGCCAGGGTGATCTCCGTCTCACCGCCAGGCGGGCCCGCTTCTGGATTCAGCAGGACAAACTCGAGTTGCGGGGCCGGCCGCTGCTGGAGCGCTCCGACGAAGGCACCTGGACCCTGGCCCTCACCTCCGCCGACTGGTTCCTTGGCACTGGCGAGCTGATCGGTCGCGGACCGGTTCGGGGTGAGCGGCGCTTGGCTGGCAGTGGTCTGCAGACCCTCACGTCCCCCTCGCTGACCGGCAACTCCTTGCGCCAAGTGATCGACCTGCAGGCTCCCGTCCAAGTGCTCGATCCGGGCCGCAAGGCGCGGTTGGATGCCAGGGCAACCCGGCTGGAGTTGGATGTGGAGCGGATCAGCAGCCCCCACCCTTTCCGTGCCCAGCTCGACCAGTCACGGCTCAGTGGGCAGGGTTTTGAGGCCCTGGGTGGCAGTCAAACTCTGGTGATTCCCCAGGCGTGCCGACTCCAGCAACCCACCGATTCCCTGGTCGCCAATCGCTGCACCTGGAACTGGCAGACCAACCAGGTGACGGCGCAGGGTTCGGTGGAGCTGCGCCGCTCGGCCTTCCAGCAGGTCACCCGAGCCCAGCAACTGCAAGGTGTGGCAACCCAGCAGGGGCAGGTGGTGTTCAGCAGTCCGGGGAGTCGGGTGGAGAGCCAGTTGAAGGTGCCGCCGCCCCGTCGAGACGCGCGCAAGCAGTCCCCGAAAGCGCCACCATTCGGGTTGTGATGCGTTGAGCCCAGCCCTCCAGCCACACCAGATCACTGCGACTGAAACAGCGTGGTGACCAGCCACCCAACACCACCAGGCCCTGCTCCCCCAGGGGTTGCACAACCGCCGAGGGCAGGCCCGGCAGCAGGCTGGTGAATTCGTCGCGGCCCGGGTAGAGGCGTAGGTCCACCAGGGAGATGGCTCTCCCCTTTGCCTGCGTGCGCGCACAGATCACCCCAGGGGTGAAGCTGCAGTCGGCCAGCAGACCCCGCCGCAGCAGGCAGCGCCCCTGCCACAGCACAACAACCACAGCCGCCGGACTGGCGGTAAGCAGCATCTGGCTGCCCCAGCCCAGCTCTTCGGCCAGCTCGGGTGGCAGACCCTCCGCCAGTTCCACCCCTTGGCGCCCCTCCAAGGCCACCCGGCCTGCCGCTTCGGGCACGGCCCGCGTCCACAACACCCCAACCAACATCAACCCCACCGCCAGAAAGCTGGCCAGCACGGCAGCTCGCTCCAGGGCCGGATCTGTGTTGACAGCGCTGGTTTGGTTGAGCACCACCAGGGCCAGGGCACCGATACCTGACCCCAGACAGATCCGCGCAGGTAGGGAGGCGGCCATGAACAGCAAGCAGGAGGCGACAGCAGGGCCCGTTAGCGGCAAACTAGGGCCACGCTGGGTCGAATTCGTTGGCGCCCTCACTTCACAAGAGCCGCTGGCTCTCCCTTCAGGGGTTGATTGCTGCCCTGCTCGGAGGTTTTCTCTGCCTTGCGCCCGCTCCCGCCCTGGCCATCGCGGCGAGTGGCCTACCCGACACGCCTCCCCAGGAGCGCATCCTGGACACCGCCAATGTGCTGAGCCGCGCTGCCATCGGTGAGCTCGGCAAAACCCTGGAGAGTTTTTCCGCCGATCGCGTGGATGCCCACCTGATCACGGTGAATCGCCTGGATTACGGCCTCAGCCTGCCCCAGCTCGGCGCCCAGATGTTGGAGCGCTGGGCGGAGGCCGGCGCCGACTCCTTGCAGCTGCTGTTTCTGATCGACAGTCAGACCAACAGCGCTGCAGTAGTGGCTTCGCCGAATCTCAATGGCCAGCTGGATCCGAGTCTGCTGCGCAGCACGGCACGCACCACGATGGCCCAGCCGATTCGTGAGGGCGGTCGCTATCGCCAGGGCAGTCTCGACGCCATGAACCGTCTGCTGACGGTGCTCGAGGGCGGCGACGATCCGGGTGAACCAGCCACCGCCGAGGTGGTCACCCAGCCCACCAACATTCCCACCAAAGAGGAAACAGCGTCCAGCAACGCCTTCACCTGGGTGGTGGTGCTGCTGGTCCTGGGCACCCTGGTCCCGATGCTCACCTGGTGGTTTTTTTCACGCTGACCCCATGGCACCTACCAATTGGATGGGGGCTTTCGGCCGGGCCCAGGCCCTCGATCTCAGCCACGATCTCGAGCGGGGTTACGAATCGGCCCTGTTGATCCAGAGCATTGAGCTGGAGCATTACAACGATCGCCCTGTGCGGCCTGAACTCGACTTGCGCATTCCGCGGGCGGCCCAGGCCCAGCTGCTGCGCCGCTTCCGGGCGGCCCTGGAGGTGTGTCGTCAGTCGCTCCTCACCCTCGAGCCCAACCGGGGGGAGCTGGCGGGTCAGGAGATTCGTCAGTTTCAGCTGATTGAAACCGTGGTGGCCCGCTACGGCGCCAAACGGGAGCCACTGCCCGCGATCAGCCGCTCTCCGGAGGTGCTGCCCCGCAGCCTGATCGGCGTGGTCGACCAGGTGCGGCGGCAACTTGACCCGGAAGCGGAAGCCAATGTGGTGGCCGGCTTCCGCCGCCGGCGCGACTCCACCTTGGTGTCGCTGCGTGTGTTGCTGTTGCTGATCCTGGTGCCGGTGCTGGTGCAGCAGATCAGCCGCACCTATGTCGTGTCACCGCTGGTTGATCGCTTTGCCCCCGATAACGCCTTTCTCACCTACCCCAAACCCAAGCTTGAGGAGCAGGCCGTTGAAAAGTTGAGGGTCTTCCAGGCGGAAATTGAGTTTGACGCCCTGCTGAACGGCAACCCCTTACCGAGCCGAGAGGAATTGCAGGCCCAGTTGGCCAGTCGGGCCCAGGAGCTCAAGCAGGAGGCTGATCTGGAGAGCACCCACGCCATCAAGAACGTGTTGGCTGATCTGGGCGGCTTGTTGGGCTTTGTGCTGGTCTGCCTGTTCGGTCGTCGCGATCTACAGGTGCTGCGAGGTTTCCTTGATGAGCTGGTCTACGGCCTCAGCGATAGCGCCAAGGCCTTCGCGATCATTCTTTTTACCGATATCTTCGTGGGCTTCCATAGTCCAGAGGGCTGGACGGTGTTGCTCGATGGTGTTGCCCACCATCTCGGATTACCGGCCCGCGAGAACTTCATCATGTTGTTCATTGCCACATTCCCGGTGGTGCTGGCCACGGTGTTCAAGTACTGGATCTTCCGCTACCTCAACCGCGTTTCTCCGTCTTCGGTGGCCACCCTGCACAACATGAATGGTGGCGGCTGAGTCTTGCCCGCGCTTTGCTCTGGTGCTGGGTCCGGCCCGCAGTGGCAAAAGCCGCTGGGCCGAACACCTGGCCCATCAAACCGGCCTGCCCGTCTCCTACCTGGCGACTGGCCCTCGCCCTGCAGCCAGCGATCCAACCTGGAATGCGCGCATCTCGGCCCATCGCGACCGACGGCCGTCAGGTTGGACGACTCTGGAGGTGGGTGCCGAGCTCTGCTCAGCCCTTGGGGGCCTCAAGCCCCCTGGCCTGGCCCTTGTGGATTCCCTCGGGACCTGGGTGGCGGCCGGCCTTGACCATGATGCTGAGAGCTGGAGAGAGCAATGCACCGCCCTCTCGACCAGCCTCAGCACCTGTGCGGTGCCCGTGGTGCTTGTCAGTGAGCAGACGGGCTGGGGGGTCGTTCCCGCCACGGCCATCGGTGGGTTGTTCCGGGATCGCCTCGGTGCCCTGGAGCAGCAACTGGTTCCCCTCTGCGACGCCCTGTGGTTGGTGGTGGCTGGCCGGGCCCTCGATCTGAGGGCCCACAGTGTGGCCGTGCCCGCGGGATGACCATGCCGCAGATCGTGCTGTACCAACCGGAGATCCCCCCCAATACGGGCAATGTGGCCCGCACCTGCGCGGCGACGGGTACTCCCCTGCACCTGGTGGAACCCCTGGGGTTCTCGATCGATGATCGCCAGCTCAAGCGAGCCGGCCTCGACTATTGGCCGCTCGTGCCGTTGCAGCGCCATGCCAGCTGGACCGCGTTCGCCGATCACCGCGAGGCCCTGGGGGGACAGCTGATCGCCTTCAGCAGCCATGCACGCCAGTCTTATCTCGACTGGCGCTTCGGTCCCGACGACTGGCTGCTGTTCGGCCGGGAGAGTGATGGGTTGCCCAGTGAGGTGCTGGGCTGCGCCGATGTGGCCCTCACGATTCCGATGGCCCGGGCGGCGCGCGCGGATCGCTGCGGGGTACGCAGCCTCAACCTGTCGGTGGCGGTGGCGGTGGCGCTGTTTGAGAGCCTGCGGCAACAGGATCTCCTGACGCTGCCGGGATCGCAGGCCATCACTGGGATCTAGGGCCTGTGAGCGTCCCCGTTGTCGCCAACGTCACTTGTGGCCTTGGGTTCCGTCCGCTACTCTCTGGCCGGCTCGGGGATGGCGGCTTCTCCACGAGCTTTGTCCGATGGGAAGAACTGCATGAAGCCTTTGCAAACGAGTCTGCGAATCCTGATCCCCTGTGCTGTGGCCGTTCCGGCCGTGGTCGTCGCTCTGGCCCCCGCCGACATCGACAAGGCTTCCATCGACATCGAGATCGCCGCCCTGCCTTCACCCAGCACCGACAAGATCTGGGTCAAGGTGCGGCAACCGATCAGTGTTGAAGAACTCTCCAGCAGTTTGAAGCTCGACGAAGAGCGCCTCGCCAGGCTCAATGACGTCAACGAGGATCACCGTTTTCGACAAGGCGATTGGCTGGTGGTGCCCAGCCAGCAGACCCGTCAGATCAAGCAACTGGCGTCGATTGACACCAGTGAGTTGCGTCGTACCCCACCGCTGCAATCCCTGCCCCCCGTCGAAGAGCGCACCGAGGTTCGCTTCGGGGACACTTTGCTCAAGATCGCTCAGCGCTACGGCCTGACCCTGCAGGATCTGCTTCGCCTCAATCCAGGTCTGGAAACGGCTCGGTTGGTGGTTGGCAGTCAGGTGCGGCTCGCCCAGTCGGCGCCGGGCCGCACCCGAATGACCCTTGGTCTCAAGCCAACCAGCAGCGGTGGAGTCAGCTGGCCTGAGTTGCCTGGTTTCGACGAGCTCAACAAGCCCTTTGACGGCCCGAGCTCAGCACAAGGCTGGATCTGGCCGACCAAGGGCGTGTTCAGCTCCGGCTACGGCTGGCGTTGGGGGCGGATGCACAAGGGCATCGACGTGGCCAACAATGTCGGTACGCCGATCGTGGCCGCCAAGGCAGGTCGTGTCGTCTTCTCCGGCTGGCACGACGGCGGCTATGGCTATCTGGTCACCCTCGCCCATTCCGATGGCAGCCGCTCGCTGTATGCCCATAACAGCCGCTTGATGGTGCGGGTGGGCCAGGAGGTGGAACAGGGCAGCTTGATTTCTCACATGGGCAGCACCGGACGCAGCACCGGCCCCCACCTTCACTTCGAGATTCATCCCCCCAGCGCAGGTGCCGCTAATCCGCTCCAATTCCTGCCCCCCAGAGCCTGACAGGGGTTGGGAGTAGGGCCTGATAAAGTCAGGTCACCGCGGCTCGGTAGCTCAGCTGGTTAGAGCGTGGGATTCATAACCCCAAGGTCGGGAGTTCAAGTCTCCCCCGAGCCATCTGCGCGTTTGCGCTTCCAACACCGCCTTGGCGGGGTTTTTTGTTGATGGCGTGCAAGCAGGTCAACAGGCCCCTTCAGCGCAGCTCGACAGCATTGAGTCGAGCCAGGAAGGAAGCGGATTCTTCAACGGTCTGTTCAGCCTGTGGCTGGACAGGCTGGGGTGCCGCAGCGGCGGCGGCACGGCGTGCCCGGGCGTAGCCCTGGGAGCGCCCCTCGATGGCGCGGATCAGCGATTTGCTGCGGTTCACTTCGCCAATGCTCTGCCCCTCCTTGGGACGTACCAGCGGGTTGCCCTTCAATTCGGTGCGCAGCTGATTCAGCAGCCGAAAGTGACCAGTGGTGTTGTATTTCCGCAGCACAGTTGGCTCCCAGGCCATGGATGCTCTTCTCTTTGAAACGGGACTCCTTCCAGCCTATGGCCGCAGGGCCCGCACAGCCGTGATAAATTGATGAGGTTGCAACTGGAAGTCGGTCCGACTTTGGCCTAGCCCGTGATTTCTTGCTTTGCCTACCAGATCTCTGGATTCAGGAAGCGGGAGCAGCAGAGGCGGTCGGGGCAATTCCAGCGGCGTTCAATCCTTTCTCACCCCATCCAGCATGTCCCGGCTCGTTGGCCTGCAGGCTCCCGATTTCACCGCCACCGCCGTGGTGGACCAGGAATTTAAGGAGATCACCCTTTTCCACTACCGCGGCAAGTACGTAGTGCTGTTCTTCTACCCCCTCGACTTCACCTTCGTGTGCCCCACGGAGATCACCGCCTTCTCCGACCGTTACGGCGATTTCTCCAGCCGCAATTGCGAAGTGCTGGGTGTCTCGGTGGACAGCCAGTTCAGCCACCTGGCCTGGGTGCAGACCGATCGTAAAAACGGCGGCATCGGTGACATCGCCTATCCCCTGGTGGCCGACCTCAAGAAGGACATCGCTCGCGCCTACGAGGTGCTCGACGAGGAAGCCGGCGTGGCCCTGCGCGGTCTGTTCATCATCGATCCCGATGGTGTGATCATGCAGAGCACCATCAACAACCTGCCCGTCGGCCGCAGCGTCGACGAGACCCTGCGTCTGCTGCAGGCCTTCCAGCACATCCGCAACAACCCCGACGAGGTCTGCCCCGCCAACTGGACCCCCGGCGACAAGACCATGAATCCTGATCCCGTGAAGAGCAAGGAGTTCTTCGCCGCTGTCAACTGATCCGTTCAGTTCGGGTCCCCAGCTGGACCATCCGCAGGGGGCCTACCGGCCCCCCTTTTTTATTGACCCTCGCTCAGCCTTTGAGGCTCGCCAGCAACCGGTGGCCGTCCAGGCCGCCGATCATGGGGTCGCAGGCCCGCTCGGGGTGGGGCATCAGGCCGAGCACGTTGCCGGTGGCATTGGTCAGGCCGGCCACATCCCCCACAGATCCATTCGGATTGCTGGCATAGCGAAGTACCACTTGGCCGTTGGCCTCCAATTCCGCCAGTTGTTGGGGGTCGCATTGGTAGCGCCCTTCCCCGTGAGCAATCGGCAGCACGATCTGCTCGTCGTGGGCGTAGCTCTGCAACCAGCGGCAGAATCCGGGCTGCACGCGCAAACCCGTGGGCTCGCACAGGAAGTGGAGCTTGGCGTTGCGGGTCAGGGCTCCGGGCAGCAGACCCAGCTCCGTGAGCACCTGAAATCCGTTGCAGATGCCGAGCACGGCGCCACCGGCCTGGGCAAAGTCCCGCAGTGACTCCAGCACGGGCGCAAAGCGGGCGATGGCGCCGCAGCGCAGGTAGTCGCCATAGCTGAAACCGCCAGGAATGACCACGGCGTCGAGGCCGCTGAGATCGCGGTCTTCATGCCAGAGGAAGCGGGTTGGCAGCCCCACACAGCCCTCCAGGGCCCAGCGCACGTCCCGGTCGCAGTTGGAGCCAGGAAACACCACGATCCCTACCGTCATGGCTGCTGCTCCCCGTTGCCGTCCAGCAGCTCCAGGCACCAGTTCTCGATCACGGGGTTGGCCAGCAGCCGATCACTGAGCAATTCCAGTTGGCTCTGGGCGACCTGGCGATCGGTGGCCTCAAGCTCCAATTCGATCGATTTGCCGATGCGCAACTGACGGATCCCTTCCACCCCCAATCGAGCGGCTGCCGCCCTGGTGGCCTCTCCAGCGGGATCAAGCACCGATGGCCTGAGCGAAACCTGAACACGAGCGCGGAAAACGGGCACCTGAGGAGCTGGAGGTTTGTTAAATCTTGGCAGCCCGGTGGACCTTCACCCGCGCCGCTGATCAGCTTGAAGGCAGCCCCCCTGTCGTCCGGCCGTGTCCCGGTTTAACAACCCATCTCCGCGCTGCCTGCATCGCTGCCTGTCAGCGCCTGGACAGGTGGCGCTGTGGGTTGCTGTTGCGGCCTTGGGGGGCCTGTTTAAGCCCGCGGCCACCATGGCCGGGCCCACAAGCCGAGAAGTGCCTCTGCCGTGCCGCTTCGCTGCAGGGTTGGGGATGGGCCATGGCAGGGCTGCGCCATGGAGGTGGAGGAGCTTGGAGCGCGCTGGACCCTTGTGGTGGGCAAGCGCCGCATTGGCTTCCGCCACGACGGCTCGGGCACGGTGCGCATGCAGAACCCAATTCGCGGCCACCAGCGTGGATCGAGTGGCGGCAACTGGATCGCCGTGGAAACCTCCTGGATCGCTGGCCCGGCCCTCTGCTGGAACGGCGTCTGCGCCCAGGGTGACATTCCCCTCGACTAAGCGGCCCTGGTATTGAGCTGGTTGGCCTGCTGCAGGGAGGCTTCGATCGCCCCCTGGTCGAGTTGAAATCCCAGCACCACCAGCTCAAGCCCAGGGCTATGAGTGTCGGCGTCAGTTGGGGCAGCGCCCCCCGCGTCAAACCAGCACTCCAGGCGGGGGCCCACTGCCTGAATCTGCAGGGGACGGGCCTTACCCGGCAGCCAAAGCCGTCCCTTGAGGCGGATCACTGCGCTTTGGCGCAGCAGCTGCGCCAGCTGTTGCTCCAAAGCCTGGCGCCCAAACGCACCTGGAAGATCCAGGGCCAGCGCTTCGATCGCTACATGGCTGTGATCGTGGTGCTCATGGTCGTGGTGCTCATGGTCGTGGTGGGCATGCGCATCGTGGTGGCCTTCGTGATCATCAGAGCGATCGTTGCTGGCCCGGCGTTCCAGGCCCAGGACGAGCTCAGGATCGACGTTTCCGCGGGCAACCGGAAGCACAACGGCCCCTGGCCGGAGCAGGGGCTTGAGGCGCTGATGCACGGCCTCCATGGCCTCTGAGGCGAGGCAATCGGCACGGCTCATCAGCACCAGATCAGCCGCCTCCAGCTGCTCCGCAAACAACGCATCAATGGCTGAGGCGTGGTCAAGGCTGGGGTCGGCCAGGCGCTGCGCCTCGAGGGCCGCAGGATCGGCCACCACGCTGCCGGCGGCCAATGCCTCACCATCAACCATGGCCACCACCCCATGGAGGCGGATCCGCGTGCGGATCTCGGGCCAGTGCAGGGCGGCAATCAAGGGCTCGGGCAGGGCCAGACCACTGGTCTCGACCACGATTCCATCGAGGTTGTCGGTTCGCTCCAGAAGCCGCTCCATGGTGGGGAGGAAGTCTTCCTGCACGGTGCAGCAGAGGCAGCCATTGGCCAGCTCAATCAGCCGACTGTCTACGTCGTCGTCGGGGCAGAACCCACAGCTGCGCAGCAGGGCCCCATCGATGCCGACCTCACCGAATTCGTTGACCAGCACAGCCAGCCTTTGACCGCTGTGCAGCAACAAATGCCGCAACAAGGTTGTTTTGCCGGCACCCAGAAAACCGGTCACCACGGTGACCGGCAGGCGTCCGCTTGGGTTGGCCATCTCAGGCCGCCAGCCCGGCCAAGGCCCAGGTGCCGCCGCAGCCGATCAGGGCCAAGGCCAGCCAGCGCAGGGCGGTGGGGGAGAGGCGAGACACGGCAGGCCGCAGCACCACGAGAGACATCACCAACAGAGCTGCCTGGGAGAGCAGCAATCCAAAGCCGTAGGCCGTGAGCGGCATGGTGCTCCAGCCGAACACCGGGCCGCTCAGCACGTAGCCGTGCAGGGCCATCGCAGGCAACAGCGTCAGGGCTGGCAGGCGACGCAGCAACACCAAAGCCTCCACAACGAGGGTGGTTGCCACGAGGATCTCGGCCCCGGGCAAGCCAGGCCAGATGAGACCGGAGGCACTGCCCAGCAGACCCACCACCAGCAGGCCCAGGGCCCAGCGCAGGCGGCGCTGCAGTCCCACCAGGGAGAGCGCGAGCAGGAAGAGCAGGTGGTCTGGCCCCAACACCGGGTGGGCCAGACCGCTCAAGATCCCGTTCAGCACAGTCGGCTGCATCGCGCTGAGATCGGCGACGTGGTGAGCCAACGCCGGAGCTGCGCTCCAGAAGGGGATCAGGAGCAGGGACGCCAGCAGGCCGAGGCCCAATGCCTGTGCGGCCTGGGGCGAGCCGAAACGATGCAAATCCAGAGGTGTCATGGGGCCGGTCCGCGCCGTAGATCAATCAACACCGGCGGGCGTTCTGACTGGGCGGCTGGTCGAGACCAGTTCCCGGGAGGGGACGGATCGATCAAAAGCGCGCCTTCACAGCTGCGGGACAGCGCCGGATTTGCACCGGACTTTCCCCCTTACCTCCGGTGGCTGTTCCCCACCGGAACCGGAGCGCTAATGGTATCCGGCTGAAGCCCTACCGGCACGCCAGGCTGTCCCGGGTCTCCACCCCCGTCACCGGGTTGACCCCAGCGGCGCGTTTGCACAGTGCCTTCTGTTCCGGCAAATCCAGAACCGCATCAGTGAAGTCGGCACCTTCAATGTTGGCGCCCTTGAAGTGGCTCTGCATCAGCATGGCGTTGCGAAACAGGGCCCCGCGCAGGTCCGCATCTTCGAAATGGCTGGAAAAGGCCACCGCGTCCTCCAGGTTGGCCTCCCGCAGATCGGCGCCCTGCAGGTCGCTGCTGTTGAACACCGCACCCCGCAGATCTGCCGCGCTCAGATCAAAACCCGCCAGCGACGCTTTGAGAAATTCCTGCTGCTGCAGGTTGCGGCCGTGCATATCGGGCTGGAGATCCTGAAGTGAACGCTGGCTACGCAGCTCCGGAGCCGTAATGGCCGAGGCCGGCGCCACCCCCAAGCTCCACACCAGCACCAGCGTCAGGCACGCCACAACCCATCGGGACCAACGGCTCTCAGTTCTGGAGGAATGGGAGCCCATGGGCGCGCACTTACGGTGAGCCATCAAGTTATGTCAACCATGGCGATGGCCTTGCGGGTTGTAGTCCCGCCCCACCCCCTGATCGCCCACTGGCTGGGCGTGCTGCGGGATCGCCACACCCCCCCTGCTCTTTACGTCACGGCCACCGCTGAGCTCGGGCGATGGCTCACCTATGAGGCCCTGCGCGATTGGTTACCCCACCGGCGCCTGGTGCTCGATACCCACCTCGGTCCGTGTGAGGCCGATCTGGTTGATCCGGCGATTCCCTTGCTGGCCCTGCCCCATCTCACGGCGGGCCTAGGCCTCTGGCAGGGCGCCCAAACCGTGATTCCTGCGGCCCAAGTGCGGCACCTGTGGGACCACGGCGGAGTCCTGACCGGTTTGGATGGCCCGATTGAATCCCGCTGTGGAGTGCTGGTGTTCACAGCTGAACTGGCTGACGGGACGTCGTTAATCCAGCTGCTCGATCAATTGGCCACCCTCGGCGTAAGCGGCGATCGGCTGCGGGTGGTAACCGCGCTGGCTTCGGGTCCCGGTCTCAAGGCGGTGGGAGAACGCCATGGCGCCCTCACCTTGTACACGGCGGGGATCGATCCAGATCTCAATGAACCGGGTCAGATCGTGCCCGGTATCGGCCCGGTGGCCGAGCGCCTCTTTGGCGGCACGGTGGTTGCCACCCCGTGATGGAATCCAGCCCAGCCCATGCCTAGGCTGGTAAGAGAGCAACTGTCAGCAATGGGCGATCGCAACGGCTGTTCCACCCAAGGGGGCGGCGGATCGGCCCTCAGCGTCATGGCCGGGGCCGTGATCGGTGCCGCTGGTTTGGCCTGGTGGTTGCTGTCGGAGGCTGAACGGCGCCGCCAACAGCCTCGCCAGCCACGTTCCCTACGGCTCTCAGCCCTGCGGACCCCGGTGTCCGCCGAAGTTGGCACAGGCACGCCGAGCGAGCCGCACGAGCGCGACCTGCACGATCGCGTGCACGAGCTCAACCAGGCCATCGACGATGTGCGCCGTCAGCTGGAATCCATGAACACCCAAGGCTGAGGCCACTGGCGGCTCAGGGCCGGTGGGTAGGTTTTCCATCAGAGACACCGCAGCCGCCCATGCTTCGCTCCGCCGCGATTACCCAGGGGATCCAGCGCTCCCCCAACCGCGCCATGCTGCGGGCTGTTGGCTTCGGTGACGGCGATTTCAGCAAACCGATCATCGGCATTGCCAACGGTTACAGCACGATCACGCCGTGCAACCTCGGCTTGAACGAGCTGGCCCAACGGGCGGAAGCGGCTGCCCATGCGGCCGGGGCGATGCCCCAACTGTTCGGCACCATCACGGTGAGCGACGGCATTTCGATGGGCACCGAGGGGATGAAGTATTCCCTGGTAAGCCGGGAGGTGATCGCTGATTCGATTGAAACGGCCTGCAACGGCCAGAGCATGGATGCTCTGCTGGCGATCGGTGGCTGCGACAAAAACATGCCCGGCGCCATGTTGGCCATGGCCCGCATGAACATTCCTTCCATTTTTGTGTATGGCGGCACGATCAAGCCCGGCAAACTCGGCGCCTGCGATCTCACCGTGGTGAGCGCCTTTGAGGCGGTGGGCCAATACAGCGGCGGCCGCATTGACGAGCAGGAGCTCACGGCGATCGAGAAGAACGCCTGTCCGGGCGCCGGCAGCTGCGGCGGCATGTTTACCGCCAACACGATGAGCGCCGCCTTTGAGGTGCTGGGTCTGAGCCTGCCGTACAGCTCCACCATGGCGGCCGAGGATCCCGAAAAGGCCGATAGCGCCGCCCGCAGCGCCGAGGTGCTGGTCGAAGCAATCAAAGCCAACATCTGTCCCCGCGATCTGCTCACCCGCGAAGCCTTTGAGAACGCCATCAGCGTGATCATGGCGGTGGGTGGATCGACCAACTCGGTGCTCCACCTGCTGGCCGTGGCCCGCACCGCCGGGGTCGATCTCTCGATCGACGACTTCGAGACCATCCGCCAGCGGGTGCCGGTGATCTGCGACCTCAAGCCCAGTGGCCGTTACGTGACCGTTGAGCTGCACCAGGCCGGCGGCATCCCCCAGGTCATGAAGCTGCTGCTCGATGCCGGTCTGCTCCACGGCGACTGCAAGACCATCGAGGGCAAGACCCTCAAGGAGGTGCTCGCTGAGGTGCCCTCTGCGCCGCCCGCAGGGCAGGACGTGATCCGCCCCCTCAGCAATCCGCTCTATGCCAAGGGGCACCTGGCGATTCTCAAGGGCAACCTGGCCGAAGAAGGTGCTGTGGCCAAGATCAGCGGCGTCAAGAATCCGGTAATCACTGGCCCGGCCCGGGTGTTTGAAAGCGAGGAATCCTGTCTGGCCGCGATCCTCGACAAGCAGATCCAACCCGGTGATGTGGTCGTGGTGCGCCAGGAGGGTCCCGTTGGAGGACCGGGCATGCGCGAGATGCTGAGCCCCACCGCCGCGATCGTGGGCCAGGGGATGCTGGATTCGGTGGCCCTGATCACCGATGGTCGTTTTTCCGGTGGCTCCTTCGGCCTGGTGGTGGGCCACGTGGCCCCCGAGGCCGCCGTGGGTGGCACCATCGGCTTGGTGCACGAGAGCGACAGCATCACCGTGGACGCCAACCAGCTGCTGATCCAGCTCAATGTCAGCGACGATGAGATCGCTCAGCGCCGCGCGGCCTGGACCAGGCCCGCACCCCGCTACAAAACGGGAGTGCTGGGCAAATACGCCCGTCAGGTGAGCTCCAGCAGCCTGGGGGCCGTCACCGATCAACCCTGACCATCAGTCGACGGGAATCAACAGGGCCCTGAGCCGCCTCGCCAGGGCCTCCAGGGGCGCACCATCTGCAGGCCGCTCGCAGCGCAGACCCGATTCAGCCTCCATCCACACCGGATGGCTCCCCTGCCACAACAGTGGGCGATCAGGCCCCTGACACCACGCCAAGGTGAGGTTGAGATCGCCACCACTGCGGTAGATCTCCAGCTCCAGATCGCCATCGGGCCAACGCTCGCCATCGGGATGGCGTGCCTCCAGCCGCAGGCAGCAATCGTCACAGCTCTCCGCTTCACCCACCAGCAGCACCGCATGCCGCAGCGGTTTGCGGCAGAGGTCGGCCGCGGCGGCCACCAACTGCTGCAGGTTGCTGTTGACCAGCTCAGGGGTAGCCACGGATGGCGTGCAGTTCGAGGTGGATCGGGCCGGCTCGAAAGCCTGCATTCAGCCCCCCATCATCGGCGAAACGGGAATGCAGCAGTTGCAGCCGCGTGATCCGGCTCGCATCAAAACGCACTGGTAGGCCGACGGGTTTGGCGCGCACGGAGGCTGTCAGGTCGGCGAAGGGAATCCGCACCAGCGTCATTCCCGAGTTTGCCGTGCCGAATTCGACCACCCAACGCAGGCCACCAGGAATCAAATTGGTGAGCCCGCCGAAGCCGTCGGCACAGGCCACCGCCAGCTTGAACCGGCGTCCATCGCCCACCAGCTCCAGCTCCAGGCCACTGCAGCTGGAGAGATCCAAGGGCGGTGAAAACAGGGGCGAGCGGCAGCTGATGAAGCCACCCCCCTCAGCAATCAAGGTGCCTTCAAACACCAGTCCCGTGGGGCCGATGCGGCAGGCGCCCTGGCTGCGTCCGCCCATCACGGTGTCGTTGAGGGCATGCCAGCCGCTGAAACCGTCGCCTGCTGCAATCGGGATCATCGTTGCAGCCCTGCAGCTGCATCCCGATCGGCCAGGATCATCACCTCATCAGCCGGTTGAACGAGCTTGGCTGGAGTGCGCTCGGGCGACTCCAAGGGATCCAGCAAGCGCTGCAAGGCCTGCACCTTGCCAGCACCACTCACCAAGAAAAGCACCCGACGCGCCGCCGAGAGCGTGGGGGCGGTGAGGGTCACGCGAGGCAGCCCCTTGCCCTCCCCCAAGGTGACCGCCCGATCCGTGACGGTTGGTGCGGCCGTTCCTGGAAACAGGGAGGCGGTGTGACCATCGTCACCGAGCCCGAGCAAGACCAGATCGAGGGCCGGTGGTGTGCCCCCGCACAGTTGCTGCACCTGGGCGGCATAGGCCTCAGCACCCTCCTGCGGGCTGCTGAGCTCCGTGGGCACCGGATGAAGACAGGCGTGGCTGCCGGGTGCTTCCGCCATCAGGGTTTCCCGCAACATGCGGGCGTTGCTGGAAGGGTCGCTGCTGCTCACCCAGCGCTCATCACCCAGCAAGACATCCACCCGATCCCAGGGCAGATGTTGTTGGCCAAGTTGACTGTAGGTGGCCCGCGGGGTCTCACCGCCAGCCAGGGCGATCTGGGCCCGATCCCTCTCCGCCAGCACCAGATCCAAGGCCGAAGCGATCGACTGGGCCGTCTGCCGAGCAAGGTCTTCGGCCGATTCGGCCACGATCAGCCGATAGCGGGTTGGGGAATTGCTGGAGGAGGGGGGGTGTGACTGCATCAGTCGAGCCATTCGGTGTGGAAGCTGCCGGGCTTATCGACCCGCTCGTAGGTGTGGGAGCCGAAGCAGTCGCGCATCGCCTGAACCAGGTTCTGGGGCAGGCGGCCACTGCGGTAGCTGTCGATGTAGTCGAGGGTGCTGCTCAGGCAGGGAACGGGGATGCCCGCCAGGGCGGCCCCAGCCACCACCTGACGCAGGCCAGGGAGGCGGCGGTTGATTTGCTCGGCAAACCAGGGGTCGAGCATCAGATTGGACAGGCTGGGGTTGGCGCCATAGGCGTTCTGAATCCGTTGCAACAGCCGTGCCCGAATGATGCAGCCCCCTTTCCAGATCTGACCGATGGCCGAAAAGTTGAGGTTGTAGTTGTGCAGCTTTGAGGCTTCCTGCAGCAGGGCCATGCCCTGGCCGTAGCTGACGATACAGGCGGCGATGCAGGCATCCCGCAGGGGGGCCATGCCGTCGCCGGGGGTTCCGAGCGCAAAGGTATGGGGCGCCGGTGCGGGCAACAGTGCACCTGCCGTCAGCCGTTCGGAGCGCAACGAGCTCAGCACCCGGGCGTTGAGGGCCGCATAGATGGTGGGGACCGGTACGCCCATCTCCAGGGCACTCACCACGGTCCAGAGGCCAGTGCCCTTTTGGCCAGCGGCATCCACAATGGCTTCCACCAGATCGGCGCCGCTGTCGGGGTCTTTGGTGCGCAGGCACACCTCGGTGATCTCCACCAGGAAGGAGGCCAGCTCTTCGGTGTCGTTCCAACCGGCGAGCACATCCGCCATCTGATCGCCGTTCATACCGGCCACGCGCTTCATCAGGTCGTAGGCCTCGGCCAGGATCTGCTCGATGCCGTATTCGATGCCGTTGTGCACCGTCTTGACGAAGTGGCCAGCACCACCCGGGCCGATGTAGGCCACACAGGGGCCATCATTGACCTGGGCGGCCATCTTGCGCACCAAAGGCTCGATGGCGTCGTAGGCAGCCTTGGTGCCACCTGGCATCATGCTCGGCCCCTCGAGAGCTCCCTTGGCTCCGCCGGACACCCCCATGCCGATGTAGCCAAAGCTCTTGCTCTCCAGCTCCGCCACCCGCCGTTCCGTATCGGCATAGAGGGAGTTGCCACCGTCGATCAGCAGATCGCCCTCCTCCAGGAAGGGAGAGATGGATGCGATGGTGTCGTCCACCGGTTGACCGGCTTTGACCATCATCAGGATCCGCCGGGGTCGCTCCAGGCTCGCCACAAACTCCTGAAGGGTGGCTGCTCCGATGATGTCCTTGCCGGCGCCACGGCCAGCCAAGAACTCCTCGGTTTTGGCGTAGGTGCGGTTGTAAACGACGGAGGAGTATCCATTGCGCTCCGCATTGAGCACAAGATTTTCTCCCATCACACCAAGACCAATCAGGCCGAAATGTGCCTTACCCATGGCTGAGACTGAAACCATTCGCCATTAGTGTGGCGAGGCAGCTCAGCCATCCCGTGCAACCGTCACAACTTGGTGGCAACGTGTCAGCAACTCCTGGCTTTAAGCCCGAGGTGCCAACCGTTGCCCGTGCGCCGCTACCGGGCTGAGCCATGGTTTACGCCTAGGGCCATCTGCGCTGGGCTTCAGATCACCGTGCCATCGGCGATGGTGCCATTTTTGACCACGACCACGATGCCGTTGCGGATATAGAAATTGAGCTCAGGCCGATCGGCCTCCTCAACGTGGTCCTTGTTGACGATGGTGACGTTGTTGCCGATGCGAACATTCTTATCAAGAATCGCGCGCTTCACTGTCGTGCCCTTGCCCACGCCCATTGGAATTCCACCGCGCTCTCGCAACATCAACCGTTCTTCGGAAGACTCGAAATAATCAGCACCCATCACCAGGGTGTCCTGGAGCACCACTTCATCTTCGACTCGGGAGCGCACACCAAGGACGCAGTGGTGAATGCTGCAGGCCTTGAGCAAGGATCCTTCTCCGATGATCGAGGCCGTCACCTGGGCGTCCTGCATCTTGCTAGGGGGCAGATAGCGGGGACGGGTGTAGATCGGAAACTTCTCGTCGTAGAAGGAGAAGGCAGGGTTCGGTTGATCCGTCAGGGCCAGATTCGCCTCATAGAAGGCGCCAATGGTACCGATGTCCTCCCAATAGTCGTCGAAGAGGTAGCTCTGGAGCCGGTCGCCCCGGGCCAGGGAGGCTGGAATGATCTCCTTGCCGAAATCGGTGGCGGAGGGGTTGCTGGTCAGCAGATCAAACAGGGTCTCCCGGCTGAACACATAGATCCCCATCGAGGCCAGGTATGGGCGCTTGGCCGCTTCCTCGGGGGAGAGGCCCAGGGCCTGGGTATCCACCCGCATGGCTTCAAGGGCCTGCCCCTTCGGCTTTTCGCGAAATTCTTGGATGCGACCATCGGCCGTGGTGCGCATCAGGCCAAACCCTTCGGCCTGGGCCTGATCCACAGGCAAGGCGCCCACGCTCAGCTGGGCGCCGGTGTCGATGTGATGCTGCACAAAGCGGCTGTAGTCCATCCGGTAGAGCTGGTCACCGGAAAGGATCAGGTAGTGATCCACATCCCACTCGTGGAACAACCATTGGTATTTGCGCACGGCATCGGCCGTGCCTTCAAACCAACTCGGGCTTTCAGGCGTTTGCTGGGCCGCCAAGACTTCAACAAATCCCTGGCCAAATCCAGCTGAGAGGTTGTAGCTCATCGTCAGGTGACGATTCAGCGAAGCACTGTTGAACTGCGTTAAAACATAAATTTTGTTGATATCGGAATTAATGCAGTTGCTGATCGGAATATCAATCAAACGATATTTGCCAGCCAGCGGCACGGCTGGCTTGGCACGCATTTTGGTGAGCGGGTAGAGACGTGTGCCGGCACCGCCTCCCAAAATGATTGCCAGTACACGTTTCATAACCTTTGTTGCCGGCGTCTTTTGACGCTGACCGTACTGGAGAAGCCCGCCTCAGCGCGACCCTTTCGAAGATCGCCAGCACGAACTGTTGCAGAGCGGGCGAGTCAGTGATCAGGCCTCTGGAGGCTGTTCGCGAAGCTCAAACAGCTCTTCGAGTATCCGCATGGCGCTGTGGCGCTGCTGGCGGGGCTGGGGGGCCCGCAAATTTGTGACGGGGGTGTGCAGGATCTTGTTGATGATGCCTTTGCTGAGTGCCTCCACCACCTTTCGTTCGCGGGCGGAGAGGTCTGGGCCCATGCGGCTGAGGGCCTTCTGCAGCTCCTGTTCGCGGATGTCTTCGAGTTGTCGGCGCAGCCGGTTGACCACGGGCACGGCTTCCAGACCATCCCACCACTCGAGGAACAGCCTGGCTTCCTCCTCCAGCAGCCCCTGGGCTTCGGCGGCCATCTCTCGCCGGGCTTCCTGGTTGCGGTTCACCACCTCCTGCAGGTCGTCCACGTCGTAGGACTGCACGCCTGGCAGTCCATCCGTGTCTGCAGAGATATTGCGGGGCACGCCGATGTCAATCAACTTCAGGCTGGAGCGCCGGTTCAGGCCACTGAGCCGCTCCGCCGTGATGATCGGCGTATCAGCGGCCGTGCTGGTGAACACCAGAGAACAGGTGCTGAGGCAATGGTCGAGGTCGCCCAAGGGACGGCATTGCACCGGCAGGGTGGGAAAGTCTGCAGCGAGCAGTTCAGCCTTGCTGACCGTGCGGTTGAGCAGCACCACTCCGCGGCAGCCCTTGGCCTGCAGGTGCTGCAGCAGCAGGCGGGCCATGCGGCCCGCACCCACCACTGCCACCTGCTCTTGATCCAGGGGCACCAAATCATCGACACCGCGACCCTGCCCAACTTTCAGCTGGGCCAGCTCCACTGCTGCTGAGCTGATGGAGACCGCACCAGTGCCCAGATTCGTTTCGGTGCGAACCCGCTTGCCGGTGCTCACCGCCTGGTTGAGCAGGCGGTTGAGAATCGGCCCCACGGAGCGGTGCTCCTGCCCGAGGCGCACCATCTTTTTCACCTGGGACAGGATCTGCCCCTCACCAAGCACCAGCGAGTCGAGGCCGGCGGAAACCCGCAGCAGGTGACCGATCGCCTCTTCGTGGTGGTAGGTGAAGAGGTGGGGTGACAGCTCTTCGACCGCCAACCCGGAGATGTTGCTGAGAAAGGATCCGACCGCAGAAATCCCCTGATCCGGATGGCGGAGCAGGGTGTAAATCTCCAGGCGATTGCAGGTGCTGAGGATCGAAGCCTCCAGCACCTGCTCATCAGCCCGCAGCTGTTGAAGCGAGGCCTCCATGCTCTGTTCCGGGATGCTGAGGCGCTCCCGGATCTCTACTGGAGCCGTGCGATGACTGAGGCCGACAACGGCGATGTGCATGGAGGCTGGCTCGTTTGCTCGTGCGGCGGGGGAGTCAGCTGAGCGCGATGCTCTTCGCCCCATCCTTGATGTGGATGGTGTTGGTGAAACGGGCGGTGTTGTCCAGGGTGCTGATCACCAGTGAGCTGGTGCGGGTGCAGTCCTTCTCGAACTTCACGCCGTGGAACAGCAGGCCATCGGTGATGCCACTGCCGGCGAACACCACGTTCTCACCGGAGGCCAGTTCCTCGGCCTCGTAGATCTTGTCGACGTCGGTGATGCCCATCTCGTTGAGGCGGGCGATGTTGCCCTCCTTGGTGTAGTCAGCCCACTCGGAGGTTTGGGCGATGGCGGGGTCGTACACCAGCTGACCCTGGAAGTGGCCGCCCAAGGCGCGCATGGCGGCGGCGGAGATCACACCCTCGGGGGCGGCGCCGATACCCATCAGGCAGTGGGTACCGGTGCCGGCGAAACCGCAGGCAATGGCGGCCTGCACGTCACCGTCGGAAATCGGCTGCACGCGGGCGCCAGTGGCGCGAATCTCGGCGATGAGGTCTTTGTGGCGAGCACGATCCATCACCACGATGGTGAGCTCGCTCGCGGCCAGGCCGAGGCACTCGCTCAGGATCTTGATGTTTTCGGTGGCCGACTTGCGGATGTCCACCTTGCCCTTGGCTGCCGGGGGGGCCGCCAGCTTCTTCATGTAGAAGTCGGGGGCGTTGAACAGACCGCCGCGGTCGGAGGCGGCGAGCACGGCCATCGAGCCGCGCTGGCTGTTGGCGCAAAGGTTGGTGCCTTCGCAGGGATCCACGGCGAAATCCACGCCGGGGCCGGTGCCACTGCCGACCTCTTCACCGATGTAGAGCATGGGAGCCTCGTCGCGCTCGCCTTCTCCGATCACGATGCGTCCTTGCATCTGGATCTGGCCCATGCGCTTGCGCATGGCTTCTACAGCCGCAGCGTCGGCCTCATCTTTTTTGCCCAAGCCGGTCAGTTCGGCGGAGGCGATGGCGGCTTGCTCAACGACCTCAAGAATTTCCTGGATGAGGGTGCGATCCACGGTGATCCGGCAGGGGAATGGGCTTCAGGGAATGGCGTTGGCCAGGCGGGACAAGGGGTCAGAGTCCTGCTGCCGCTAGGCCTTTCGGAGATGAAGCGGCTGCAACTGTATCAGTGAAAGCCGCCCCTTCCACAGGACGCCCAAACCGTCGCTCTTTAGAATCCCGCCACTCTTCTTGCGGTGACCCCAGCATGAGCACTAAGCCCCTGGTGATCTCTCCGTCGATTCTGTCCGCCGACTTCTCCCGTCTCGGTGATGACGTGCGTGCCGTCGACCAGGCCGGTGCCGACTGGATCCACATCGATGTGATGGATGGCCGTTTCGTGCCCAACATCACCATTGGGCCCCTGATTGTCGAAGCCCTGCGTCCGGTCACCAGCAAAACCCTCGACGTTCACCTGATGATCGTTGAGCCCGAGAAATACGTCGCCGACTTCGCCAAAGCCGGGGCTGACATCATCTCCGTTCAGGTCGAAGCCTGCCCCCACCTGCACCGCAACCTGGCCCAAATCAAGGATCTAGGCAAGCTCGCCGGTGCAGTGCTGAACCCCAGCACACCCCTCGACACCCTCGAGTACTGCCTTGAGCTGTGCGACCTCGTGCTGATCATGAGCGTCAACCCTGGTTTTGGAGGTCAGAGCTTCATCGACAACCAGGTGCAGAAGATTCGTGATCTGCGCCGCCTGTGCGATGAGCGCGGTCTCGATCCCTGGATTGAGGTGGATGGCGGCATCAAGGCAGAAAACGCCTGGAAGGTCATTGAGGCCGGAGCCAACGCCATCGTCAGTGGATCGGGCGTGTTCAACCAGCCCAACTACGCCGAAGCGATCACCGGCATCCGCAACAGCAAGCGTCCCGTGGCTGTGGCGGCTTGAGCAGCTGGGATTCGTCGAGCGCCGCTCACCAAACCCTGCCCCCCTCATCGAGGGGGGCTTTTTGCTGGCTTGGGGTCCTGCTTTCCGAGGGTTTGCTGCGACGCGAAACGCGCGCGAAAAGCCTCAGCTCTCGAAGAACCAGCCGTAGCTGTGCAGGCCGATGCCAAGCAGGTTGACGCCGATGTAGCAGACCACGATCACCACCAGGCCAGCGGCTGCCACCAAGGCTGGCTTACGGCCCTGCCAGCCCCGGATCAAGCGGGTGTGCAGGTAGGCGGCATAGACAAGCCAGCAGATCAGGGCCCAGGTTTCCTTCGGGTCCCAGCTCCACCAGCTGCCCCAGGCCTCATTGGCCCACACCGCCCCACTGACCAACCCCACCGAGAGCAAAAGAAAGCCCACGGTGATGGTGCGGTAGCTGAGCGAATCGAGTTGCTCAGCGATCGGCATGGCCACGCTGCTGAGCTGGAGTGGTGGAGAAGCGTTGCCCGCTCCTTCCATGGCCGTGGCCAGTTGGGCTTGGCGGTAGCCACCGCTGCCGATGGAGCTGCTGCGCAGCTCCAAGGTGTTGTGACGATCCGTAAACAGCACGGCCAGGGACAAGAGCGAACCAACCAGCAGAGCGGCGTAGCTCAGCATGATCACGCTGACGTGCATCACCAGCCAGCTGGAGCGCAGCGCAGGCACCAGGGGGGATGCTTCTTGCAGCCGATCGGGCAGGGCAAAGCTTGCGAACGCCACACACCCCAGGGCCATCGGCGTGGCCGCTGCCGGCACCAGCGGTGAGGGCCAGCTGCGTTCCACCAGCAACTGGGTGAGGGTGCACCCCCAGGCCAGGAAGCAGAGCGACTCGTAGAGGTTGCTGATTGGGAAGTGGCCGGACTCCCACCAGCGCAGCACCAGCTGGGCGGTGAGGCAGAGGTTGGCCGCCGCCACCAGCAGCCGCACCAGCCCACTGTTTCGGCCACCACTCAACGACCAGAATGCCAGGGGCAGGACCAGCAGCAACAGGGCAAACGCCGTCAGGCCAAGGCCAAGCACCGGATCGTTCAACAGGGCGGGCACGGGCATCGCAGAAACCAGTGCCCAGTTTGGCGAATCACCGGCAACCTCAGCGGCTGGCCTGGCGCAACAGATACATGCCGGCACCCAGACCAATCACCACGGGCAGCCAGGCTGAGAAATAAGGCATGAGGATGCCCTTTACCCCTAGGGAACTGAACACGAAGGCCACGAGGTAGTAGCCGAAGATCAACAGCACACTGAGCCCAAACCCCTGGCTGCGGCTTCGGCGTGAGTGGGGTCGCACCCCCAGACTGCTGCCGATCAAGCCAAAGACCAGACACACGGCGGGGAAGGCGAATTTCTCCTGAATCCGCACCCTCAGCTTGCGGGCGCCCTGCAGATCACTGGCCTCGCGCAGCAGCCGTTCGGCGGTCCGGGCCTGACCGATCGTCATGGAGTTGGAATCCTTGGGCAGCTTGGCCACCTGCAAGGGCTGACTACCGAGCGGGTAGAGGTAGCGGTCGAAATCCGCTGACGTTGTGGAGCTGTTCGATCCCTCGGTAACACCAAACACATGGCCATCAAGGAATTCCCACTGGGCATCGGGCTCGCTCCAACGGGCCCGATCGGCACTGAGCAGCACCCGTTGATCCTGCCGCGACAGATCGAGCAGGGTGACCCGCTCCATCACGCCTTTGTTGAAGCGCTGGGCATAGAAGAAATGGGTCAGGCCCCGCTCGGTGCTGCCATCCGCAGCCTGAATCTCCCCGTATTTGGAGAACATCACGTTGTCCTTCTGCTCCCCGGCCACCGCCCTTCCGATGGCGCGGTTGAGGGTGTTTTTGGCCTCCAGCAGGGTGCGCGGCACGATGGCCTCGTTGAACGTGAAGGTGAGCAGGGTCATCACCAGAGCGACGGCCACCGCCGGCATCACCATCCGCCAGGTGGCCACCCCCACGCTGCGCAGGGCGGTCAGCTCACTGTTGCCCGAGAGCTTGAAGTAGGTGAGCAGGGTGGCCATCAGGGTGGCCATCGGGAAGGAGAGCACCAGAAACGACGGCAGCTCAAGCAGCAGCACCCGCAGCGCCACGTCGAGGGGCAGACCGGATTCGGCCACCCGCCGCACCAGTTCAAACACCGCTCCCACCGACAGGGAGACCGCTGTGAAGGCCGCGATGCCAAACACCAGCGGGCCGATCAACTCAGACAGCAGCCAGCGGTCGATCAGGGGCAGCCGGCCCCAGGGACGCAACAGCTGGCGGCGGAAGCGAAGGGTCCAGCTCATAGACGGAATGACTCGCCGAGATAATGACGACGCACCAAGGGGTCGGATCCCACCTCTTCGGAGCTGCCCGAAGCCAGGATGGAACCTTCGGAGAGGATGTAGGCCCGATCGGTGATGGCCAGGGTCTCACGCACGTTGTGGTCGGTGATCAACAGACCCATCCCCCGGTTCCGCAGCTGGTCGATCAACTGCTGCAGATCTGACACGGCGATCGGGTCGACCCCGGCGAAGGGCTCATCGAGCAGGAGGTAGCGCGGACCTTCCACCCCCACCGCCAGGGCCCGGGCCACCTCACAGCGGCGGCGCTCTCCACCGGAGAGCTGGTAGCCCTTGCGGTGCTGAAAGGCCGTGAGGTGGAAATCTTCAATCAAGCCCTCAAGGCGATCGCGACGCAGGTCAACCGGAGTGCCACTTTCCTGCAAGGCCAGGCTGAGGTTGTCACGCACGCTCAACTGACGAAACACGCTTGGCTCCTGGGGGAGGTAGCCGATGCCGAGCCGGGCCCGTTGGGGCATCGGCAACTGTTCAATTTCCAGGCCATCCAAGGACACCCGGCCGGAATCTGGACGCAGCAGACCTGTGACCAGTCCGAAGGTGGTGGTCTTGCCGGCGCCGTTGGGGCCCAGCAGGCCTACCACCTCACCGGGCTCGAGCTGCAGGGACACATGGTTCACCAACAACCGGCCGCTGATGGCCAGCACCACATCAACCAACTCCAGGCTCATGGCTGGGAACCCGGCTTCGGCTGCGGGGCATTGAGTCGGTAGTGGGTGATCACCTGGTCGCCTGGCGCTGGTTCAGCCACGATCCGCTCCCGCTCCACCAAAACCACCAGGCGCTCAGCCCGGATGCTGTGACCGGTGTCCTGCACCACATCGACATCGCCGCTGAGCACCACCCGCCCCTCGCGGCTGAAATATTGCGCCTGGCGTGCGGTTGCTACAACCCGTTGATCCGGATAGACGATGCGCACGTTGCCCGTGGCAGTCACGACGCCGGTGCTGTTGTCGGCTTTCTGCAGGTCGGACTCGATCGTGACCAGACCGCTGGTGGGGGTGATGACCCCAGGGGCGCTGGGCGGAAGATCGGCAGCTGCCGCGGACGCAGCCAAGGTCGCGCCGGCGAGGCACGCCATCAGGCGGGCCACCCCCGGGAGGGGCCACGGGCGCAGAAGGGATACGAGCAACAGCTGGGGCCCAAGAGGCTCTTGCATCAATCTACAGAGCAGTGCTGCGCTTGCGCCGCAAGCAATCTCGGCCACTCAAGCCCCTCCAGCGAGCGCTCCTCCTGCAGGGCCCGCAGCCGCTGGCTGGCGCACTCCCGCAGGGGAGTGAGGTTCAGACCCAGCGCCCCATCTGCAACGCCCTGCAGCCTGCCCAGCCCTTCGCCCATGAGGATCGTGGCTCCCCGCAGGTTGCCGCGATCGAGGTGCAGCTCTGCCACGGCGATCTGCAGGATGCCCTGGAGCACAGGCCGCATGGCTCCCGCCGTCTCATGCCAGAGGGCTTCAAAGCCGTCGTGGCAGGCGTACCAGTCGCTGGCATTGAACAGGGCGATGGCCTCCGCGAGACGCGGATCGGCCATCAACGCCTGTTCTTCGAGGTCGAGGGGCACCGATCAGCGCTTGGCTGCCTTTTTGGACGGCAGTTTGCGCAGACGGATCGATTCAGGGGTGACCTCCAACATCTCGTCAGGTCCGATGTACTCGAGGGCCCGCTCCAGGGTCATCTGGATCGGAGCCTGCAGAGTGTCGAGCACCTCAGCGCCTGCGGAGCGGATGTTTGTTACCTGCTTGGCCTTGCAGACGTTGAGTTCGAGGTCGGGCGGACGGTTGTGCTCTCCCACGATCATCCCCTTGTACACCTTGGTGCCTGGCGTGATGAAAAACTGGCCCCGGTCTTCCGCACCCTTGAGTGCATAGAAGGTGGCGGTACCCTCTTCAAACGCAATGAGCACACCGTTGCGACGGTTGTCCATGTCGCCCTGCATCGGGCGGTAATCGAGGAAGGAGTGGCTCATGATCCCCTCACCCCGTGTGGCGCGGATGAACTCGCCGCGGAAGCCGATCAGGCCGCGGGCCGGCACTACAAACTCCAGCTGGGTGCGGCCGTCGTTGGTGTTCTCCATGTTCTGCATCTCGGCCTTGCGCACGCCGAGCTTTTCGATGCAGGCGCCCACCGACTCCTCCGGCACATCGAGCACCAGGGTTTCGTAGGGCTCGGAAGGGGTGCCGTCGATGGTGCGGAAGATCACCTGGGGCTGGGACACCTGGAACTCGTAGCCCTCGCGGCGCATCGTTTCGATCAGGATGCCGAGGTGCAGCTCACCGCGGCCGCTGACGGCCCAGCGGTCGGGTGAATCGGTGTCTTCGACCCGCAGCGCCACGTTGGTGAGCAGCTCTTTCTGCAGGCGATCACGCACCTGGCGGCTGGTCACAAACTTGCCTTCCTTGCCGGCAAAAGGAGAGTCGTTGATGACAAAGGTCATCTGCAGGGTGGGTTCATCCACCCGGATCAGGGGCAGGGCTTCTGGGTGATCCGGGCAGGCGATCGTCTCGCCGATGTTCACCTCGTCAAAGCCGGCCACGGCCACCAGGTCGCCAGCGCGCGCTTCTTCAATCTCGACGCGCTGCAGGCCCTGGAAGCCGAGCAGTTTGCTGATGCGGCTACGTTTGATGCTGCCGTCATCGCGGATCAGGGCGGCGGGCTGGCCAGCCTTGATCGTGCCGTTGTGGATGCGGCCGATCATGATCCGGCCGAGAAAATCCGAGTAATCGAGAGTGGTCACCTGCAGTTGCAGGGGCTTCTCGGGATCCCCGACCGGCGGCGGAACGTGCCGCAGGATGGCTTCGAACAGCGGCAACATGTTGTCGCTTTCGGTTTTCATGTCTGGCTTGGCGTAGCCGCCCATGCCACTACCAAACAGGTAGGGGAAATCGCACTGGTCGTCGTCGGCGCCCAGTTCCAGGAACAGATCAAGCACCTTGTCGACCGCTACCTCAGGGTCGACCCGAGCCCGGTCAATCTTGTTGACGAACACGATCGGCCGCAGGCCCTTCTCCAGAGCCTTCTTGAGCACAAAACGGGTCTGGGGCATCGGGCCCTCGTTGGCATCCACGATCAGCAGACAGCCATCCACCATGCCCAGCACCCGCTCCACCTCACCGCCAAAGTCGGCGTGGCCAGGGGTGTCGACGATGTTGATGCGAATCCCGTCGTAATCAACAGCCGTGTTCTTCGACAGAATGGTGATGCCGCGTTCGCGCTCCAGATCATTGGAGTCCATCACACAGGTGGGAACCGCCTCTCCTTCGCGGAAAATGCCCGACTGGGTGAGCAGGGCATCCACCAGCGTGGTTTTGCCGTGGTCAACGTGGGCGATGATCGCAATGTTGCGAATGGGCGTGCCTGTGTGTGCGCCGCTCATATAAATAAGGTCCTACTGAGTACTTGATGGCCGTACGTTTTAAGTACGTTGACTTGAAGTTTATGTAGACGGAACGGGATGCGGAACGTTTACGAAGACTCGAAGCCAGCTCTCAACTCTATCCCACGCCCTTGCCGCTTCTGAGGCTGCCGCGGGTCACACCGAGGCGGCTGTCGAGCTGCTCCCGCTGCCACAGGCTGCGGCCGCTGATCTCGCCGCGCAGCGCAGCGGCGTATTGCTCGACCCGCTGACGGGCTTGGGCCGACGATTCCTGCAGCAGTTCGAGTCGCAGGTGGCGCACTCCGCCACGCTGCAGCTGGGGGAGGGCCTCGGCGGCAGTTTGGGCTTTGCCGTTAAACAGCGTGTTGCGGCAACCGAGATCGGCCAGCAGGGGGTGCTCGCTGCCGCTGCGATCCCGCAGCACCACGGTGTGCTGCTCACATGGGCGACCGCAATCGGTGTGGTCGTGGCCCTCCGAAAGGAAGGCGCAGAACAGGCAATGCTCCATGTGAAACAGGGGCATGTGCTGATGCACCGTCACCTCCACCCGCTCAGGTGGGCAGCCCTGGAGCAAAGCCAACAACTGCGGCAGATCCAGGTCGTAGCTGGCGGTGATCCGCTGCAGGCCCCAGCGTTCAAGAAACCAAGCCGCGGTGAGCGGATTGGCAACGTTCAGAGAAAAGTCACCGCTGCAGGGGGCCAGGGGTGTGAGGGCTTCCAATTGATCGGCATTGCGCACCAGGTAGCCATCGGGGCGAGCCCGCAGCAGCGGCTCGAGCGTCCAGCGTTCATCCGGTCGGGTGATGCGCGGACCCGCAAGCCAGATGCCCTGGGGCCAGCAGCCCCGGCCGATCGCCACTGCCTCCCGCAGCTCAGCGGGTTGGTCGAGGTCGGCGATCACCGCCGCCACCGGTTGATCTCGCAGGGCTCGCAGCTGCTCCAGCGTGCGAACCAGAACAATCAACGCGGGGCCTTGATCCACACCCGCCGGAGTTATTTCGCGCGGCTCGACGGCAGCCAGCTGCTGCAGAACAGACTTGAGATCGGCGCAGGGTTCAGACGGCTCGCCCGATCCAGCCAGCCCGGGATTGCGCTCCAGCGCCGCCAGCTGATCCACCAGCTCACGCCGCAGCTGGTTGAGCTGGGCCATGGGCAGAAACAGATCGCCATCGAGCGCGAGCTCCAGGCCCTGCAGGGTCCAACAGGTGCCGCCGAGCCGGCCAAGCTGGGCCTCAAGACGCTCCCGGTTGAGAGGCTGACCGGTGGAGGGCTGCAGCGCTGAGGCAGAGCGCAGCACGAGGCAGCCGGTGCAATCGGGCGGCAGGCCCTCGGCTGTGAGCACCCGCACCTCGAGGGGTTGACCCACCTGACCGCTCACTTGAATGTGCAGCAGCCGGCTTCGCTCCGGCACTGTCTGGCTGGCCAGCCGCTGCCAATGGCGCTCCAGGCTGGGGTCACTGGTGAGCCAGCAGGGGCTGCCGGGCCGGAAGCCAAGGCCGTCGACCCGGCCAGGCCCCAGCCGAATCGCCAGGCGCTGGCCCGGCCGCTGCTGCACCGCCATCACCCGGCCCCCCACCTCCAACGGGGCCTCCAGTGGTGCGGCACCAGCAGCTTCAAACACGAGCCCATCGCCGGGCTTGAGGGCCTCGCGGGTGTCCACGATCCACCATCCCCCCTGGGGATCCCAGTGCTCGAGCATGCCGATCCGGGGCCCCCGCTTCTTGCTCCAACAGCCATGCACCAGGGCCCGGTGGTTGATGCCCGCCAACCAACCGGTGGAGAGCCCCCGCGAGAAGCTCAGTTCCAGGGAGCGGCGTTGCTCGGAGGGCATGGCGCCTGGGTTGCTGCCCGCGGCGAGCCGATCGAGGTTCTGGCGGTAGGCATCGGTGACGGCCGCCACGTAGCTGGCGTCCTTCAGGCGCCCCTCGATCTTGAGGCTGGCAATCCCGATCGCCTGGAGTTGGGGCAGCAGCTCCCAGGCCGCCAGATCCTGGGGTGAGAGCAGATAGCGCTGGTCGTGCAGGTCGCGCTCCTCGCCATCCACAATCAGCTGATAGGGCAGGCGGCAGGCCTGGGCGCATTCACCCCGATTGGCACTGCGCTGGCCGAGGGCTTCGCTGGTGAGGCATTGGCCCGAATAGGCCACGCACAGGGCCCCGTGCACGAAAACCTCCAGCGGCATGGCCAGCTGGCGCTGCTGAAGCTGGTGCTGCAGACGCCCCAGGTCGGCGAGGGTCAGCTCGCGGGCCAGCACCACCCGCTCACACCCCAGCGCGGCGGCCTGGGCCACGCCGGCGGCGCTTGTGATCGACATCTGAGTCGATCCATGGATTGCCAATTGCGGCGCCACGGCTTGGGCCAGACGGGCCAGGCCGATGTCCTGAACAATCAGCGCATCCACCCCCGCCGCTGCAGCCGACTGCACCAACGCGGCGGCTTCGTCCAGTTCGTCGCTGAACACCAGCACGTTGACAGTGAGGAAACCTTTGACCCCGCGCTGGTGCAGCCAGTGCATCACCTCCGCCAGTTCGGTGAGCCGAAAGTTGGCCGCACGCATGCGGGCGTTGAAAGCCTCCACACCGAAATAAACGGCATCGGCACCGTTGGCCACCGCGGCCCGCAGCGCCTCCCAGTTGCCCGCCGGTGCAAGCAGTTCGGGAACGGGCACCATCAGCGGGCCAACCGCTGGGCCGGCTCAAACACCTGGAGTGCCTCGGCGCTGCCTTCAAAGCGCCAGTGCCAGGGCTCATAGCTCACCCCCTGGGCGTTGCCGCGGGGAAAGGAGAGCGTGAAGTGATATCGGGCCGCATGGGCTTGGAGCCAGGCAAACGCCTCGGTTTGGTCGAAGGCGGGGGAGAGGTTGGTGGCCGGAGCGCGACCGTCACCCAGATCGACCGCATAGCCGGTGCTGTGCTCGGAAAAGCCTGGAGGAGCACTGACCATCGCCCGCTCGCGGGCACTTTGATTGCGCTCGGATTTCACGTCGAAAAACAGTTCGTTCTGGAGCGTGATCGAGCGGAAGGCACTCAGCACCACCAGCTCGACCCCACGGCTGGCCGCATCCCGCTGCATGGCCAAGAGGGCGGCGGCGGCGTCTCGGTGCAACATCAGGCCTGGAGCCACCGCCACCTGGTCGGAGGGGGGCAGTTCCGTATAGGGGAAATGGCCCAGCAGCCTCCCATCGGGGCCCGTGCGGGCATTCAGGCCCTTGACCGGCTGCGGCGCCAACAGACCCTGCAGGGGCTGGGGCCGCCACAACAGCAGCACAACCAAACCCAGCAGGAGCGACCCGGTGGCCACCGTGAGCCGAAAGAGCCACCGGTTGGCCGGGGCTCCTTGGCGCGCAGAGCGGTGCGCAACAGGAATGTCGTCCAGGCCGCCTGCCTGGGACAACCCATCCTGGCCAGGTGGGCGCCTCTTGGGGCTACTAAGGGGATTGCGACGGGTCACGCGGGTCCCCTGCCTGGCACCAATCAACAGCCCTAGGAATGGGAGCAGTAAAGATCCTAGGCGGGGCGTGCGGATTGGCCATCAACAGGCCGCTCAACAGTGTTAGCTTCCCAGCCGCATCCTTCCTGGCGGAGCGGTTTTCCGATGTTGCGTGTGGCAGTGGTGGGTGGCGGCCCCAGTGGTTCCTGTGCGGCCGAAGTGCTTGCCAAGGCCGGCATCAAAGCCTGGATCTTTGAGCGCAAGCTCGACAATGCCAAGCCCTGTGGCGGGGCGATTCCCCTCTGCATGGTCAGCGAGTTCGACCTGCCGGAGTCGATCATCGACCGCAAGGTCCGCAACATGAAAATGATTTCTCCCTCCAACCGGGAGGTGGACATCAACCTCGATAACGCTGACGAGTACATCGGCATGTGTCGGCGGGAGGTGATGGACTCCTTCCTGCGCGACCGCGCCGCTGATCTGGGCGCTCACCTTGTGAACGGTCTGGTCACCAAGATCGACACGGGCGCCAACCGCCAGGGCCCGTACACCCTCACCTACTCCGATTACGCCTCAGGTGAGGCCACCGGCGAAACCAAGACCCTCGAAGTGGATCTGATCGTGGGCGCCGATGGCGCCAACAGCCGCGTGGCCAAGGCCATGGATGCCGGCGACTACAACGTGGCCATCGCCTTCCAGGAGCGGATCAAACTCCCGCCCGAAGAGATGAAGTACTACGAGACCCTCGCCGAGATGTACGTCGGCACAGACGTCTCTCCCGATTTCTACGCCTGGGTCTTCCCCAAGTACGACCACGTGGCCGTGGGCACCGGCACGATGCAACAGAACCAGGGGCTGATCAAAAGCCTGCAGGAAGGCATCCGTGAGCGGGCCAAGAAGCGCCTGGTCAACGGCGAAGTGATCAAGGTGGAAGCCCATCCGATTCCTGAGCATCCCCGCCCGCGGCGGGTGGTGGGCCGCATGGCCCTAGTGGGTGATGCCGCCGGCTATGTGACCAAGAGCTCGGGCGAAGGCATCTACTTCGCAGCCAAGAGTGGCCGGATGTGCGCTGAGCAGATCGTTGAGGCCAGCGCCGGTGGCACCAAGGTGCCCAGCGAGGCAGACCTCAAGAAGTACCTCAAGAAGTGGGATCGCCAGTACGGCGCCACCTACAAGGTGCTGGAGCTTCTGCAAAACATCTTTTACCGCAACGATGCGGCCCGGGAAGCCTTCGTGGAGATGTGCGATGACAAAGACGTGCAGCGCCTCACTTTCGACAGCTACCTCTACAAGCGGGTGGTGATGATGAATCCCTGGCAGCAACTGAAGCTCACCCTGCTCACCCTGGGTTCGGTGCTTCGCGGCAACGCTCTGGCGCCCCAGGGCTACAAGCCTGTCGACAGCGCCGTGCGGGATGAGGCTGAAGTCAACGCCATGCTTGCCGTGAGCACGATCAAGGGCGGCATCAAGGTGCGTAACCAAGCCAGCAAGCCTGATCAGGCATCCAGTACCAAGGCCGATCAGGAGCCCGAGCGGGAACCCGTTCTGGCCGGCCAGTAGGACCTACGGCCCCTCAAGGGTGTCTGTGGCCCTCAACCGCTGATGCGGCTGAAATCGGCCAGCACGTTGGCCTGATTGCGCAGCACCGCCAAAAGATTGAGCCGGTTTTCGCGTACCGCGGGATCCTCGGCCAGCACCATGACGCTCTGATCACCGTCAAAGAAGGCCGCCAGGGCATCCGATCCGGCTGAGAGACCACGAGCCAGCTGTGCGTAGCGGTCGCTCGATGGGCGTGTAGCGATCGGCTCAAGTTCGTTGAGCACTGCAAGCATGCCGACCTCACTCGACTTCTCGAACAGGGCCGGTTGGACCACGCCTGCGGCGCTTAGCACCGTGGTGCCGAGATCTGCCTGCTCCGCCAGGCGGGCAGCGCGGGTCACGACCGCCTGCACGGCGGCCAGCTCACCCCGCTCCCTCAGCTCGGCCAACAGAGCCACCCGTTGGCGGGCATCCTCAGGATCCCCGAGCACCCGCCCCAGCGGCACCGAGGAGCCCGCTGCAGCCTTCACCAGGTCGCTATCGAAGCCCTCCTCCTCGAGCAGGCTCACCAGCCGTTGGCGCAGGAATTCGGCCAGCTCAGCGGCCAGGGCCTCCCCATCGACACCGCAGTGGGGCAGCAACTGGGCCCAATGCAGGGCGGAGCGGTGCAGCAGAGACAGCAGATCGAGCCGCCAGCCGCGATCCCAGAGGATCTGCAGGAGCCCCTGGGCGGCCCGCCGCAGGGCATAGGGATCGGAGGAGCCTGTGGGGCGCTCCCCCTTGGCGTAGATGCTCAGCAGCAGCTCCAGCCGCTCAGCCAGGGCCACCACGGCCCCGGCAGCAGAAGTGGGCAAGGCATCAGCGGCGCCGCGGGGCAGGTAATGCTCCAAAACGGCCAGGCCAACCTCGCGGGGCTCCCCCTCCGCCACCAGATATTTGCCGCCCATCACACCCTGCAGCTCGGGGAATTCCCCCACCATCTGGCTCACCAGATCGTGTTTGCAGAGATGGGCGGCACGGCGGGCATGGTCGCCACAGCCGGCGGGCAGGTCTAGTTGCTCCAGCAGCACGTCGGTGCACCACTCCAGACGCTCGGTGCGGTCGAGCAGGGATCCGAGACCTGCGGCGAAGGTGACGCGGGAGAGCTGATCACGGCGATCGATGCTGGCCACGGCCCTGTCGGCCCGCACAAAAAACTCAGCGTCAGCCAATCGAGCCTTCAGCACCCGCTCATTGCCGCGGGCCACGGTGACGGCCGCCTCGGGAAGCGCGTTGCTGATGAACAGGAACCGGGGCAGCAGACTGTCGCGGGCATCGAGGGCCAGGGGATCGCTGGCGCGGCCTTGGCGATAGAGGGGCACATAGCGCTGGTGGGCCCGCATCACGGTGCTGAGCACCTCGGCTGGCAGGGCCAGGTAGTGGGCATCGAACTGGCCTTCCAGCAGCGATGGGGATTCGACCAGATCGATCAGCTCATCAAACAGCTCCTCGGGGAGATCCGCATCGGCAGCCTGGGCGGCCGCCGCCGTGGTGACGGCCTGGTGAATCAGGGCACCGCGATGCCCGCGATCCACAGTCACGCCGGCCGCCGCCAAAGCGGCTACGTAACCCTCCGCATTGGGAATGGACACCGCATCGGTGTGTAGGCGATGCCCCCGGCTGATGTTGCCCGCCGCCACCAGCGGGTCGCTGCCAGGCAGGGTCACGGCGAGCGGAGTGGCATCCAGCAGGGCCACGAGCCAGCGCACCGGCCTGGAGAAGCGGATCTCCCCCTCCCCCCAGCGCATGAAACGTCGCCCCTGGAGCGCTTCGATCCATTGCGGAATCTGGCCCGCCAGCACCTCCGCTGCGGGTCGCCCAACCTCGCGGCAGCGGGCAAATACAAACGGTCCTTTTGGGGTGTCGCGAATCTCCAGAGCTTCAGCGGCCACGCCACAGCGTTTGGCAAACCCCAGGGCCGCTGGCGTGGGCTTGCCTTCCTTCCAGGCCTGGGCTTTAGGGGGGCCCTTGCGATCTTCCTTCAGATCCGGCTGGCGCTCCGGCAGCCCGGCCACCGTGACCACCAAGCGGCGCGGCGTGCTGGTGCAACGGATTGCATCAAAGCGAAGCCTCAACCCGTCGAGATCCTTCCGCACCAGTTGCTCCAACTGGGGCAAGGCCAGCCGGGCAAAGTCGGCGGGAAGTTCCTCAGTGCCGATTTCGAGCAAAAAGGTCGACACGGGTGGCAGGCGAGACAGCGCGACTGTATTGAACGCTGTTCGCTAACTTCGGTGTCGTGCCGAGCCTTGAGTCAGGACCCGATGCCCCAAGTCATGCACGGCTCCGATGCCAAGGCCTCTTCTGACAAGGCCCCATCAAAATTTGAACAGCTCAAGGCCGGTAGCGGTCACCTGAAGGAACCGCTGCTCACCGAACTTGGCAACGACGCCCCGAACTTCACGGACAGCGCCGTCCAGATCCTGAAGTTCCACGGCAGTTACCAACAGGACAACCGCGAACATCGCGTCAAAGGCCAGGACAAGGACTGGCAGATGATGTTGCGCCTGCGCAACCCGGGTGGGCGGGTTCCGGCGCCGCTTTATCTCGCTATTGACGAGCTCTCTGATCGCCTGGGTAACGGCACCCTGCGGGCCACCACCCGCCAAGCCTTCCAGATGCACGGCGTCCGCAAGGACAACCTCAAGGAGGTGATCGGCACGATCGTGCGTCATCTCGGCTCCACCCTGGCCGCCTGCGGTGACATCAACCGCAATGTGATGGCACCGGCGGCACCGTTTGAGAAGGGCGGCTACCCGGCGGCACGCCAACTGGCCGACGAGATTGCCGACCTGCTCGCCCCCCAGGCTGCGGAAGGCTCTTACCTCGATCTCTGGGTGGATGGTGAGCTCAGCTACCGGATCAAGCCCAGCGCTGCCGTCACCAAAGTGAAGGCACGTCAGCACGACGGACGTGTGTTCAGCGGCGACGCCGCTGAACCCCTCTATGGCGACACCTATCTGCCGCGCAAGTTCAAGGTGGCTGTCACCGTGCCCGGCGATAACTCGGTGGACCTGCTCACCCAGGACATCGGCCTGGTGCTGTTCTGCGATGCCCAGGGCCAGCCCCAGGGCTGCAACGTGTACGTGGGCGGTGGCATGGGCCGCACCCACAACAAAGAGGAAACGTTCGCCCGCACGGCCGACCCGCTGGGCTATGTGGCCGCCGAACACGTGCTGGATCTGCTCCAGTCGATCGTGGCGCTGCAACGCGACCATGGCGACCGGGAGCAGCGCCGTCATGCGCGCATGAAATACCTGATCCACGACCGTGGTGTCGCCTGGTTCCGCCAGGAGCTGCAGGCCCGTTACTTCGCCCATCCGATCAAGGGCATGCGGCTGGAGCCCAAGGCCAAGCTCGAGGATTACCTCGGCTGGCACCGCCAAAGCCGTGGCTTGTGGTTTGTCGGCCTTCCTGTGCTCTGTGGCCGCCTCTCCGGCACCGTCAAGAGCGGCCTGCGCCGGATCATCGACACCTACAAGCTCGAGGTGCGCCTCACCCCCAACCAAGACCTGCTGCTCTGCAACATCGGTGTGGCCCAGCGCTCCAGCGTGCGCGATGAGCTGGCGGCTCTCGGCTTTGAATCGCCCGAGAGTCCCGCCCCCTTGGCGCGCCATGCCCTGGCCTGCCCGGCGCTGCCCCTTTGCGGCCTGGCGGTGACAGAAGCCGAGCGCATCCTGCCCGAGGTGCTGGAGCGGCTCGAGGCGCTGATGCAACGGCTCGGCATCACCAAATCGGTCTTGGTGCGCATGACCGGCTGCCCCAACGGCTGCGCCCGCCCCTACATGGCCGAGATCGGCCTGGTGGGGAGCGGCGTCGATCAATACCAACTCTGGCTGGGTGGAACCCCCAACCTCAGCCGCCTGGCGGAGCCCTATCTCGAGAAGATGCCCCTGGAGGCCCTGGAAGCCACGCTTGAGCCCCTGCTGCAGGCCTGGCAGAGCGCCGGAGGGCGCCGCAGCCTCGGTGATTTCGTGGTCAAGAGTGGCCGCCACCCCGTGCAGCAGTGGCTCAGCGCGGGGGCTGGGTGATCAGGCCCCTGCTCGCCGTGGCCCTGGGTTCGGCGCTGCTTACCCCAGTGGCCTTGAGCCAGGGCCGCCACCAACCGGAACCGCCCCCTCCAGGCCCACCGTCTACGACCCCGATCGCACCACCTGCGATGCGGAGCGCATTCGAACGGCGTTTCAGCAACAGTTGCAGCCCTATGCCGACCAGAGCCCAGCCGTGCTCGCCCGCCTGCGGCAGTTGCTGACCGCCCAGCAGGCTGATCAGCTGGCCAGGGAGCTGGCGGCCTCGCCAATCCGGCCATAACGGGCCTGCCCTTCGCTACGGCGCCAGGCCCAGAGTTGATCGCCCCAGCTGAAGTGCCACCACTCGTTGGGATGCTGCACGAAGCCTGCTCCGGCCATCACCCGGGCTAAGCGTTGGCGACGCCCATGCCAGAGGGCCTCAGCACCGTTGGGATCCGCCAGGGCTGCCTCCGCGTAGAACTCCGGCTCCGATACAGGGCCAATCGCATCGATCTCGCCCCCCATCTCCAGCGGCATCCCTGAGACATCCGCCAGGGTGAGGTCGACAGCCGCCCCGGTGCTGTGGGGGGGCGGTGTCGCCGGATTGTTACTCGGCGGGGCCCAGAAGCGCCCCACCTCGGTGATCACGCGGTCGCGCACAGGGGAGGGCTGATCGGGATTGACACCAGCACGGGCGCACTCCTGCAGCACGGCATGGCGCACCATGAAGCGCTGCACGGCCAGGGGCCGCCAGGCATCAAAAATCGCCAGGCGGCACTGGGGCTGGGCCTGCCGGAGGGCGTGCTCGGCCTGGAGTAGCCGCTCCACCACACTGCTGCGCAGCTGGAAAGGATTCCCGTGGGCCCCATAGGGCGCTCCGAGGCTGACGTAGGGATGGGGCTGCAGCCGCCACAACTGCGGCGGCAGCCCCACCAGTGGCTCCCCGGCCTCCACGATCGGAATCGGACTCCAGGGTCGCAGGGCCATAACAGGAAGGGAAGGGGTTGATCAGTTGAGCCGGGCCGCCTGATCCATCTGGCGGCGACGCTGCTCTGCCAGGGCCTGGGCGAGCCCAGGATGCTGTTGCAGATTGGGGTCGGTGGCGGTGATCTGCCTGGCCAGGTCGCGGGCCTCTTCGAGCACCGCACCGTCTTCGGTGAGGCTGGCCAAGGCCAGATCGGGCAGGCCACTCTGGCGGGTGCCGAGCACCTGTCCAGGCCCCCGCAGCCGCAGGTCCATCTCGGCGATCTCGAAACCATCACTGGAGCGCACCAGCACCTCCAGCCGCTGCCGGGCCAGCACGTTGCTGCTGTCGTTGATCAACAGGCAATGGGATGCAGCAGCTCCCCGGCCGACGCGGCCGCGCAACTGGTGCAGCTGGGCCAAGCCGAAGCGCTCGGCGTGTTCGATCACCATCACGCTCGCCTCGGGTACATCCACACCCACCTCCACCACCGTGGTGCTGACCAGCACCTGACATTCACCGCGGGCAAACGCGCCAATGGCGGCCTGCTTGTCGGCGCTGTTAAGCCGTCCGTGAAGCAGACCCACGCTGAGCTCGGGAAATTCCTCCTCACTCAGTTGCCGGTGCACCTCCACGGCGGAGCGCAGCTCGAGTTTCTCCGAGTCCTCCACCAGAGGCAGCACCACGTAGGCCCGCTGGCCCAGGGCTACCTGCTCGCGGATCAGGCCATAGGCCTGCTGGCGCTGGCTGCCCTTGATCAGGTGGGTGCGGATGGGCTGGCGGCCTGGCGGCAGCGCATCAATCTGGCTGACATCCAGATCGCCATGCAGCGAGAGCGCCAGCGTGCGCGGGATCGGGGTAGCCGTCATCGTGAGCAGGTGGGGCTGCAGGCCCTTGGCCAGCAGGCGGTTGCGCTGGCGAACCCCGAAGCGGTGCTGCTCATCCACCACGACCAGACCCAGGCGATCAAACTGCACCGGGTCTTCAAGCAGGGCGTGGGTGCCCACCAGCAGCTGCAGCTGGCCATTGGCGAGGTCCTGGAGCAACTGCCGGCGCCTCGGGGCCGGCGTGGAGCCGGTGAGCAGCGCCGAGGTGACGTGCAGCTGGGGCAGCCATTCCGCCAGCTTGCGGTAGTGCTGTTCCGCCAACACCTCGGTGGGCGCCATCAACGCCCCCTGGCAGCCGGCTTCGATGGCGGTGAGCAGGGAGGCCAGGGCGACGACGGTTTTGCCGCTACCCACATCCCCCTGCACCAGCCGAGCCATCGGCTGGTGGCGAGCCAGATCGGCGCGGATTTCTGCCAGCACCCGCTCCTGGGCGCCGGTGAGCGCGAAGGGCAGGATTGCCAGGAAGAATTGCACCAGGCCCTCACCCCCGGCGGGCAGGGCCAGGGGCGGGGCAGGGCGCTGGCTGAGCTGGCGTCGCCGCTGGGCCAGGCCCAGTTGCAGCAGCAGAAACTCATCGAACACCAGCCGGCGGCGGCTGGCCTGGAGTTGCTCCTGGCTGGCCGGCGCGTGGATCTGGGTGAGTGCCTCGGAGCGGGTGATCAGCCCCTGGCTGCGGCGCAGGCCTTCGGGCAAAGGATCGGGCCAGCGGCGCAGCACCGGCAGCACCGCCTCCACCACCTGACGCAAGCGGTCGGCCCCCAGGCCTTCGGTGAGCCCATACACCGGCAGCAGGCGACCGATCGTTTCGGAGCGCACCGGCGCCTGGGGCGAGTCCAGCACCTCCATCAGCGGGTCCTGGAATGCCGGGCCATAGGGGGTTTCTTTGACCAGGCCACTCACTGCCACCGTGGCGCCCACTGGAAACAGACGTTGTTGGGATTTCAGCCAACCTGGGCTGGAGAAACGCTGGCCGGCAAAGAACCGGCTGACCCGAATCCGCCCGGTGCAGTCGACCAGATGCAATTCCAGGATCGAGAGATTGGGGTTGCGCGGGCTGGCAAAGGCGTGACTGCGGCGCACCGTGGCGACAATGGTGGCCGTGCGCCCCGGCTCCAAGCCACTGATCCGCACGAGGTTGGCGTAGTCGAGGTAGTCGCGGGGGTAGTAGTGCACGAGGTCGCGCACCACCCAGAGCCCAAGCTGGGCCAGCCGTGCCGCCGTTTTGGGGCCGACGCCGCGGACCTCCGAGAGCGGCGTGTCGGCCGTGAAGTCCGCCGCGCCTGCGCTGGGCGTGGTTCCGGGTGCACTGGACACCAGGCGCAGCCGCGGTGGGGCCACCGCCAACACCGGGCGCTGAGCCTGGCGCAAGGCATGCAGGCGCTCGCGGCACTGCCGCACCAGCGACTGGCGCCGTGCCAGCGAGAGTTGGCTGTAGGTGTCGAAGCCCGCCTTCAGCTCAAGGATCCGCTGCAGTGGCTCGTCCGGGAGATCAGCAGGTCGCTCCCGCAGCTGCTGAATCACAAAAGCACTGAAGCGGCTATGGCGGCCCTTGAGATCAATGAAGCCACGATCCGCCTCCACCTGCAGCGCCTGCTGCAGGGTGCGCAGCCAGGCCTCTAGGTCGGGGGCAGCGGGGGTGTCTGGGCTGGGTTGATGTCCTGCAGCCACAGCTGTTCCGCCTCAAGCGCCTGAACGCGCCGCTGGATGCGGCGATAGTGCTGGGCCATTCTGCGCACCTCCTGCCGGTGTTGCTGAATCCGGGTGCGGCAGGTGCGCAGTTTGGGAAGCGCCAACTCCAGATCATCCGGTCGCAGCAGCACCGTCATGGTCTCCAACCGCGCCGGGCCCGCATCGGGGCCAAACGGCAAGGGCAGCCGCAGCAGGTTGGCCGGAGCCTCCAAGGTATCCAATTGACCAGCCAACACGGCATCCAGCAGGCTCACCGGCAGCAGGGTGCGGCTGAGCCCAAGCCGCAACAGCTCCACGTTGAGGGCATGGGAAAGATTGCGCAGCCGGCGGCTGAGGGCCAGCTCAAAACCTGCGATCCAGGCCATCAGCAGGGCCGGTTCGCTCGGCAACGAGCCACCATCCCAGGGGGTGGGAGCCCGGGGCGGGGACTGCTCGAGCCATTCACTGAAGGCTTCGGCCATGGCCTGCATGGCTGAGTCCTGCTCACCCTCCTCCCCTGGATCCGTATCGGCCGCGTCGGACGCAAGCGAAGGTGCTTGGGGCGCTGACGATATGGCAAAGCTGGAGGTGGGAAGAAAATCAGCTCCGATCGGCAATGCCAATCCGAGATGCACCGAACCGTGCGGCGGCTGGTCCGATTCGTCCGCATCGGCCAAAGACTCGCTGGGTTCGCCCTGCTCAAGGGCCTCCAGCAGACGGCTGCGCCGCCGCTGACGCTGACGATGCTGTTCCCGCGCCATCTGGGACGCCAGGTGGGCCAGATGTTCCACCGTGAGCAGGCTGGTGGCCCGCTGAACCAGGCTGCGGAGACGCCGATGCAACACCTGCCGCTGGGAAGCATCCAGCTCGAGGTAGCGATCGGGATAGGCCTGAGTCGCCAAATGAAAGCAGGCCTGTTGAACGGTGTTCAACAGGCCATCACGCAGCACCTGGAGGTAGAGGGCCAGGTGCCGATACAGCTGCGGGTTGGAGGCCGACAGCTGGGTTTCCAGATCCGTGAGCTGCTGGCGGGCAGCCTCCAGCACCATCACAGGGGGGGCGCTCAGGCTGGCTGGGTCATGGCCGCCACTTCCGCGGCGAAGTCGGCCTTCTCCACCTCGATGCCTTCACCCAGGGTGAACCGGGTGAAGCGGCGCACCTGAATGTTTTCGCCCACTTTGCCGGCCACCTGCTTGACCATCTCGGCCACGGTGACAGAGCTGTCCTTGATGAAGGGCTGGTCCAGCAGGGCCAGCTCCTTGAGTCGCTTGCCGATACGGCCTTCGACGATCTTGACCTTCATCTGGTCGGGCTTGCCGGCCAGGTCGTCACGACCCATCTCAATGGACTTCTCGCGCTCGGCCACCTCGGCAGGGATCTGATCCACGCTGACGTATTCGACCCCAGGGCAGGCCGCGATCTGCATGGCCACGTTGCGGAGCAACTCCTGGAAGCCCTCGCCGCGGGCGACGAAGTCGGTTTCGCAGTTGACCTCCACCAGTACGCCCACGCGGGCACCGGTGTGGATGTAGCTGCCGATGGCTCCTTCAGCAGCGGTGCGGCCGGCCTTTTTCTCGGCGGTGGCAATGCCCTTCTGGCGCAGCCACTCGGTGGCCTTGGTGGCGTCGCCGTCGCACTCCGACAGCGCCTTCTTGCAGTCCATCATCCCTGCGCCGGTCTTGTCGCGCAGTTCTTTAACCAGCTTTGCCGAAATCTCAGCCATGGAGGGTATGGGGTACGGAATTCAGAGAGAAATGGGCAGGGGCGAAATCAGCCTTCGTCGTCACGGCCCTGGTCCTGGGCACCGTGGCGGCCTTCGTTGATGGCGTCCGCCAGGCGTCCGAGCACCAGTTGCACCGAGCGCACAGCGTCGTCGTTGCAGGGGATGGGCACGTCGCAGAGGTCGGGATCGCAGTTGGTGTCGAGCATCGACACCAGGGGGATATCGAGCTTGCGGGCCTCGAGCACGGCGTTGGTTTCACGGCGCTGGTCCACCAGCACCACCACGTCGGGCAGCCGACGCATGTTCTTGAGACCGCCGAGATACTTCTGCAGGCGCTCCAGCTCGCGGCGCAGCACTGCAGCTTCCTTCTTGGGACGCATGGCAATGGCGCCGGAGCTCTCCATGCGCTCAAGATCCTTGAGCCGGTCGATGCGGGCGCGCATCGTGGTCCAGTTGGTGAGCATGCCGCCTAGCCAGCGCTGGTTGACGTAGGAGGCTCCACAGCGGGTGGCTTCCAGGGCAATCACCTCGGAGGCCTGCTTTTTGGTGCCAACAAACAGAAAGCGCTTGCCGCTGCGCGCGGCACTGCGGGTCCACTTGTAGGCGTTGTTCATGCAGACGGCGGTCTGCACGAGATCAATGATGTGAACGCCGTTGCGCGCGCAATAGATGTAGCGCGACATCTTGGGATTCCAGCGGCGCGTTTGGTGCCCAAAGTGGGCACCCGCCTCCATCATTTCGGCGAGTGTGACAACAGCCATGGTTTGGTTGGGGGTTTCGGGTTTGCCTCCACCTGCCAGGGATCTCGAGCCGCCCAGCCAGCCAAGAGGGGCCGGTGGGGTGAAGCGCTCAGATCACCCGAAACACGCAGGTGTGCGGGGTGAATGGAACCCCAGCACCCTATCAAACGGGCCTGCAGGCCTGGCTTGTGGCCGCAAGGGCCCGGGCTTCGGCATACAGAGCGCGTACCCCCAGACGGTTCAGGGGCAGCCGCAACAGCTCCATCGCCAGACCGGGGTGGCCGCAACGGATCAACCAAGCCAGCAGGGGGCGCAGGCTGCGCTCATTGAGCAGGCCCCCCAGGGTGACTAGCTCCCAGAGCAGCCGGTGCAACCAGGTGTACTGAATGATGAATCGCACCCGCCGGGTGGGGTGCTTCAAATAGAACACCAATCCCATTTTGGCCCGCTCCCGCTCGACCCGGATCAGGTCGGGGATCCGCTCCAGCCGCAGAGCCGGGTGCCAGTGATAACCCACCGCCTCAGGGCAGCGCACCAGCGCAACACCCAGACTCCGCAACCGCTCCCCCAGCTCCAGATCCTCCCAGCCATACAGGCGGAAGCGCGTGTCGAAAAGGCCGGCTTGCTCCAGCAAGGTGCGATCGATCGCCACATTGCCGGTGGCGAAATAGGCAAACGACACGTCCTGCAACTTGTGGGGCTCGCTGGTGGGAGTGTCGAAGTTGGCGGTATTGATCACCGCGCCATAGGTGAAACAGCGGCGATCGCCCCGCCTCGTCCAGTGCTGCTCCAGGGCCTGAGCGTGACAGCGCAGAAAACTGGGGGTGACCACCAGGTCGCTGTCGATGAAAACAATCACCTCACCCTGGGCCTGCTGCACCCCTCGGTTGCGCCCTTCAGCAGGACCACCGTGTTCCTGCTGGATCAGCCGGATATGGGGCAATTCGGCCGCATGCCCCCGCAGCCAGGCCACCGTGTCATCGGTGGAGCCGTCGTCAACAAGCACCACCTCGTAGCCGGAGATCGGCGCAGCTAGCTCCTGGGCCTCCAGGGCCCGCAGGCACTTCTGCAGGATCGGCAGGCGGTTGTAGGTGGGGATGACGACGCTGAGGAACATCGGAACCGCCGGGAGAGATTGAGCCGAGTGGTCGTGAACAGCAAAAAGGGGACCCCGCAGGATCCCCCCAGCAACGCGTCAAAGCGCTGATCAGTCTGCAGCGCCGCCGTTGTTGGCCGTGCCGGTCACACCGTTGCCAGCCCCTTCACCACGGCCGTCGTTGCGCAGCTTGCGCTTCTTGAACTTGCGCGCGTAGGCGCGGTTACGCTCCTGTTTTTCTTTCTTGAGATTCCTGCGCTTGGCCATGCGTACGGCAACGGGGAGAGATGCGAATCCTCACCCTACTCAATGGGCCTGGCCCCCTGGCAGAGCTGGCCATCCTCCATCTGCACCAGCCGGTCGGCCACATCGAGAATGCGGGGATCGTGAGTCACCATCAGCACACCGCAGCCCTGTTCCCGCGCCAGGCCTTTGAGCAGATCCACCACCTCCCGTCCGCTGCGGGAATCGAGGGCCGCGGTGGGTTCATCGGCCAACAGCAACTGGGGCCGGGCCGCCAAAGCTCGGGCAATCGCCACCCGCTGCTTCTGGCCGCCCGAGAGATCGTGGGGCAATTTGTTCAGGTGATCGCCAAGCCCCACCGCGCGCAACCATTCGCGAGCGCGATCGCGGCGGGCCCGATAACCCAATCCCGGCAGCAGGTCGGCACCCATTTGCACGTTCTGCTCGGCGCTCAGGCAGCGCAGCAGGTTGTGACCTTGAAAAATCATGCCGATCCGGCGACGCAGACGCTGGCGGGAGGCTCGCCCCGCGCCGTGTAGCTCTTCGCCAAACACCCGCACCGAGCCCTGCTGCACCTGGCGCAGGGCTCCCACCAGGGTGAGCAGGGTTGTTTTGCCGCATCCGGAGGGGCCCGTGAGCAGCACCACCTCACCGGGAGCAATGGCGAGATCCACCGACTGCAACACCTGCCGTTGCATCGAGCCGGCCCCATACCAGTGGCTCAACCCGGCCACCTGCACCACGGTGCCCGATGCAGCAGGCCCACTCTCCAGACGATCCAGATCCATCAGAAGATTTCCGCCGGATCGGCGTCGGCGAGCCGGCGCATCGCCAGGGCCGCCGAGCCCATGCACATCACCAGGATCATGGTGAACACGGTCAGGGCCCGGGTCGTGTTCATCGTGACCGGCAGCTGGGTGGCGTTGCGCACCAACCAATAGAGGCCCTGGCCGGCTGCGTAGGCCGGCAGGTAGCCGAAGGTGGCGAGCAGCAGGCCTTCACGGGCCACCACCCCAAGCAGGCTGGGCAGGCGATAGCCCATCGCCATCAACGTGGCGTATTCCGGCAGGTGATCACTCACGTCGGAATAGAGGATCTGATACACGATCACGCAGCCCACCACGAATCCCATCGCAGCGCCCAGCGTGAAGATGAAGCCAATCGAGGTGCTGGTGCGCCAATAGTTCTGCTCGAAGGCGATGAAGCCCTCCTTGGTGAGGACGGTGACATCGGCTGGCAAGCGCTGCCTGAGCCGCTCCACCACCGCAGCCGGATCGGAGCCCGGCTGCAGCCGGATCAGCCCCACCTCGATGCTGCCCGGAGGGGTGTTGGGCAGCAGCTTCAGATAGGTCTCGTGGCTGGTGAGCAGGTTGCCGTCGGCCCCGAAGGACGTGCCCAGACCCACGAGCCCCGCCACTCGCACCCGCTGGCCGCCGATTTCGCTTTCCACCGTGCGGCCGCTGCGAAACCACTCCGCCACCGGACCGAACTCGGGCCTGGAGCGCTCGTCGAACAGAACGCGACCCCGGTCTTGGAGCAGCTTGGCCTTGGGCGCCAGGGAGGGATCGGTGAACAGGGGATCACCCGGTTCAAACCCGAGGGTGAGGATCGAACGGGTGCCGCGGGTTTCCGGGTTGCGCCAGAGCAGCAGATTCCAGTGCACCGGCGTGATCCCCTCCACAGCGGGGTCGGCCATGGCCTGCACGAGCCGACGCCTGGGAAACCCTGCCATGCTCACCGAGCTGCTGGAGCGCGGGCTGATCAGCACCAGGTCGGCGTCAAAGAGCCGATGGATCGTGACGCTGGCGTCGAACAGCCCGTCGCGAAAGCCCAGCTGCATGAACATCAAAATGCCGGCAAAGGCGATGCCGGCCAGGGCCACAAGCAGGCGCACCGGCTGCCGCGTCAGCAACAGCCAGGCCAGCGGAATGCGCCGGCCCTGCCAGAGGCGACCCAGCATCAGCGACCGAGCCGGGCGATCACCTTCAGGCCGGTAAGGTCGCGAACCCGCAGGCTGTCGGTGGGAGTGAGCGCCACCCGCACCTCCACCACGCGGGCATCGGCATCACCGGTGGGATCGGTGGAGAGCACCGAGCGCTGCCGCACCTGGGGGCTGATCCGAATCACCTCTCCGCTCAAGTTGCCCTGGAATCCGCCGTTCTCACTGATCAGGGAGACGGGCTGGCCCAGGCGCACCCGGTCGATGTCGCTCTCATAGACCTCCACCAGCGCTTGCATTCGGTCGCTGGCCCCGAGTTCGAGCACGCCCTTGTCGGCAGGCCGCTCGCCCACCCGGGCATGGAGTTTCAACACCGTGCCGGCGATGGGTGCCCGCAGTTGGGTGAGCAGCAACTCCGCCTTCACTTTCTCGCGCTCGGCCCAGGCCTCGGTGCGGGCCCCTTGCAGCTCGAGCAGGGCGGTTTCGCGGGTGTCGAGCTCACCACTGGGAATGGCACCGGAGCGGCTCAGCTGGCGATAGCGGCTGATGTCGCGGGTCTGCACCTGCAGCCGGGTGTCGAGGTTGCGAATCCGGGCCTCGAGCAACCGCTGCTGGGCCAGCAGGCTGGGTGCCGTATCAAAACGGGCCAGGAGTTGGCCGCTCTGCACGGTGTCGCCTTCCTCCACCAGCAACTGCGTGATGCGGGGGCTGCCACCAATGCCACTGATCGGGGCGGCCAGCAACCGCACATCTCCGGCGGGTTCGAGCCGGCCCAGAGCTGCAACGGCCTCAGGCGGGCGAGGCGACTGGGAGGCAGCTGTGGCGGGGATGGGCGTTGGACGCTGCTGGCGACTGACGGCCAGCCCCCCCAGCACCACCACCACGGCGACACCAGCCAGCCACCACAGCCGCGGCACCCGCTGAAGGGTCCGTTTCACGGAGCCGGCGGATCGTCGAACAGCAGTTCCTCGATGTAGCGGTCGGCCCAGGCGGGGTTGAAGGCCTTCTCCAGCACCCGGCGGGTCTTGTCGTTTTGTTTCTGCTGCTTGCAATACCGGAGCTGCCCCTGCCAGCGCTCAACCGTAGCCGGATGGTCTGGGTCCTGAGGCGCGGCGGCGGCGATGGCATCGCCCAACACAGCCAAAACGCTGCTCACCTCATCGACAAAAGCCTTCTCCTCCTCGGGGCTGGTGGGGCGCACAAAGCGCACAAAGGGCGAAAAGATCGATCCCCATCCGGGCAGCTCCCGCTCCTGGCTGTAGGAGGGGCGAGGCCGGGCGGTCAATGCGGCAGCAATGCCCACTGGCAGCTCCCCCAGCACCGGCGAGAGATCGACGATGGCAGCCGACACCCCGGCTGGACCCGCCACGATGTCGGCGCCAAACACCGGCAGATCGAAGCGGGGGTCGGGGAACATCACGCAGTGCAGGATCTTCAGCCCCGCGCCGAGGCGCGCCGTCTCCAGGTGCAGTTTGCGCAACCCTCGGCACTGGCGCAGCTCGTTGCGGATGAACAGGGCATCGCCATCGAGACTGCCGCTGATCGCCTCCAGCTCCGGATCCACCGCCAGGGGGGCCAGCTCGGGCAGGGTTTGCCACCACTGGCGCATCCGCTCGGCCAGGGCATCGACCAGTGGGTGGATACCGGAAGCCTGGGAGGAAGCGGGGGCGGAACTCACGGCAGGGGGTGCAGCCAGCAGAATGCAGATCCTGCCACGCATCTGAGCCTTGACCCTGGCCCCGTCCGAGACCCTGTTGCCAGGGCTGGCGTCACCCAGCGATCACCCGCTAGCCAACGGTGCCAGCGTGGTCTATCTGCCCCTGGCCGACTCCCCCCTGGTCTGCCTCGACTTCTGGTGCCGGGCCGGCAGTGTGTTTGAGGGTCCCGGGGAGAGCGGCATGGCCCACTTCCTCGAGCACATGGTGTTCAAGGGAAGCGAGCGGCTGGGGCCGGGGGAATTCGACCTGCGCATCGAAGCGATGGGCGGCAACAGCAATGCCGCCACCGGCTTCGACGACGTTCACTACCACGTGTTGATTCCGCCTGAGGCCGCTGCCGACGCCCTGGATCTGCTGCTGGATCTGGTGCTGCACCCGCGGCTGGACCGCGACGCCTTTGTGATGGAGCGCCAGGTGGTGCTCGAAGAGCTGGCCCAAAGCGAAGACCAGCCCGATGAAATCGCCCTGCAGCAGTTGCTGCGGTTGGGCTGCCCTGGCCATGCCTACGGCGAACCGATCCTGGGTCAGCGGGAGCTGCTGCTGGCCCAAACGCCCGAGGCCATGGCCGGCTTCCATCAGCGTCTGTATGGCGCCAACCGCTGCGTGCTCGCCCTCAGCGGTGCCGTAGAACCCGCCGCCCTCGGCGATCGCCTGGAGTGCAGCGCCCTGGCCGACCTGCCGGCGGTGCTTGAACCCCCGAGCCGCCCTCCCCTGGCTGTACAACCCGGTGAGCACCGACTGGCTGTGCCCCGGCTTGAATCAGCCCGGTTGCTGATGCTCTGGGGGCTCCCACCCGCCGCCGATCTCCACGGAGTGATGGGTGCCGACCTGCTCACCACCGTGTTGGCCGAAGGTCGCCGCAGCCGCCTGGTGGAGCGACTGCGCGAGCAGCTCCGCATTGTGGAGAGTATCGATCTCGATCTGCATGTGATGGAGAGCGGCAGCTTTGCCCTGCTGGAGGCGATCTGCGAACCCGACGAGCTGCCGGCGGTGCGCCAGGCCATCGCTGAGGTGTGGTCGCAACTGCAGCAGGACGGGCTGCCGGATGTGGAGTGGCAGCGGGCCCAGCGGCTGGTGGCGAACGGCTATCGCTTCGGTTTGGAGGCCGCCGGTGGCGTGGCGGGGCTGATCGGCAACAACAGGCTCTGGGGGCGGCGGCACGGTCTGGCCCAGCCGCTGGAGGATATCGAGCGCTGGGATCGGCAGGAGCTGGTGCGGCGGACGCTGCCCCTGCTGGATCCAGCGGCGGCCTGCGTCCTTGAAGCGGTGCCGGCATGAGCCATTCCCCATGGCCAACAGGCACTTGGCAGAACACAACCCTGGAGGGGGGCCTGCCCCTGGTGTGGCAACGGCGGCCAGGGCCTGCGATCGTGGCCTGCCGCCTCTGGATCCGCGGCGGTAGCAGTGGGGATCGTCCAGGCGAGCGGGGAGCTGCCCAGCTGCTGGCCGGGCTTCTGACGCGAGGCTGCGGCGACTACAACGCCGAAGCCCTGGCCGATCTGGTGGAAGGTCGGGGTGCCGCCCTGCGCTGTGAGGCCACGGAGGACAGCCTGGTGCTGAGCCTCAAGTGCGCCAGCAGCGATGCCCCCGAGCTGCTGCCCCTGCTGTTGTCCATGGCGAGGCAGCCCTGGCTCAGCAGCGACCAACTCGAGCTCGAGCGCGGCCTCAACCTGCAGAGCCTGCAGCGCCAGCGGGAGGATCCCTTCCAATTGGCCCACGACCAGCTGCGGCACCAGCTCTACGGCCTGGGGCCCTATGGGCACGACCCCCTGGGGGTGGAAGAGGAGCTGGCCGCAATCGGCGGCGAGCAGATCAGTGCTCTGGTGCCGGTGCTTGGCCAGGACGGTGCCCTGCTGGTGGCCTGTGGCGATCTGGGGGCCGAGCTGCCGGACCTGCTCAATGCCTGGCTGGCGCGCAGCCCATGGTCCACCACCACGCCCCTAGCGGGCCCAGGCCCGCAGGCGCCCGGTTGCAGCCAGCGCTTCAACAGCCTGGAGCAGGAGACCGAGCAGTTGGTGCTGATGCTGGGGGTGGCCACCGTGCCCCTGGGGGATCCCGACGGGCTGGCCCTGCGGCTGCTGCAGGCCCACCTCGGCATGGGCATGTCCAGCCGGCTGTTTGTGACGATGCGGGAGGAGCGCGGCCTGGCCTACGACGTGGGAGTGCACATGCCGGCGCGGCGCGGGGCGAGCCCCTTCATCTGGCACCTGTCCAGTTCGGCGGAACGGGCCGCCGAAGCCACCACCTCCCTGCTCGATGAATGGGCTCGCATGCTGGAGCAGCCACTCAGCGACGGCGAACTCGCCCTAGCCAAAGCCAAATACCGCGGCCAGGACGCCATGGGACGGCAGACCTGCGGCCAGATCGCTGATCGACAGGCCCTGGTGCTCGGCCATGGTCTGGGCTGGACCTATGTGCAGGACACCCTGGACCGGGCCCAGCAGCTCGATGCCCCAGCCCTGTTGGCCGCGGCCCAACGGCGACTAACCGAGCCGGCCTTGAGCCTCTGTGGACCACCGCAGGCTCTGGCTGCCGCCGAACAGGCCTGGCAGCGCCATGCCCTCAGCCGCTGAGGACTCGCCGATCAGTCGGCGTTCTGGGGCTCCGGAGGCTGGAGCTGATCGGCCTCGATCAAAAAAGTGCCCCGCCGAAAGCGGACTGCCAGAAGGTTGCGCGCTTTCAGCGCCAGCACCTCACCCAGCTCCTCCGGATCCACGAGATCGGGGGGGCGGAGCATCGGCATGGGATCGGCCGTTTTCAGGTACTGCTGCCGTCCCTTGAGCTGCACGGCGTCGCCCACCGTAAAGAGCTGGGACTCGCGGGGCTCCGGGCTTGTGGGTTGGTCCATACCGGCAGGTGGGAGGGCAGATGGGACCGGCCCTGGTGGCACGACCCCCCAAAATGGTCGCAGACACGATGGGATCAGTTGCGGGCCCTAGCCACCTGGAGCGGCGCCATTGCCGGCCTGTTGCTGATCCTGGTGGGGGGACTGATCCAGGCCGCAGCTCCCCTGCCGGCGGCCGATGGGGGCTGGAGCCTGGCCACCCTGCCGATCACCCTGCAGGTGCCGGCGCTGCTGCTCACCGCCCTGGTTTGTGGGCCCCGCAGCGCCATGTTGGCGGCGGTGGCTTACCTCAGCCTGGGGCTGTTCCAGCTGCCGGTGTTCCACGGCGGTGGTGGCGCCGCCTATCTGCTCGATCCCGGCTTCGGCTACCTGGCCGGCTTCCTTCCCGCCGCCTGGCTCACCGGCAAGCTGGCGCGCCAACCGGGCATGAACGATCTGCTCAGCCTGCTTGGCGCAGCAGTGGTGGGCCTGGCGGTGCTGCAACTCTGCGGGATCGCCAACTTGCTGCTCGGCGCCCTGCCGGGCCGCTGGGGGCCCAATCTCGGCATGCTGCTGATCAGCTACAGCGTCGCGCCCCTGCTGCCCCAGCTGTTGCTGTGCTGCGGCGTCGCCGTGGCGGCCCTGCTGTTGCGTCGGCTGCTGCTGGTGGAGCCATGAGACGGGCCCGCACCCTGGCCTATGCCACAGCCGGTGTGGTGGTGCTCTTGGACCAACTCAGCAAGGCCTGGGCCGTAGCCCAGCTGGCCCTATTTGGCACAACACCACTCTGGCCGGGTCTGCTGGATCTGCACCTCACCCGCAACACCGGCGCCGCCTTCAGCCTGTTCACGGGCCACCCTGAACTGCTCGGCCTGGTGAGTCTGCTAGTGGCCCTGGGGGTGATCGTTTGGATTCAGCGGCAGGGCGCCCTGGCTCCGGCCCGCTGGTTGGGGGTGGGGCTCGTGCTGGGCGGCGCCATCGGCAACGGGTTGGATCGCTGGCGGCTGGGCTACGTCGTCGATTTCCTGGCCCTGGTGCCGATCTCCTTCCCGGTGTTCAATTTCGCCGATGTGGCGATCAACCTGGCGGTGCTCTGCTTCGCCATCGATCTACTGGGGAGCCATGGCCAACCCCGCCCTTGAGGCCCTGCGCCGCCGCTGGCAGCGGTTTAGCCAGCCTGGCCAGGCCCAGCTGCGCATTCACCAGCCGGGCCAGGCCTCGCGCTTGCTGCCCCTGCATCCGGGCGCATACGGCATCGGCCGCGACAGCGACTGCCAGATCAGCATCGACCACCAGGCGGTCAGTCGGCGCCATGCCCTGCTCGAACGGTGCGGCCCCCACTGGCTGCTGAGTGACCAGAACTCCACCAATGGCCTGTGGTGGCAAGGCCGCCGCGTGCGGCAGCTGTTGCTGCGCGACGGCGACAGCCTCCGCTTTGGCCCCAGTCAGGAAGCGGGCCTGCCCGAACTGGACTTTCAGATCCGACCACTACCTCAGCTTCAGCGGTTGCTGCGAGGCGTCAGCTGGGCGCTGGCGGGCATGGCTATTGGAGGGCTTGGTCTTCTGGCCCTCTCCGTCGTGCAAGCCCCGATCCGCGGCAGCCTGGCCACGGTGCGCGGTCCGCTGGTGCTCTACGACCGCCAGGGCAAGCCCATCACCACGGCCGATGCTCTCGAGCACCGGGAGCGCCAGGCCCTGCGCGACTATCCGGCGGTGCTCATCGATGCGCTGCTGGCGAGTGAGGACAGCCGCTTCTGGTGGCATCCGGGCGTCGACCCGGTGGGCACGGCGAGGGCCCTGGTGACCAACGTGCTCGGAGGCCGGGTGCTCGAGGGCGGAAGCACCCTCACCCAGCAACTGGCCCGCAGCCTGTATCCCGATCAGGTGGGCCAGGGGGAAACCCTGGGCCGCAAGTGGCGGGAGCTGCTCGTAGCCCTGCAGCTGGAAGCCCGCTTCAGCAAGCGCGACCTGCTGCTGAGCTATCTCAACCGGGTGTATCTCGGCGTGGGCTGGGGCTTCGAAGATGCCTCTCGCCACTACTTCGGCAAGCCCGCCAGCCAACTGCAACGCGAGGAAGCGGCCCTGCTGGTGGGGCTGTTGCCCTCCCCCAACGGCTACGACCCCTGTTTTGATCCCCAGGCAGCCCTGGAGGCCCGCAACGCCGTGCTCAGCAAGATGGGGGAAACCGGGCGCCTCACCGCCGACCAGGCCCGCAGTGGGCGCCGCAGCCCCATCCGTTTGTCACCCCAGGCCTGCCGCAGCAGCCCAGCCCAGCGCGGCGTGCCCTTCTACTCCGACCAGGTGCGCCGCGACCTCGATCAGCTGGTAGGCCGAGATGTGGCCGCCGAAGGCAACTTTCTGATTGACACCCACCTGGATCGTTCCCTGCAGGAGCAGGTGGAGCGGCTGTTGCGCCAGAGGCTGCAGAGCAGTGCTGGCCTGAGGGTGAGCGAGGGCGCTGTGGTGGTGCTCGATGCCCGCAGCGGCGGCATCCTGGCCATTGCCGGGGGCCGGGATTACCGCCAGAGCCAGTTCAACCGGGCCTCCATGGCCCTGCGCCAGCCGGGGAGCACCTTCAAGTTGATCCCCTATCTGGTGGCCCTGGAACGGGGTCTGCGCCCCGGGGATGGGATCAGCTGCGCTCCCTTCCGCTGGCGCGGTCAGAGCTTCGCCAGCGGTTGCAGCGGCTCCCTGAGTTTGGTCTCAGCCTTCGCGATCAGCAGCAACACCGCAGCCCTGCGGTTAGCCCAGCAGGTGGGCCTCGACGCGCTGGTGCAGAAGGCCCGCGATCTAGGCATCACCAGCCCGCTGGCCGCCGTGCCGGGTCTCGCCCTCGGCCAGAGCGAGGTGACCCTGCTGGAGCTCACCGCCGCCTACGCCGCCATCGCCAACGACGGCATCTGGCATGCCCCCACCACCATCTTGCGCCTCACCGATGCAGAGGCCTGCAGCGGCCAAACGTCCAGTCAATGCCGTCAGACCACAACTGCCGGTGGGGGTTCGGGGACTGGCCAGGCCCCTGCTCAGCCGGGCCGCCAGGTCATCACGCTGGCCACGGCCCAGGCGATGCAGCAGATGTTGCGGGCTGTGGTGCAGCGGGGAACCGGTCAGATGGCGAGTCTGGGGGGCCAGGAGGGCGGCAAGACCGGCACCACCAACGAGAGCCGCGATCTGCTGTTTGTGGGCTATGAGCCCCAGCGCAACTGGGTGGTGGGCATCTGGCTGGGCAACGACGACAACAGCCCCACCCGCGCCAGCAGCGCCCTCGCCGCCAGTCTGTGGGGTGAGATTCTGCGCGCCTCCCGAACCTGATGCCTGGGTTTGATCGATGAAAACCCGCACCCGCCTGTGGTTGATCGCTGGTCTGGCCCTGCTGGCCCTGATCGCGGTGGGTGTGGTGCTGCAGGCGATCAACACCCTTTACCTGCAACTGAGTTGGTATCTGCCGTACTGGATCGTCCAGCCGGTGTTTTTTGTGGTCTTCGCTGGCCTGGTGCTGCTGCTGGTGCAGCTGGCCTGGCCTTGGCTGCGGGCCGCCCTGGGGGGCAAGGCAGGCCCTGGCACGGCGTCGCAGCTGCCGCCTCCCGGCAACCGCCGCGAGGCCGCCGCCCAGAACCTGGCCGCCATTGATCAAACCCTCGACCGGGTGCGGGATGCAGTCGAGCGGGAAGCCCTGCGCCAGGAGCGCCAGCGCATGGCCGCCGAACTGGAGCGGGGCGACCTGGTGATCGTGCTGTTCGGCATCGGCTCCTCTGGCAAAACCTCGCTGATCCGCGCCCTGCTGCAGGAGCTGGTGGGCGAGGTGGGCGCCGCCATGGGCTCCACCACCGGCAGCCAGCGCTACCGCCTGCGCCTGCGTGGGCTGCAACGGGCCGTGTGGCTGGTGGACACACCAGGCATTCTCGAAGCCGGCGCGGCGGGGCTGGAGCGTGAACGGCTGGCCCGGGAGCAGGCCGGCAAGGCCGACCTGCTGCTGTTGGTGGTGGATGGCGATCTGCGTGCTGCCGAACTGGAGGTGTTTGAAGCCCTGGCCAGCCTCGGCAAACGCTTGATGTTGGTGCTGAACAAGTGCGACTTGCGTGGCGAACAGGAGGAAGCACGGCTGCTGCAGCTGCTGCGCCAACGCACCCGCGGCCGCATCGCCACCGAGGATGTGTTGCCGTCCAGCGCGGCTCCCCAGAGCGTGCCGATGCCGGGCGGCAGACCGCTCCAACCGCCCGCTGAAGTGGACGCGCTACTGCGCCGCATCGCGGCGGTGCTCCATGCCGATGGCGAAGAGCTGATCGCCGACAACTTGCTGCTGCAGTGCCGCCAGCTGAGCGAAGCCAGCCGCTCCCTGCTGGCCCGGCAGCGGCGCAGTGATAGCGAAGCCATCGTGGATCGCTACATGTGGATCGGCGCCGGGGTGCTGGCCGTCACGCCCCTGCCCGGGCTCGACCTGCTGGGCGCGGCGGCCGTCAATGCCCAGATGGTGGTGGAGATCGGCCGGATCTACGGCATCAGCCTCAGCCGCCAAAACGCCCAGGACCTAGCCCTGTCGGTGGGGCGCACCATGGCCGGCCTGGGCCTGGTGAAAGGTGGGGTCAGCCTGCTGAGTGCGGCCCTGAGCCTGAATCTGCCCGCCCTGGTGGTGAGCCGGGCCATTCAGGCGGTCAGTGCGGCCTGGCTGACCCGGGTGGCGGGCCTCAGTTTTGTCACCTACTTCGAGCGCGACCAGGACTGGGGCGATGGCGGTGTGCAGGAGGTGGTGCAGCAGCAGTACGACCTGAGCCGCCGCGATGGGGCGCTGAGCCGCTTTCTCGAGGCGGCGTTCAGGCGGGTGGTGGAACCGCTGCAGGCGAAGCAGCCGCGCTTGCCGCCCCGGCCTCCGGCCGAATGACGGCGCTGTCGACAAGGGCTTCCGGCGGAGGCGGCTGCAGCGGTCCCCGGCTGTCAAGCACCACGATCAGGGCCAGATACAGCACGCCGATCAGAATCGAGATCGCCCCGGTGAGGATCGCGACCCAACGTCCCCGACCAGCCTGGGATTCAGCAGAAGGGTCGGTCATGGCAGCTCGTCCAAGCTGAGCTGCACCAGCCTGGCCAGGCTGTCCAGGTGGCTGCTGCGGGTGTGGGGATTGCCGAGCACGGCCTTGAGGTGGTGGCGACCGGCGTACAAGGGTCGCGAGAGCATCAGATGCTCTTGCAGCAGCCGTTGGCGGGTGTGTTGGCTCCAGCACTCGGCAGCAGCGGCGTCCAAGCCCCGGGGTGTGAAGGCCAGCAGGTGGAAGGATCCCCCACGCAGCTGCAGGCGGCCACTGGCCTCCAGCAGGGCCGCGAGCTGGCGGCGCCGCTGAATGGCCCCATCGAGCACCGCCTCAATTCCCTCTAAACCCAACTGGCGCAGACCAAGCCAGAGCTTGAGAATCTCAGCGGGCCGAGTGCCCTGCAACCCCGTCTCCCCACCGTGGCCGTTGCCCCAACTCGGCTCCATGTAGGGCAGACCGGTGTGAAAAGCCTCAGCTAGACACTGGGGCCTGGCCAACAGCAACAGCGACGAGGTCTTGGTGATGCCCAGAAGTTTCTGGGGATTGATCGTGATGGAGTCGGCCCGCTCCAGGCCCGCCACCCGGAAGCGATGACCGGCCACCAGACCGAAGACGGCGCCAATCGCTCCATCGACGTGAAGCCACAGCTCGCGTTTCCGGCAGATCGATGCCAGGGGCAGGAGCGGATCGACGGCGCCCCGCACGGTGGTGCCCGCGGTGGCGACCACGGCGATCACCGGCGTTCCGGTTTGCGCCAGCTGATCGAGCTCCAGCTCGAGGGCCGCAGGATCCAGGCGCCCCTCATGGTCCACCGGGATCGCGTGCAAGGCAGCAGCCGGCAGGCCCATCACTGCCAACGCCTTGGCCAGGGAGACGTGGGCATCGGCACTGGCCAGCACCACCGCATCGGCCCGTGTTGCCAGACCACGGCAGCGCCGGGCCGTGACCAGAGCCATCAAGTTGGAGAGGGTGCCACCGCTCGCCGCCACGCCACCGCTGCCAGCCGGCAGGCCCAGCTGCTCCGCCAGCCAGGCCGTGAGACTGCGCTCCAGGCGCGTCAGGCTGGGGGAGAGCTCTTCAGCCAACAGGTTGTTGTTGAGCCCGGCGCAGATCAGGTCGGCTGCCACCGATGCCGCCAGCGGCGGCGGGTCGAGGTGGGCGAGGGCTCCGGGGTGGTTGGGGTTGTAGGCGCCGTCCATCACCAGCTGCAGGTCGGCCAGCAACGCAGCAGGCTCCAATCCCTCCAGGGCGGGTTCCACCCCCGGCAACACGCTCAGACCCGGCAGCGGCGAGCGCTGGGAGGCCGACCCCAGCCAGCTGCAGAGCTGGCGGGATGCCTGCTCCAGAAAGTCCTGCAGTTGCGGGTCGAGCTGCTCAGGACTGGCAAACGGCAGGGGCTGGCTCGCCCGCGGGGCAGGTGGCGCGCTTGCCAACGGGGAACGCTCGAATGACTCCATTCTCACCTGCGGAGGTGAGCTACAAGGGTGTGGTTGCTGCTGCGGCTCAGGCGTTGGAGTCCACCCAATCCCCAGACCCCCAGCCCCTGGCGCAGCACGCGCCGTTGTGGACCCATGAGCAATGGATGCAGCGCCTGCTGCGCCACAGCCAGCGGGTGGGAGCCAGCGGCGAGATTCCGGTGGCGGCGGTGGTGCTGGATGAGGCGGGGCGCTGCATTGGCTGGGGCAGCAACCGACGCGAGGCCCACGCCGATCCACTCGGCCATGCTGAGCTGGTGGCCCTGGGGCAGGCGGCACGCCTGCGGGGCGACTGGCGCTTCAACGGCTGCACCCTCCTGGTAAGCCTGGAGCCCTGCCCGATGTGCGCCGGTGCCCTGGTGCAGGCCCGCATGGGCACCGTGGTGTTTGGCGCACTGGATCCCAAGCGTGGCGCCCTGGGCAGTTGCCACAACCTTGCCACCGCAGCCAGCGCCCATCACTACATGCGGGTGATCGGCGGAGTGTTGGGGGAACCAGCTGGAGATCAGCTGGCCGCGTGGTTCAGACAGCGACGGCAGCAGGGGTTCCAGCGGGACGGAAGGCCGGCAGCTCGGTTTCGAACAGATTGAGCAGCCGATCGACGTTTTCAGGCTGGCTGTTGTAGCCCATCAGACCAATGCGCCACACCTTGCCCGCCAGAGCGCCGAGACCGCCGCCCACTTCGATGCCGTGCTGGTTGAGCAGGTGGAGGGTGAAGGCCTTGCCGTCCACACCCTCCGGAATGCGCACGGTGGTGAGGGTGGGCAAGCGCAGGTGCTCGGGGGCATGGAGCTCAAGGCCGAGACGCTCCAGGCCAGCCCAGAGACGTTCGGCATTGCTGCGGTGGCGGGCCCAGGCCGAGTCCAGCCCCTCCTCGGCCAGCAGGCGCAGGGCCTCGCGCATGCCGAAGTTCATGTTCACCGGAGCAGTGTGGTGATACACCCGGTCGCTGCCCCAATACTGGTTGAGCAGGGTGACATCGAGGTACCAGTTGGGCACCTTGCCCTGGCGCGCCATCATCTTGGCTTCGGCCCGGGGCCCCATGGTGAAGGGACCGAGACCGGGAGGGCAGCTCAAGCCCTTCTGGCTGCAGCTGTAGGCCAGATCCACCTTCCAGGCATCGAGGTAGAGGGGAACGGCCCCAAGCGAGGTGACCGTGTCGAGCAAGAGCAGGCAGTCGTGCTGACGGCAGAGATCGCCGATGCCCTCCATGGGCTGGCAGATGCCGGTGGAGGTTTCGGCATGGACGATCGCCAGGATCTTGGGCCGGTGAGTGGCCACAGCCTCCTCCAGCTCGGCCAGGCTGAAGGCTTCGCCCCAGGGCTTCTCCAGCGTTACGACATTGGCCCGGTAGCGGCCGGCCATGTCGGCGAGGCGCAGACCGAAATACCCCTTGACCGCCACCAGCACGGTGTCGCCGGGCTCAATCGTGTTGGCCAGGGTGGCTTCCATCGCGGCACTGCCAGTGCCGCTCATGGGAATGGTGAGGCGGTTGTCGGTTTGCCAGGCGTAACGCAGCAGCTCCTGCACCTCACCCATCAGCTCGACGTAGAGCGGATCGAGGTGGCCGATCGGGGTGCGGGCTAGGGCCTGGAGCACCGTGGGGTGGGCATTGGACGGCCCAGGACCGAGCAGCAGGCGGTTTGGGGTGGCGATGGGACCCAGCGTGCGGCGGTGGGCGGAATTAACGGGGGGCAGCACGGGGAGGGAAACCAAAACCGGATGAACAAATCGATCGAGCCTAAGCAGCGACGAACGGCCTAGCGAGCACGCACGTTGGTGGCGCCGAGCCCACGACAGAGATGCTCGAAGGGAACCCGCACCACGTTGGTGGCGGTTACGCCGACATCGAGCAACATCTCGCACACCACATCCGCCATCAGGGCGATGCTGCGCACGGTGGGGCCGGTGGGGACGCCCAGGCTCTTGTAAGTGTCGTCCAGGCCGTTGAGCACCCGCTCGTTGAGAATCGAAGCGTCGTCGGCGATCAGGGCGTAGCTGGCGTAACGCAGGAAGTAGTCCATGTCGCGCAGGCAGGCCGAGAGCCGCCGCGTGGTGTAGGCATTGCCGCCGGGGAGGATCAACTCGGGATCCGCCAGCCAGAGGCGCTGGGCCGCTTCCCGCACGATCGCCGCCGCTTCCCGGTTGATCAGCTCCACGGCCGCCAGACGCACCTCCGACTCGGAGTAGTAGGCCGAGATCCGGTCAATCGCGTCCCGGTCCAGATAGCGGCCGAGCTGGTCGTAACGGCCAATCAGACCAGTGATGGCATCGCGCATGGCGGGATCGAATCGACGCACCTACAGCGGAACGTAGCACTCACATTTGGCCAAATCCCAGGCCAGGGGCGCGTTCTGGGGAAGTTGACAGAAACGGTTACGCAAGCGCTGCCCACCATTTGGTTACAAGCGATACACAGCGGCGCCGGGGCGATCCGTACGGTCCCGCCACGCCGCGACCAGGGCGGCACCCACTCTTTTGTTCGTCATGGCCAAAACAGCCCAAGAGGTCCTGCGTCAGATCAAAGACGAGGGCATCGAGCTGATCGACCTCAAATTTGTCGACCTGCACGGCAAATGGCAGCACCTGACGGTCTGCAACGACCTGATCGATGAAGCCGCCTTCAGCGAAGGTGTGGCCTTCGACGGCTCCTCGATCCGCGGTTGGAAAGCGATCAACGAATCGGACATGGCGATGGTGCCGGATCCGAACACCGCCTGGATCGACCCCTTCTACAGCCACAAAACCCTCAGCCTGATCTGCTCGATCCAGGAGCCCCGCAGCGGCCAGCCCTATGCCCGCTGCCCCCGCGCCCTGGCCCAGAAGGCGCTGAATTACCTCGGCTCCACCGGCATCGCCGACACGGCCTACTTCGGTCCGGAGCCTGAGTTCTTCGTCTTCGACGATGTGCGCTACACCTCCGGTAGTGGCAGCAGCTTCTACAGCGTCGATTCGATCGAAGCCCCCTGGAACACCGCCCGGCTTGAGGAAGGCGGCAACCTGGCCTACAAGATCCAGCTGAAGGAGGGCTACTTCCCGGTTTCGCCCAACGACACCCTTCAGGACATGCGCTCCGAGATGTTGCTCACCATGGGCAGCCTGGGTGTGCCGATCGAGAAGCAGCACCACGAGGTGGCCACGGCTCAGCACGAACTGGGCATCAAGTTTGCCGAGCTGATCAGCGCGGCCGACAACGTGATGATCTACAAGTACGTGGTGCGCAACATTGCCAAGAAGTACGGCAAGACGGCCACGTTCATGCCCAAGCCGGTGTTTGCCGACAACGGCAGCGGCATGCACGTGCACCAGAGCCTCTGGAAGGGTGGCAACCCGCTGTTCTTCGGCGAAGGCACCTACGCCAACCTCTCGCAAACCGCCCGCTGGTACATCGGCGGCCTGCTCAGGCACGCCCCCAGCTTCCTGGCCTTCACCAACCCCACCACCAACAGCTACAAGCGTCTGGTGCCGGGCTTCGAGGCTCCGGTCAACCTGGTGTATTCCCAGGGCAACCGCTCCGCAGCTGTGCGGATCCCGCTCACCGGACCCAGCCCCAAGGCCAAGCGCCTGGAGTTCCGCTCTGGCGATGCCCTCTCCAACCCCTACCTGGGCTTTGCCGCCATGCTGATGGCCGGCATCGACGGCATCAAAAACCAGATCGATCCGGGCGATGGCACCGACGTCGATCTGTTTGAGCTCTCGGCGGAGGAGTTGTCCAAGATCTCCACGGTGCCCGCCTCCCTCAACGGCGCCCTCGAGGCCCTCGACGCCGACAAGGACTACCTGCTGGCCGGCGGGGTCTTCACCGAAGACTTCATCAACAACTGGATCGCTCTCAAATACGAGGAGGTCCAGCAGCTGCGCCAGCGGCCCCACCCCCACGAATTCGTGATGTATTACGACGCCTGATCAAGGAGCTGTCGCATTGCGCTCAATCCCTGAGCCCTGGCCAAAGGCCGGGGCTTTTTGATGGTCGAAGCGGACCTGCCGAATCCGAACACTGATCAGCTCAGATCGAGCACAGCTCAGCTGAGTCTCCAGGCCTGGAATTCGAGCACTTCCTGGATCGCTGCATGCCATGGGGGCTGTGTCTCAAGCCGTTGCTTGGAAACACAAGGGGGGGGGGGCACAGGTCTTCGCTGCTCGCGCTCGCCGGGCCAATCGGCTGGAATGGCAGCACGCGATTGCCCAGCCATGCCCGATCAGCTCACCAAGCTGGCCTACCAAACCATGCAGCAGGGCAAGGCTTTGCTGGGCTTGACCCATAAGGAAGTGAGCACCCGGCTGATGGGGTTGCTGGCTCCGGATGGCACCCCGAAAACCGTGCCGGTGCCGCCGGAATTGATGGGCCGGCTCAAGCAGTCGATGGACTGCCTGCACGAGCGTGATTGGCAGGAGGCGGAGCAGGGTCTGTATCCAGCGTCGTTGCTATTCGATGCCCCTTGGCTCGACTGGGCCAGCCGTTACCCACTGGTATGGCTGGACATGCCCAGCACCTGGACCCGCCGCAGCGAGCGCAACGTGCGTGACCTACCCCAGGATGTGGATCCGGCCGCCTACCCCGACTACTACCTCCAGAACTTTCACCACCAGACTGACGGCTACCTGAGCGACCACTCCGCAGCCCTCTACGACCTGCAGGTGGAGATTCTGTTCAACGGCACCGCCGATCCGATGAGGCGGCGGGTGTTGGCGCCGCTGCTGCGAGGCATCAAAGCCTTTACCGATCGGCCAGCGGGCCAGTTGCGGGTGCTCGACGTGGCCACCGGCACCGGCCGCACGCTGCGCCAGATCCGGGCCGCCCTGCCCCAGGCCCAGCTGGTGGGCCTGGATCTCTCCACGGCCTACCTTCGCCAGGCGAACAAATGGCTGAGCCAGTTGCCCGGCGAGCTGCCCCAGCTGGTGCAGGGCAATGGCGAAAGCATGCCCTTTGCGGAGGCCACGTTCCAAGGCCTCACCTGCGTCTTCCTGTTTCACGAACTGCCTGGAGACGCCCGTCAGGCGGTGATTGATGAGGCCTATCGCGTGCTCGAGCCCGGCGGGGTGGTGGTGCTGGCCGACTCGGTGCAGCTGGCCGATTCCCCCCAATTCAGCGCCGCGATGGAAAACTTCCGGCGCGTGTTCCACGAGCCCTACTACCGCGATTACATCAGCGACGACATCGACGGCCGCATGCGGCAGGCTGGATTTGAAGCCGTCGCCGCCGAATCCCACTTCATGACGCGGATCTGGACAGCGCGTAAACCGCGTTAACGCTTCAGCAACCAGGCCAGCAGCAATCCGGCGGTCGACCAGCGCAGCCCACGCCAGAACAACACCTCCACCCGGTGCGGGGGTGCCAAAGACTCCGGCAGCGGATCCAGCAGGCGCTGGGTCAGGGCCAGGCGCTGGCGTTGGCGCCGCTGGGTCACCCCGGAGCTGTGGCGCGTCAGCGAGGCCTGGGTGAACAAGCCGTCCAAGAGGTGCAGCAGACGGATCGGCTGGTGTACCAGATGGTGGCCCAGGGGTCGGCTCGGCATAGCCAGCTCACAGCAACGCAGCAGTGGCATCAGGATGGGGCCTGCCATCAACAAACGTCCAGTGCCCACCTCGCCGCCCAAGCCATCCCGGTGCTGGCCTGAGGGAGCTCTGGATCAGGCCCTGGCCCTGCAGCGCCAACTGGCCATCGGCGATCGCGATTGGCACGCCCTCAAGGCCCAGCGGTCCCGACGGGGAGCGGAGCAGCTGGCCGCTGCCCTGGTGCTCCTGCTGGGCGGCGATGACCCCAGCGCCCCCCAGGCCAGCGCCGCCCGCCAGCAGGCCATCGAACTGGTGGAACACGGCCTGGGCTGGTTGCGGGGGGAGCTCAGCGACCCCGGTTGCCCCAGCCACCGACCGGCGACAGAACCGCAGCCCGCTGGCGACTGACGGCCAGTTGCAGCCGGTTACCGCGGCTGCTCCAGCGCACGTCGTCAAAGCAGTTGTGGATCAAGAACAGGCCTCGTCCGCCGGTGGCATCAAGCTGCTCCGGCAGGGACGTGGTGCGGGCATCCGGCGGCAGCCCCGGGCCTTCATCCTGCACTTGCCACACCAGCCAGCGCGGGGTTTCAATCCGCCGCACCCGCAGGCACTTGGCCGGATCGCAACCATTGCCGTGGCGCACCGCGTTGACCAGCGCCTCCTGGAGACCCAGCTGCACCTGGCTCTGAAGCTGCAGGCAGCGGATCGGCTCAATCAGCAACTCCAGCAGCGGAGCGAGCTGCAGGGTCGAAGGCGTGATGAAATCTGACCAGCGCAGCGCCATCCGGCTGGGATCCGCAGGGGCCAATTCGACCCTACGCCGCTGCCGGCACCCTGGCTCAGGCGTTGATGCGCTGTTGCAGAGCGGGATGGCTGAGCAGGGCATCCATCAACCGCACCCCCCGCAGCTGGTTCACCAGGGGCATGTGCCCCTCGGGCGCATCGATGGACCACTGGAAGGAGCCCGGGTAGCGGGTCCACCGGCCCCCGTCCTTCCAGGCCAACTTGGGCCAGAGCAGCTCCCAGCGGTCGTTGCAACTGCGCAGCAGTCGCCCTTGCACGGAAAACCCGAAACGCCCGCGCGAAAAGCACACCCAGAGGCGATCCAGGCTGTCGAGATCGGCCGACGGCATCGGCGGCACCTCGCTGTAATACACATAGCCACGGCGCACCGCGGTCGGCCCGGCCAGCTCCCGCAGCAGGGCGCTGGTGATCCGATCGGCCTCCTCAAACTGTTGGGCCATCAGGGCCTGTTGCAGCGGCGCGTAGTCGAGTCCTCGCGCCGACACCGTGGCCAGCCACCCCAGGGGATACCGGGCCAGGAAGGCGTCGCGCAGGCCGTCACTCTCGTCGAGCAACAACTGGATCAGGAAACCGGCGGCCCAGTCGTCGCCAGTGGCATCGAGGGCCGACAGGTGGTCGGCGATCAGCGGCCGCAGGAGCTGCCGCTGCTCCTGCAGGGCGGCCAGCAGGGCACGACGCTGTCGGGGATTGCCGCTCTGAAAGCGCTCAAGCAGAGACTCGGGGCTGGCGCTAGTGGTGGCGGTGACCGGAGGACCGGAAAGCATGGAAGGGGTCGAAGCCTGAAGCGAAGCCAGCGTGGGACCACTATGTCAGCAGAGATCCACAACAGCGATGCCGGGCGCCAGCCCCCCCCTCACCGTGGCAGCTTTCCTGGCGGCAGGCGGGCCCATCGTCGATGTACGTAGTCCCCAGGAATTTGCCCAGGGCCACATCCCTGGCGCCCTCAACCTGCCCCTGTTCAGCGATGACGAAAGGGCTCAGGTGGGCACCTGCTACAAGCACAAGGGTCGCCCTGCGGCGATCCAGCTTGGGCTGGAGCTGGTGGGTCCCAAGTTGGCAGCGCTGGGCCAGGAGCTGCGCCGGCTGGGTCAGCACAACACACCCCTGCGGCTGCACTGCTGGCGGGGCGGCATGCGCTCAGGCAGCGTCGCCTGGCTGGCCAGCACCCTGGAGCTACCGGTGCTGCTGCTTGAGGGTGGCTACAAGGCCTACCGCCGCTGGGTGCTGGACACCTTCGAGCGGCCCTGGCCGCTGCTGGTGCTGGGCGGACGCACCGGCACCGGCAAGACCGATCTGCTGCTGGCCCTGCGGCGTCAGGGAGCAGCCGTGGTTGATCTGGAGGGGCTTGCCCACCACCGAGGAAGCAGTTTTGGCGGCTTGGGGCTGCCGACCCAACCCAGCAGCGAGCACTACGAAAATCGTCTTGCGTCCAACCTGCAGGCTCTCGAGGGCCAGGCGCCGATCTGGGTCGAGGCGGAAAGCGCCCAGGTGGGCCGCTGCCGGATCCCCGCCGGTCTGTGGCGGCAGATGGGGGAGGCGCCCGCGATCGAGATCCAGCGCCCACTGGCAGAGCGTGTCGAGCAGCTCGTGGCGGTGTATGGAAACCAGGGGCAGGAGGCCCTGCGCCAGGCCACCGAACGGATCGCCCGTCGGCTGGGGCCTCAGCGCACCGCCACGGCCCTGGAAGCAATCGACCGTTGCGACTGGGCCAGCGCCTGCGTCCAGATGCTGGATTACTACGACCGCTGCTACGACCACGAGCTGAGCCGCCGGAACAGCCCAGTGCTGACCAGCGTCGACCTGGCGGGAATCGCTGCCGATGCCGCCGCCAGCCGGCTGCTGCAGGAGGCAGAGGAGCGCAGTGTTGCAACTGCGGTCCACTCTGAGGCTGGCTCCTAGGATTGATTTTTGTCCCCGCTTGCCATGGGCGCCGCCATTCAGTTCTTCCGCGGGGTGGATGAGCCGGTCGTGCCCGATATCCGCTTAACCCGCTCCCGCGATGGCCGCACCGGTCAGGCCCTGTTCGTGTTCGAAGAACCCGACGCCCTCGCCCCTGAGAGCATGGGAGACATCACCGGCATGTTCCTGGTGGATGAGGAGGGCGAGCTGGTGACCCGTGAGGTCAAGGCCCGCTTTGTCAATGGCAAGGCCAGCGCCCTCGAGTGCACCTACACCTGGAAGAGCACCGAAGACTTCGACCGCTTCATGCGCTTTGCCCAGCGTTACGCCGACAGTCACGATCTCGGCTTCTCGAACAACAAGGGCGAAGATCAGGCGGAGCAGGACGAGGCCTGATCCCTTGAAATTCGGCCAATGGCTGGGGCTATTGGCGCTGGTGGCAGCCCTGGTGCTGCTCTGGAACCTGCGCCAGAGCCTGATGCATCTGTTTGCTGCCGTGGTCCTGGCGATGGCGCTCTGCACCCTCGTGGGTGCCATCCAGACCCGCCTGCGCTGCTCCCGTCCAGTTGCCCTGTTGCTCAGCCTGGGCACGGCAACCCTGCTGCTGGCGGTGGTGGCCACGGCGGTGATTCCCCCGTTCGTCGACCAGTTCAGCCAGCTGCTGAGCAAATTGCCGGCGGCCGCCGAAACCCTCCTGGAGCTGCTGCGTGATGGCCTGGCTCGGGTGAGCCAGATGCTTTACGGCACCCGAGAAGGCGGATTGTCCTGGCTGCGCAATGGCCTGATCGGCGGAGCCGACGCATCCAGCGGCTTGTCGTCTGGTCTGGGCGGCAGCCTGGGGTCCGGCGCCCTGCGACTGGTGGGGCTGGCTGGTGGTCTCGGCACCGGCTTGCTGCAAACCCTGTTTGTATTTGCAGTGGCCCTGATGGTGGCGGTGCAACCCGTCGCCTATCGCGAGGTGGCCGTGTTGCTGGTGCCTTCGTTTTACCGGCGCCGTTTCCGCCAGGTGCTGGTGCAATGCGGCGAGGCCCTGAGTGCCTGGATGGTGGGAGTGCTGATCAGCTCCCTGTGTGTGGGCACCCTGGCGGCCATCGGCCTGAGCCTGCTGGGTGTGAAGTTGGTGGCCGCCAATGCGCTACTGGCGGGGCTGCTCAACATCATTCCCAACGTGGGACCAACCCTCAGCACCCTCTTTCCGATGTCGGTGGCCCTGCTGGATGCCCCGTGGAAAGCTGCAGCGGTGCTGGTGCTTTATGTCGCCGTGCAAAATCTCGAGAGTTACCTCATCACCCCGTCGGTGATGCACCACCAATTACGGCTGCTGCCCGGTCTCACCCTCACGGCCCAGCTGCTGTTCACGGTGGTGTTCGGCCCCCTCGGCCTGCTGCTCGCCCTGCCCCTGGCGGTGTGCTTGCAGGTGATCGTGCGCGCCCTGCTGATCCACGACATCCTGGATCCATGGAAACGCCACCGGCTGGCCCCTTGACCCCATGAACGGCCGCACGGTGCTGGGGGCTTTGGCCCTGATCGTGTTGGGGTTGCTCAGCTGGGAATTGCGCTGGGTGCTGCTGGTGCTGTTTGGCGCGGTGGTGCTGGCCGTGGCCCTCGATGTGCCCATCACACTTCTGCGGCGCCTGCTGCCGCTGAACCGGCCCGCCGCCCTGGTGTTGGTGCTGGTGGCCCTGGTGCTGGTGGGTGGGCTGCTGGCCCAACTGCTGTTGCCGGAACTGCTTCAGCAGATCAGCCAACTCTCGGAGCTGCTGCCGGCCCTCGCCCAAAGGTTGGCCGACCTCGCCGGTCAGGTGCGTTGGCTGCCCGGCCTGGAGCGCCAGCTGATGGAGCTGGGCACCTGGGACAACCTGCAACCCCTCGGCAGCCAGCTGCTGGGGTTTGCCGGCGGGGCCGCCAACACGTCGATCCAACTGGTGTTAATGGCCTTGCTGGCCATCCTGCTGGCGCTGGATCCGCGCAGTCACCAGAAGGTTGTAGTTGCGCTGACGCCGAGCTTCTTGCGGCTCCAGATGGGCCACCTGCTGAGCGAATCCCGCCAGGCCCTTGGAGGCTGGCTGGCCGGCATGACCCTCTCCGCCGTGAGCGTGTTTCTGCTCACCTGGGCGGGGCTGGCGCTGCTGGGGGTGCCCCTGGCGCTACTGAGCGCCCTGATCTGCGGCCTGCTCACCTTCGTTCCCACCATCGGCCCCACCGCTGCCACCCTGCTGCCCCTGGCCCTGGCCCTGCTGGTTTCGCCGGCCAAGATGATTCAGGTGCTGGTGTTGCGGGTGGTGCTCCAAAACGCCGAGGCCTTTCTGCTGACACCGGTGCTGCTGCGTCGCACGGTGAATCTGCTGCCCACCGTGGCCCTCACCGCCCAGCTGTGCCTAGGGGCCCTGCTCGGATTGCCCGGGGTGTTGCTGGCCCTGCCCCTGGTGGTGGTGCTGCAGGTGCTTTGCGAGGAAGTGGTGGTGAAGGAGGTGATGGATCGCTGGACCTAGTTCTTTATCTGGGCCGACCGCGGTAGCGCTGCAGGAGCGAGGGCAGGAGCAGCAACACCGCCACCGCCAGCGGATGGCTGCGGATCGCCGCCCCCAACCCTGCCAAGGTGAAGTGTTCCAGGAGCAACTGCAACTCAACCCGCAGATCCAACAGGGCCAGCAGGCCCAGCGATACGGGGACCATCGCCCAGCCAAGCCTCCGCAGTGAACGGTCAGCGACGGGACAGTACCGGCAGCAGGGTGGGTGCCACCCCGATGCTGGACCAGGCGCCTACGAGGATGCCGAAACTGAGGGCAATCGCGAACCAGTACAGGGTGCTGCCGCCAAAGAAGATCAAGGCGATCAGGGGTAGCAGGGTGGTGAGGGAGGTGTAGACGGAGCGGGTGAGTGTGCTGATCACGGCTTCATCGGCCTGATCCGCCAAGGGGAGGTCCTTGAGCTGGTTCCGCTTCTCACGGATCCGATCAAAGATCACCACCGTGTCATTCACGGAATAGCCGGCAATGGTCAGCAGGGCCACGGCGAACAGACTGTTCACCTCCACCCCGGCCAGCAGACCGAGCCAGGCAAACAGACCGCAGGTGATCAGCACGTCGTGGGCCAGGCACAACAACGCCAGGGCCGCATAGATGCGGTCGTAACGAAAACTGATGTAGAGGGAAATGCCCACAAAACTCACCAGCAGCGATACCAAACTGGCCTGGAGCAACTGGGAGCCCAGCGTGGGGCCGATCGTGTCGATGGACAAACCACCGGGCACCGTGTCTCCCACCTGATCCTGGAGCGCCTGCAGCACCACCTGGGCCTGATCCGGACTGAGGCTGGGGGTGCGCGCCACCAGGGAGCGGCCGCCATCCAGCAGCTGAACCGAAGCCCCAGCCAATGCAGGGGCTGGATTGGCGCCATCGGCGGGCAGCTTCAGGGCAGCGAGCGACCGCTGCAGGGTGGAAACCGTCAGAGGGGTGCAAGCGGACTCGCACCGCCGCTCGAGTTGGATCTGGGTGCCTCCGGTGAAGTCCAGACCCGGCCGCAGTGGGGCTCGGATCGACGGAGAAGTCCAGCTGAGGGCCATCCCAAGGATGCTCAACACCAAAGCCACCAGCGACAGCAGCCAAAGACGGCGGCGATGACGGTTGACGCGGAAGGCGAACATCGGCCGGCTGGTGGAGGAAGGGGCAGGGATGGGGGGCATGGTCAACTCAAGCCACTCGCTCAGAGCGCTGGGCCAGCGGAATGAAGTAATCGATCCGGCGCAGGGCTGGATAACTCATCAGCACCCTTAACAACGTGCGGGTGCAGGTGAGAGCACTGAACAGGCTCAGCAGCACACCGATGCCAAGGGTGACCGCAAAGCCTTTGACAAAACCGGTGCCCAGAGCGAAGAGGGCGATACAGCTGATCAGGGTGGTGACCTGTCCATCGAGGATGGAAGACAAGGCGAGGGAAAAGCCCGTGTCGATCGAGCGAATGAGGGTGTTGCCAGTGCGCAACTCCTCCTTGAGCCGCTCGAAAATCAGCACATTGGCGTCTACCGCCATGCCCAGCGACAGGATAAATCCGGCAATGCCTGGCAGGGTCAGGGTGACGGGAATCAGGGCATAGGCGGCCAGATTGAACAGGCCATACAGAGAGAGGGAGATCACTGCCACGATGCCGGCGAGGCGGTACACCACCACCATGAACATCGCTACCAGCAACAGGCCGGTGAGGGCAGCCAGCAGGCTGGTGCGGATGTTTTCGGCGCCGAGCGAGGGGCCGATCGTGCGCACCTCCAGAATTTTCACCGGCAGGGGCAAAGAGCCTCCGCGCAGCTGCACCTCCAGATCACGGGCTTCTTCAGCGCTGAAATTGCCGGTGATGCTGGCGGAGCCACCGGTGATGCCGGCCGCCTTGAACTCAGGGCCCACGCTGGCTTCGCTGATCGAGCGCCCGTCGAGCACGATCCCCAGCAGGCGCCCTGTACCGGCAATCGACTGGGTGAGCTGGGCAAACTTGTCGCCCCCATCCTTGTTGAAACTGAGGGTCACATCCCAGCCAGGTCCGCTCTGCTGCTGCTGCCGCCCAGCAGTCACGAGATCCTTGCCACTGAGGCTGGCCGGCTCAAAGAGCGCCACGATGTCAACGTTGATCCGCTGAAGATCGGCCTGCACCTGCTCGCGGTCGATTTGCTTGGGGTCTGCCTGGCTGGGGTCTGCCTGCTGGGAATCGCTGGTTGACGGTGCACTGTCCTGGCTGGGCTGGCCCAGGCGCGCCAGCAGGGCCGTGGCCTGACGCTTCAGGGTGAGCAGCTCCTGCATGCGCTGCTCCGTTCCCGGTTTCTGGGCCCGAAACTCCAGCAGGGCCGTGGTGCCGAGCACGGTGGCCGCCCGGGTGGGGTCCTGTTCGCCGGGCAGCTGCAACACCAACTGGTCGTCGCCGACGGTTTGCAGAGTCGACTCAGCCACGCCCAACCCATTGATGCGGCGATCGAGCACGTCCTTAACGGCGTCGAGCTGCTCTTTGCGGACGGTGGTGATGGCTCCGGCAGGCTGGACCTGCAGGGTCAACTGGCTGCCACCGCGGAGATCCAGGCCGAGCCTCTGCCCCAGCGGGGTGGAGGGGCTGTTCCAGCTGAACAGCAGGGCTCCGGCCGCGATGGCCAGGGCAAGGATCAGGGCAAACCACCCCTGTTGGCGGGCCATCTCAGATCTGGCCCGCGAGCAGTTGCTGGGCCGCGGCGACGATTTGGTGGGGCTGGATGATCGTCAGGTTTTCCAGGGCGCCGTTGTAGGGCGTGGGGATGTCCTGGGAAGAGAGACGAATCGGCCGGGCATCGAGCTCGTCAAAGCAATGCTCGGTGATCAGAGCAATGAGCTCAGCGCCGATGCCGCCGGTCTTCATGCACTCCTCCACCACGATCACGTTGTGGGTTTTGCGGATCGAGCGGGCGATGGTGTCCATGTCGAAGGGTTTGAGGCTGATCAGATCAATCAGCTCCACGCTCACACCATCCTTCTCCAGCTGCTCCACCGCCTTGAGGCAGTGGTGACGCATGCGGGAATAGGTGAGGATCGTGATATCACTGCCTTCGCGCACAACTTCCGCTTGATCCAGGGCGCAGATGTAGTCGCCCTCGGGAATGTCTTCCGAAAGGTTGTACAGCAGCACATGCTCAAAAAAGAGCACAGGGTTGTTGTCGCGGATCGCCGCCTTCATCAACCCCTTGGCATTGGTGGGGGTGCTCACCGCCACGATCTTGATGCCGGGCACCGCGTGGAAATAGGCCTCAAGGCGCTGACTATGCTCCGCCCCCAGCTGCCGACCGACACCACCGGGGCCACGCACCACGGTGGGAATCGTGTAGTTGCCGCCGCTGGTGTAACGCAGCATCCCCATGTTGTTGGAGATCTGGTTGAAGGCCAACAGCAGGAAGCCCATATTCATGCCCTCCACGATCGGGCGCAGACCCGTCATGGCAGCCCCCACGGCCATGCCGGTGAAGGCGTTCTCGGCGATCGGGGTGTCCAGAACCCGCAGTTCGCCGTACTTCTCGTAGAGGTCCTTGGTCACCTTGTAAGAACCGCCGTATTGGCCGACGTCCTCGCCCATCACGCAGACGTGCGGATCGCGGGCCATCTCTTCATCGATGGCCTCGCGGAGGGCGTTGAAGAGAAGCGTCTCTGCCACGGCGGGAAGGCGATTCCGGCACAGGACCGGTGGTGCCGCCAACTTATCTCAGCCGCTAGCGGCGGCAGTGGCCTCAGCCCCCGGCAGCGAACGTGGAGAGCAGCAGCACCGACAGCAGCATGCCGGGCAGCAACAGCGTCACCAACAGACCAAGGTCGTGGGGGGTCATAGGACGGCGCTAGTGGATGGAGGTTAGGGAGTTTTACCCGACTCCACAGGGGCTGATCCGGAACCGGACACCAGGCTGCGCACGAACACCAGGGCCAACCCCACGGCAATGAAGGCAAAGCTGAAGGTGGCCAGGAAGGCCATGCCCACAATCAGGGTCTTGAGGGCGGTGGCAATGCTCTGGGCAATGGCAGAGCTGTAACTGGGCGGGTGCAGGGCGTAGTAGCTCACCATCCGGCGGCTCAAGCCCAGGGCAAACCAGGCCAGCAGCCCGGCGGTGAGCGAACCGGACAGGAAGCTCAGGGGGGCCTTGCGGGGAGCCGCATCGGACTCGGTCGGGGGATTGGGGTCGCTCACGCCTCCAGGCTGACACCTCGGTTGCTGAAGCCACAACACCAGGCCTCAAAGCCCGCCTGCTCGAGCTGGGACGCCAAGCCGGCCTGGGCCGCCTGCGCCTCGGCGAGGCCGGCGAAGATGGCAAACAGGCTCGGGCCCGATCCGCTCATGGCCACCGCCAGCGGGCCTTCGGCCTGGCGCAGCAGAGCCAGGCCCTGCCGCACACTCTCCACCTCGGGTTCCACCACGGCCTGCAGGTCATTGCGAAGCGCAGGCAGGGCAGCGCCCTGGTGCAGGGCCTGCAGCAGCGGCCCCTGGCGCAACGCCTGACGGCGTTGCTCAAAGTCGTGCTCGCCCTGGAGGTAAAAATCGCCCCGCATCGCCTTGCAGCGGCCGTAGGCCCAGGGGGTGCTGACACTGACCTCGGGGTGCTTGATCAACAGCACCGCCAAACCCAGGGGCTCCGCGCGCTCCACCGGCTCCAGCCGCTCGCCACGGCCGAAGCACAGCTGGGTGCCGCCATCGAGGCAGAACGGCATGTCGGATCCGAGCTCGGCGGCCATCGTCTGCAGGGTCTCGGCATCAAAGCCCAACCCCCACAGGGCATTGAGGCCCACCAGGGCCGCCGCCCCGTTGCTGGAGCCACCGGCCAACCCGGCACCGATGGGGATGCGTTTCTCAAGCACAATCTCGGCGCCCAGCTCGGAAAACCCCGAACGGGCCCGCAACAGCTCGCCAGCCCGCACGATCAGGTTGCTGCCATCGGTGGGCAGGTCGGCTCGGTCGCAGCGCAGGCTGATCCGGGCATCGGCGGTGGGCTGCAGCCGCAAGGTGTCCGCCAGCTCAATCGACTGCATCACCATCGCCAGCTCGTGGAAGCCGTCGGGTCGCAGGCCCAACACCTCCAGGTGCAGGTTGATTTTGGCGGGGGCCCGCACGCACAGGTCAGCCATGGGCGGGAGGGGGCGCAGTGACAGTGGTGGTCTGATTCAAGCCGCCCGCCAACGCCACCCAGGCTGACGGGGCGATCTCCTGGGGCCGTTGCTGCAGGTTGATACCCGCCGCTGCCGCCAGCTCAGCCAGCTGGGCTTCCGGGAGCAGGCCCGCCAGAGTGTTGCGCAGCATCTTGCGTCGGGCAGCAAAGCAGCGCTTCAGCAGCATCTCCACGGTGCGGGCCAGCAGCGGCTCCAGCTGCTGGGCAGCTGGCAGGGGCTCCAGCAGGATCACCTCGGAGTGCACCTGCGGCGGCGGCTGAAAACAGCGCGGGGGAACGGCACAGACGCTGCGGCAGTGGGCCATCAGCTGCATCCGCACACTCAACGCCGAGTAGGCGCTGGCCCCTGGCTGGCAGCGGATGCGCTCCCCCACCTCCCGCTGCACCAACAGCACCAGGCGCTCGTAGGGGCGGGCAACGGGTCGATCGAGGCGGCCCACCAGGCGCTCCAGCAGGGGGCCGGTGATGTTGTACGGGATGTTGGCCACCACCTTGTTGGCTGCCGGCAGCTCAACCGCCAGCACATCGCCTGGGGTGAGGCTGAACCGCGGTTCGCCGCCAAAACGCTCCTGCAGACCGTGCACCAGATCGCGATCGAGCTCCACCGCTGCCACCACCCCCGCCGGCGAGGCCAGCAGCCGCTCGGTGAGCGCTCCCCGACCCGGCCCCACCTCCAGCACCCGATCGGCGGGCTCGAGCTCTGCGGCCGCCACGATGCGGCCGAGCACCCCCTGATCCACCAACCAGTGCTGGCCGAAACGCTTGCGGGCGCGGTGGGCAGCAAAACTCATGGATGACGCTGCAGTTGCTCCACATTGCCTGTCTCCCCTCTCCGCCTCGCCCAGCGGCCCACCCCCGCGCTGGCCCGTCTGCTCCTGACTGGATCGCTGCTCGCCGGATCGCTGCTGGCTGGCATCGCGGGGCTGTCCCCCGCCGCCCGCGCTGGCAGCGCCACCGCCTCCTCGATCTGGAACAAAACCAATGCCCTCGCTCGGGCACGGCAGCAGCTGCCGCCGGGGGCTGTCATCACCGGCGAACACTGTCAGGAGGTGGAGGTGGGGATCGGCAACATCCGCTATCTCTGCACGGTGGAGTTCAGCCCCGCTCCAGCCGTCAGCACACCCACCTCCACTCCGACACAAACTCCGACCCCGACACCCTGACGCCTGGCCTTGACCCGATGCGCCGTGGTCGCTTAGCCGTCTGGGCGAATCCAGCGCACCGGGCCGGTCGCCGGGGCGAGCGGCACCAGGGCATACACCATCTCCACCGGGCTCTCGGCCCAGGTTGGCTGGCTCTCGAGCCAGCAATGCCAGGCCCGCTCCAACCGCTGACGCTTACCGCGCCGTAGGGAGCCGACCCCCCAACCATCGGGGCCAGGCCGGCGCCGACCCTTCACCTCCACCAGCAGCAGTCGCCCCTGTTTCTCCAGCACCAGGTCGAGCTCGCCCCAGCGGCAGACCCACTGCCGGGCCAGCAGCCGCCAGCCACGCTGCTGCAACAGGCGCAGGGCGCGCTGCTCGGCCCAGTCGCCCTGACGGCGTGCGGTGGTGCGTGGCATGGCCCTCCCCGGTGTGGCCTCAGGGTTCCCACAAGGGGTCGAGCATCCCGGCGGAATGGCCCTCCTTAGGCTGGGATGAGCTGAAAGGTTGCCATGCATCCGCCGATGTCTCCGAAGCGCGGCCCACACCGCCTGGCTCGCTGGGTGCTGGCGCTGCTGCTGGCCCTCGGCACCACCTGGCTGGCCCCCGCCCCGGCCATGGCCGCCATGGATGTGGCCAAGCAGGTGCTGATCGGCGCTGATTTCCACGACCAGGATCTGCGCGGCGCCACCTTCAACCTCACCAACCTGCGGGACGCCACCTTCGCCGGCTCCGATCTGCAGGGAGCCAGCCTGTTCGGCGCCAAGCTCCAGGACGCCGATCTGAGCAACACCAACCTGCGCGAAGCCACCCTCGATTCGGCGATCTTCGATGGCACCAACCTCACCAATGCAGTGCTGGAAGATGCCTTTGCCTTCAACACCAAATTCACCAACGTGGTGATTGAGGGGGCCGACTTCACCAACGTGCCGCTGCGGGGCGATGCCCTCAAAACCCTCTGCGGCGTGGCCAGCGGCACCAACCCCGTCACCGGCCGCGACACCCGTTCCTCCCTGGGCTGCAGCTGACCCCCGAACCATGAGTTTCGACGCCCGCAGCCGCGAACGCCTCGAGGCCCTCGGCCGCAGCCTGCCCAAACCGCTGCCCACACCGACGCCGCCCCAGCAGGGCACGCCCAAGGCCACAGACAAACGCCATCGCGTTGAAGTCGAGGAGAACCCGGAGGCCCTGTTTCGCGAACTGATGCAGGTCAGCCCGGATGGCACCGTGCCGCCCCATCTGATGGAGCGGTTGCGGGAAATAAAGCCCGCCGGCAGGACCCTCCACCGGCAGCCGCTCCCGCCTCGGGTCGCAACAGGCCCACCGGAGCCAACACCGTGGGCCGGGCGGATCCCCGCACGGCCGCGGACCACGTCGACCTTTACACCGCATTCCAGCAACTGCTGCTGGAAGACGACGAGGACGCCTGAGCTGGCTGCTGCAGACCCGAGCCGGTGCGTGCTGGCCATGGATTTACCACTGGCGTAGCCGCTTTCACGCCGTTTTTCCCACCGCTGGGGTAGGGGTAGAGGATGAGCATCACTCTTTCGAGCGACCCCAGCCTGGCCGCCTTCGGCTCCAGCCTCACCGCCATCACCCTGGCCGAGCTGGGCGACAAAACGTTTTTTATGGCGCTGATCCTGGCGGTGCGCCATCGGGGCCGCTGGGTGTTTCTCGGTGCCTTTGCCGCCCTCACGGCAGTCACGCTGATCTCCCTGGCCCTGGGCTACGGCCTGCGGGAATTGCTGCCACCCACCGTGGTGCCCTGGCTGGCCGCCGCCCTGTTTCTCGGCTTTGGCCTCAAGCTGCTGATCGATGCCCAGGGCATGGCAGCGGACGCGGCCTCGGAGGAAGCTGAGGAAGCCGAGGAAGCGATCAATGCGGCCGAAACCAGCCGGCCAGTCAATACGGCCTGGGCGGTGATCTGGGAAGCCTTCGTGCTGGTGTTTGTCGCCGAGCTGGGTGACCGCACCCAATTCACCACGATCTTCATGGCCACGGCACCAGCCCAGGTGTTCAGCTTCACCGGCCTGCTCGCCGGCACGCTGCTGGGTCACGCCCTGGTCACCTGGCTGGCGGTGGGGGCGGGCAAATGGATCGGCCAGCGCGTCAACGAGCGGCTCCTGTACCGGCTCAGTGGTGGCCTCTTCCTGGTGTTCGGTCTGGCGGCTCTCCAGCAGGCCCTGGGCTGACGGCAAGGAGCCTGATCAGTGCCCCTAAGGTGGCTTCGAGCCTTTTTATTCAGGGTTTCAGGAGCGCCGCGATGACCATCCGCATCGGCATTAACGGGTTTGGCCGCATCGGCCGTCTGGCCTTCCGCCGAGCCGTGAGCATGCCGGACGTGGAGGTGGTGGGCATCAACGACCTGATCGATGTGGAGTATCTGGCCTACATGCTTCGCTACGACTCCACCCATGGCCGCTTCCAGGGCGAAGTGCGCGTGGAGAACGGTCAGCTGGTGGTGAATGGCAAGGCCATCCGCATCAGCGCCGAACGCGACCCGAACAATCTCAACTGGGGCGCCGTGGGCGCCGACTACGTGCTGGAGAGCACCGGCTTCTTTCTCACCGACGAAGCGGCCCGCGCCCACATCAACGCAGGCGCCAAGCGTGTGGTGATGAGCGCTCCCTCCCAGGACGCCACACCCATGTTTGTGATGGGCGTGAACCACACCGGCTACGCCGGCCAGGACGTCGTGTCCAACGCCAGCTGCACCACCAACTGCCTGGCTCCAGTGGCCAAGGTGCTGCACGACAACTTCGGCATCGTCAACGGGTTGATGACCACCGTGCATGCCGCCACCGCCACCCAGAAACCGGTGGACAGCCCCTCGGTGAAGGACTGGCGCGGCGGCCGCGGTGCCGGCCAGAACATCATCCCCAGCTCCACCGGTGCCGCCAAGGCTGTGGGCCGCGTGATCCCCGAGCTCAACGGCAAGCTCACCGGCATGGCTTTCCGCGTGCCAACCCCCGATGTGTCGGTGGTGGACCTCACCGTGAACCTGGCCAAGCCCACCAGCTACGACCAGATCAAGGCCGCGATGAAGGCCGCCTCGGCAGGCCCCATGGCCGGCATCCTCGGCTACACCGAGGACGAGGTGGTGAGCACCGACTTCCTGGGCGAGAGCTGCACCTCAGTGTTTGATGCCGGTGCCGGCATCGCCCTCACCGACACCTTCGTGAAGCTGGTGGCCTGGTACGACAACGAGTGGGGCTACAGCTGCAAGTGCATCGACCTGATGCGCCACATGGCCACCATTGGCTGACCCAGCAGTGGCTGACCCAGCAGCAGTGTTGAGCGACACGCTCCATCGCGACGATTGGCAGCGCATCCGCGATGCCCTTCGCTACCAGGCCCGGGAGCTGCATCACCGCTCCTTCGCTGTGCACAGCAGTCGGCGCGATCTCCTCTGGGAAGAGATGGATCGCTGCCTCGCCCTGGCCGACCGGGTGGAGCAGCACTGGCTGCGGCCTGACAGCTGAGGATGAGACAGGCCGGGCACTGGTGAAGGGACCTTCCCTTCCCTGCCCATGGCCTGCGGCGCCGTGATCTCCCTGCTCGAGTCCCACCGGTCACGCCAGGGCCACTGGTGGCTTCCCGATGCCGGCTTCCCCCAGCACCTCGCCAGCCTGCTCGGCGCGCCGCTGCGGGCCAGCGGGCTGCCGCCCCGCAACTGGCGGGAGCTTGCTGCCGTGTTTGAGCCGCTGCGGCCCCTGCCCAGCGCGGAGGCCCCGTCCACCGCCGCCACTGCCACCTACCGCTACCTGATCTGTCTCGACAACCGCGGCAATCGGCTGTCCTGCTGGCGCCGCTACCCGGAAGGAGTGGGCTGGCAGCGCCGCTGCGGGCCGATGCCCCTGGCGCAGTTCGTCCGCCGCTTCAGCCAGCGCCTAACCTCGCCGGCATGACCGGCAATCTGCAGGCGATCGGCTTTTTGCTCAGCTGGGTGCTGGGCTGGGGCATTGGCGGTTCCCTGATCGATGCCGGGCTGATCCAGGCCGGCGTCTATTCCCTCGAGACGGGCCAGCTCGGCACGCTCACCACTTTCGTGCTGTGGACCCTGCTGTGGGGCGGCGGCGGCCTGTGGCTCTATCGGCGCTTCACCGGCTCCAAGGATGCCGGCCCGCAGGACTAGGCCGGCGCCATGCCAGTACACCTGAACTAACGTGATTGGGTTTGCGGCGCGCCGTTGGCACCCCCCGCTCCCCCCACCAGCCTCACCCCCACCAACCTCACCGCCATCAGTCTTGAAGACGAGCTGATCCGCTGCCGTGCCAGCACGGTGTTGCTGCGGGTGAGTGGCGAGTCGATGCAGGGCGCCGGGATCGCCCACGGCGACCTGCTGATCGTGGATCGAGGCCTGGAGCCCCGGCCTGGCCAGATCGTGGTGGCCTGGCTCGCTGGTGGTTTCACCCTCAAACGGCTGGTCTGCCACCGGGGCCGGCTGCGGCTGGAGGCGGCCCATCCCGCCTATCCCCCGCTGGAGCTGGATCCCGGCGCTGAGCCCCACCTCTGGGGGGTGGCCGTGCACGTCATCCGTACCCTCGAGCCCGGCACGGGCCATCGCTGAAGCGCCATGACCTGCCGCTCTCAGGCCACCGGCCGGCCAGCGATCGTGCTGATCGACGGCAACAACTTCTACGCCTCCTGCGAAGCGGTGATGGATCCCGCACTGCTGGGCCGACCGCTGGTGGTGCTGTCCAACAACGACGGCTGCATCGTGTCGCGCAGTGCCGAAGCGCGAGCCCTCGGCATCCGCATGGGCCAGCCCTACTTCCAGGTGCGGCGCGAGCTGGAACGCCAGGGTGTGGTGGTGCGTAGCTCCAACTACGCCCTCTACGCCGACATGAGCCAGCGGCTGATGACCACCGTGGAGCCGTGGGTCGAGCAGCTGGAGATCTATTCGATCGATGAGGCCTTCGGCCAGCTGCACCGGCCCGCCGGCCACGGTGACCTGCACGACTGGGGCCGGCGACTGCGCCACCACGTGCTCTGCGAGCTGGGCCTGCCGGTGGCGGTGGGGATCGCCCCCAGCAAGGTGCTGGCCAAGCTCGCCAACCGCCTCGCTAAAACGGCACCAGGAAGCGACGGTGTGTGGGACTTCGGCGGCATCGGTGACCCCGATCCCCAGCTCGAAGCGGTCGCGATCGAAGACGTGTGGGGCATCGGCCGCCAGCTCTCCCGCTGGTGCCGCCTGCGCGGCATCAGCCATGCCCGGGCCCTGCGGGACATGCCCAGCGGCGAACTGCGGCGCCGCTGCGGTGTGGTGGGCGTGCGCCTGCAGCAGGAGCTGCGCGGCCACGCCTGCCTGCCACTGGACACCCTGCCGGCCACCAAGCGGGAAACCTGCGTCAGCCGCAGCTTCAGCCAGCCCATCACCACCCAGGCCGAGCTGCAGGAGGCGATCGCCACCTACCTGAGCCGGGCGGCGGAGAAGGTGCGGCGCCAACGGCAACGGGCCGGGGCCATCACGGTATTTGTGCGCAGCAGCCCCTTCAATGGCACCAGCTTCTACAGCAACAGCGCCACGGTGACCCTGCCGCTGGCCAGCAACGACACGGCCGTACTGCTGCAGGCGGCCCTGCCCCTGGTGGAGCGGCTGTTCAAGCCCCACAAACCCCTACAGAAGGCTGGCGTTCTGCTGCAGAACTTGCAGAGCGAGGAGATCCTGCAGCACCACCTGCTGGTGCCACTGCCCCTGGAGCAGCAGCACCGCCGCTCGGCCCTGATGGCCACCATCGATCGCCTCAACCGCCACTACGGCAGCGGCACCGTGCAATGGGCCGCCGCAGGCCTGCAGACGCCCTGGCGGATGCGACGCTCGCGGCTCTCCGGTGCCGCCACCACGCGGCTGGCCGCCATCCCGGTGGTGCAGGCCCGTTGATGGGTCTGGCAGGGCCGCGCTTAGGCGAGCGACACAAGGGCTGCTTCGATCATGGCGGCGCTCACAGGGATCGTCTCGAGTTCGTCGGCGTTGTCGAGGTAGGCCTCGAAGGAGGCATAGCGCCGGATGCATGGCTGCACCTCCGCTTCCGCGCAGGCCTCAGCCCAGCTGCCCTCCTCAGGCTGCACAGCGAGATAGGCGGTGAGGGCTTCCTCGAGATCGCCACCATCCCCGATGGCCTCGCCCTGCCAGAACACCTCGAAAAACCCCATGGCCGCAGGTATTGGCAGTGCACAGAGAAATCCAGCGTATCCGGGCACTACAGCGCCATCGGGTGGCGATGGATGAGCGCTTACCACCAGTCACCCCAGAAAGGACCTCCGAAGCCATCCTCGAAGCCGGGTTCGACGGTCCAGGTGGGTGCCGGTCCCCCGGCCTTGGGCGGCTTGGGTGGCCCTGACAGGGTTTCGGCATTGATGCCGGGAATCGGCACAGCCCCACAGGGGCACTGACACAAGCCATCCGGCCCAATCAGCCCCACGCTGGGCTGCTCACAGCTGCAGGGGCAAGCCTGGCTCTGGGCCTGGATCGGGGCCGGGGCCTGCGCCTGGGCCGGTTGGGAGCAAGGCAACAGAGCAGCAGCCAGGCCAAGCAGGCCGATCCCGCTGACAACGGCGACGCGGGACGGCAACAGAGACGGGGACATCAGGACAAGGCCGAGGAGATCGGGATGGGTTTAGGGAATCCAGAGGTGTTGAACAAACCGTTCAACAAACCGTTGAACGGGCTGTGAAACGCCCTGGTGAGCACAGCCGCAGAGAGGATCAGGCAGCGGATCAGGCAGCGGGTTGGGCCATCACCTCCCCGTAGCCGGCGCGACGCTGGGAGTCGAGGTGCTCCAGGTGTTTACGCTCGTTGTAATAGAGCTCCTGGAAGCGCAGGGCATCGCCATTGAGCTGGGTGAACAGGGCTTCAATCCGCGCCTCCATGTCGCTCACCGGAGCCAGACCAGAGGCGGCGGCTCGCGCCTCCTGCCGCTCCTCATCCAGCAGCCGGGCGATGCAGCGCTCCAGGGTTTCGAGGCGCTGGGTGCTCCAGGCATCCAGCAGGTGCCGGCAGCGCTTGACGCTCTTCTGGCGCTCCAGGGCCGCCGTGGCACCGCGCAGCTGCAGCATCGGCTGGCTGAGGGCCATGCGCTGCAACTCATTGGGCTCCAGCAGGGGCGTCAAGCGGCTGAGCAGGGCGCTCTGCTCCACCACCAGCTGATCACCCAGCAACCGGGGCAGCTCGAGATCGCCAAGGTCGTGGCCGGGATCGCTGCCGCGGTTGATCGCCTCCAGCCGGCCAACCCCCAGGTTGTCTTCCTCGAGGGCGCTGATCGCCGCCCACAGCAGGCGGTGGTGTTGCAGGGCGAAATCGTCGAGCTCCCGCTGGCGCAGCTCCGCCCGGATGGCAGCGCGGTGGCTGGGGCAGTGCAGATAGAGCCGCAATAGCTCCGCCTCGGCCCGTTCCCGCAGGCCCGCCTCGCCGGGCTGTTCCCACTTCTGGGAGCGGCCATGCCAGCGCTGGCCTTTCACCTGCTGGCGCAGGTCGTCTTCCAACTGGATCGCCAGACGCGCCTGACCGCCGCTGAGCCGCTCGGCCACCCGCTGCAGGTAGTGGCTGCGCACGGCGCTCTGGGGCAGCTTGCCGAGCAGAGCCACCAGGGCCGTTACCACCTGCTGGAACTGGTCGGGACGGGCGAGATCGCGCCCCTCCAACACCTGCTCGATCTGCCAGTCGAGCCAGAGGGGGGCCTGATCCAGCAGGGAGCGGTAGTCGCCAGCCCCCTGGCCCTTGAGAAATTCGTCGGGATCCTTGCCAGCGGGGAGGTGCAGCACCCGCAGCTCCAACTGCCCCTGCAGCGCCAGCTGCTCCACCTCGCCGATGGCCCGCTGGGCAGCACGCACACCCGCACCGTCGCTGTCAAAATTGAGAATCAACCGGCGGCTTTCGCAGCAGCGGCACAGCTGGGTGATCTGCTGGCTGCTCAACGCCGTGCCGAGGGCCGCCACGGCGTTGGTGATACCGGCGGCATGCAGGGCGATCACATCGAAATAGCCCTCCACCACCACCGCCCTGTCGTCCTTGCGGATGGCGTTGCTGGCCTTGTCGAGGCCAAAGAGGTGCTTGCCCTTCTCGAACACCTCCGTTTCCGGGGAGTTGAGGTATTTCGGCTCGCCGCCATCGAGGCTGCGGCCACCAAAGCCGATCACCCGCCCCTGGCGGTCCTTGATCGGCACCATCACCCGGTGGCGGAAGCGGTCGTAAAAACCCTCCCCCCCTTTGCGGGGCACCACTAGGCCAGCTGCCTCCAGCAGCTCCGGAGCCAGCCCCTCCACCTGCTGCAGGTGGCTGAGCAGGCCGTCCCAGCGGTCGGGGGCGTAGCCGAGCTCAAAGGCCTCCAGGGTCGCTTCACTCAGGCCGCGGCTGTCGCGCAGGTAGGCCAAGGCCGCGGCTCCCTCGGGAGCGCGCAGCTGGCTGCGAAACCAACCCGCCGCCAGGGTGAGCACCCGGTGCAGCTGCTCGCGACGGGAGAGCTGCTTGCGCAGGCGCTCCTGCTGGGGGCCATCGAGGGTTTCGATCGGCAGCTGATACTTGCGCGCCAGCTCCAGCACCACATCGCTGAAGCTCTGGCGCTGATGCTCCATCAGAAACTTGATGGCATTGCCCCCGGCTCCGCAGGAGAAGCAGTAGTAGAACTGCTTGGCCGGGGACACCGTCATCGACGGCGATGTGTCGTCGTGGAAGGGACAGATGCCGACGTATTCACGCCCCTTCTTCTTGAGCACCACGTGCTCGCCCACCACATCGACGATGTCGGCCCGCTCCTTGACGGCCTCGATCGTGCGGGGGTGGAGGCGCGGCAGGCTCAAGGCGATGGGGGGCGGTGGTGGGCGCTGAAGCGATGCCCGATTCTGACCGGGGCAGGCGGGCCATGCTCGGAATGGTGGCCAGCGCCCTGAGTTTTTCGCTGATGGGCGTGTGTGTGAAACAGGTGGGGGGCCGCATTCCCGCCGCCGAGGTGGTGCTGGCGCGGGCCATTGTGAGTGTGGCCCTGAGCTGGTGGCTGCTGCGCCGGGCCGGCATTTCCCCCTGGGGCCAGCGCCGGTGGTTGCTGATCTGGCGCGGGGTGATCGGCACCGCCGCCCTGCTCTGCGTCTATGCCGCCCTGGCCGCTTTGCCGCTGGCCTCAGCCACGGTGCTGCAGTACCTCTATCCACCGTTCACGGGCCTGCTGGCCTGGCTGATGCTGGGCGAGCGCATCGGCAAGCGGGTGGTGGCCGCCATGGCCTTGGGCTGGCTTGGGGTGCTGCTGGTGGCCCAGCCCGGCGGCAGCATGGCCCTGGCCTGGCAACCTGTGCTGATCGCCGTGGCCGGGGCCCTGTTCACGGCCCTGGCCTACGTGAGTGTGCGCTCCTTGGGCCAGAGCGAGCACCCGCTCGTGATTGTCTTCTACTTCCCCCTGGTGGCCCTGCCCCTGAGCCTGCCGCTGGTGGCGCTCCATCCGGTGCTGCCCACCCCGATGGAAGTGCTCTGGCTCCTCGGCGTGGGGCTGTTCACCCAGCTGGGCCAGGTGTACCTGACCCGCAGCCTGATGGCCCTGCCGGCGGCGCGGGCTACAGCCATCAGCTACGTGCAGGTGTTGTTTGCGGGGGGCTGGGGCTGGCTGCTGTTCGGCGAAGCGATCGACGCCTGGACCATCGCTGGCGCGGCCCTGGTTCTGGCCGCCACCCTGGTGAGCCTCAGTCACCGCCAGCGGGCGCGCTGATCCTCTCGGCGTGGGCCACCACCCGGCGGCAAAACGCCAGGAGCTCCTCAGGCGTCATGTCGTGCTTGGCGTCATTGGTGCGCCAGGCACAGATCACAAAGTCGGGGCTCGGTGTGTTGAAACGGTGGTCGATGGTGGGCAGCAGGGCGTACTGCTTCTTGTGTTCGCCCTTGCCTGTTGCTGCCTCCCGATTGTCGTAGGTGCCGATCAGGTGCCAGTCGAGCGGCTCGCCGGTCCAGTGGTCCAGACCGGCCGAGGCCACCACGGCGTTGTGAATGGCCAGGCGGTAGTCCTGCACATTGCCGCTCCCGCCGCGCTTCTGATCCCGCTTGCACAGGGTGACGGCCTTGCGCTGCACCCAGCCGGGATAGGTGAGGGCCACGGACTGAGGCAGCCAGGGTGGGGCGGGGGTCTCCATGCGGTTCGCGTTGGGGTGCGGGTCGAGAAGCTCTGCGGATGACGCAGGAAAGGGTCCTGAAGCCTGGTCAGCCCTTGAGCGGCAGGGGGTCGGTGATCCAGGCCTGCACGTTGGCATCGTCCCCTGCAGCGCCATCGGCAGCGAGGCCCCTGGGCCTGGCCAGACGCCAGCTCTCGCCCCGTACCCCACACTGCAGATAGAGCTCAAAGGGGCTGTCGACCCGAATCGGATCGCCGGCCAGGCGCCAGTCGAACTGACCCAGCACCCGCAGACCCTTGGCGTCGCCGATCCGCACCGACTCCTGTTCAGACACCCGCACCCGGCTCACCTCCGGGGTGCCGCCGGCCTCGAGGGCGAGGGCCTCAGCGATGGCCCCCTGGGTGAGCTGGATCTGCAACTCCAAGGCCTGCAACAACACCGAGCGCGGTGGCTGAGCGACACCACTGCAACCGGTCAGCGCGGTGCAGACCACCAGCACCAACGGCAACAACCAACCGAGCAGCCGGCGAGATTGCCACCGGGATCGAATCGCGGGCGAGGCCTGGGCACGGCTGGGCAGGGCGGGCACGATGGGGGACCTTTCACTGCTCCCATGATCGGCTGGCTGCAAGGGCAACTCACCCATCCCTGGCAGCAGGACAAACGCTTCGGCCTGATGCTGGTGTGTCAGGGGGTGGGCTACGACGTTCAGGTGAGCCAACGGCAATGGCAGCAGCTGCCGGCGGAGGGCAGCGCCGTGAGCCTGCACATCCACCACGCCATCCGCGACGACGCCTGGATCCTCTACGGCTTCGGCGAACGCCACGAGCGGGATCTGTTCCGGGAACTGGTTGCCGTGAGTGGTGTGGGTCCCCAGATGGGCCTGGGGCTACTCGGCGTGATGGATCCAGGTGAGCTGGTGCAGGCGATCGTGCAGGCCGATCTGCGCCGGCTCTGCCAGGCCCCGGGAGTGGGGAAGCGCACCGCGGAACGGCTGGCGGTGGAACTGCGCACCCGGCTGCAGCAGCGATTCCTGGGGCAGCTGGAGGGGCAGGACGACAGCGATCCCTTAGCGGACGGCCCGCTGCTGCCTGCCGCCGGTCGGGATGAGGTGCACCTCACCCTGGCGGCCCTGGGCTACGAGGCCCTGGAGATTCACCGGGCCCTGCGGGCCGTGGCCGCAGGCGGGCTCGGGGAAGAGGCTGGGGCGGAAGATTGGATCCGCGAATGCCTGCGCTGGCTGTCCCGCCAGGTGGCCTGAACCGACAGCTACCCAGACCCCTGGGCGGTATGGTGGTCGCTTGCACCGTAGGTCCCCAACCCGGGCCCAGCCTGCGCTTCACTCCCCAGCCCATGCCGCTCACCACCACCAAAAAGCAGGAACTGATCAACGGTCACCAGACCCATGGCACCGACACCGGTTCGGTGGAAGTGCAGGTGGCCATGCTCAGTGAGCGGATCAGCCAGCTGACCGGCCATCTCCAGAAGAACAAGCACGACTTCTCCTCGCGCCAGGGTCTGCTCAAGATGATCGGCCGCCGCAAGCGGCTGCTCGGTTACCTCAACGGCATCAGCAAGGAGCGCTACAGCGCCCTGATTGCCAAGCTCGGCATCCGCGGCTGAACGGAGCGCGTCCATGGCCGGCAAAGGAATTCAACGCCGAGTTCCAGCCGGCAAGGGCTCACGTCAACCCGCTCGCCAGCAGGTGATACCAGACGCGGTAGCCAACCGCATGGCCCGGCGCATTGCGATCGGCACCGGCATCCCCACCCTGATGGGCATGGGCGTGTTTGTCGGCAGCTACTTGCTGGTGAGCCGAGAGATCGCCGACATTGCTCCCGGTGCCACCTTGGCGGCATCGGGAGCTTGTTTTTTTCTAGGCCTGCTCGGCCTGAGCTTTGGTGTGCTGTCGGCCAGCTGGGAAGACCAGCCGGGCAGCCTGTTGGGCACCGAGCAGATCGGGGTGAACATCAGCCGCCTGCGCAGCTCAATTCGGAGCATGCGCACAGGGGGCAATGCCCAGCCGCCGCCCGGCTCAGGCCGCAAGGATGGGTGAGCTGACCCTGGCGCGGAAGTCGGCGGCAGTCAGCGTGTCCAGGGCGGCTCCCACGTCGCCCACACAAAACTGGGGCCCGAGTCGCACGAAGCGGGTCTGATCCGCCTGGTGCACCAAGGCCACCACCGGCACCCGCAGTCCGGCCTCTTCCTGGGGTGGCTTGTGGCGGTGCAGGCATTCCCGTAGCCGGTGCTGGATGGCGATGTCGGCAGCCTGTTCGGCCGGAAGATCGACCATCAGCAGCTGAAGATCGTCGATGGAGCGGCAGTCGTCGACAATCAGCTGCACGCGATCATCGCGGCGGTCAACCGACGCCCACACCAACAGACAGGCGTCCACCATCAGGTGATCCGCCAGGCGGGCGTAGCTCTTGGGAAACACGACGGCCTCGCAGCTGCCGGTCAGATCCTCAAGGAGCAGCACGGCCATGCGATCACCCTTGCGGGTGGTCACCTGGCGCAACTCAGACACCATCACCACAGCACTCACCTTGGCCTTATCGGCCATCTCCTCCAGGCTGCCAAGGGCCACCGGTGAGAGCAGTTTCACCTGGTGGGCCAGCTGCTTGAGGGGGTGATCCGAGAGGTAGAAGCCCACCAGCTCCTTCTCCAGCCGCAGTTTCTCGGTGGGGGGATAGTCGGGCACAGGAGCAGCCTTGGGCGCCGTACTCAAATCGGCCACGCCCGCCGCAGTGGAATCGGCCCCCGCGGCGGCTCCGAACAGGTCAAACAGATTGCCCTGACCGCTGGCCCGATCCTTGGCGCGGGAGCTGGCCCAATCGATCACCAGTTCGAGATCCGCCATCAACTGGGCCCGGTTGGCCTTGGGTTCGAGGGCATCGAGGGCACCGGAGTGAATCAAGGCCTCCATGGCTCGGCGGCTGAGCTGCTGGCCGGGAATGCGATCGCAGAGCTCGGCTAGAGATTCATAGGGGCCATCGTTGCGTCGACCTTCGATCAACTGACGGATCGCCCCATCGCCCAGATTGCGTACGGCCGAGAGGCCGAACAGGATGCGATCGCCGACCGGTGTGAAGTCGATTCCGGAGGCATTCACATCCGGCGGCATCACCTCGATGCCCATGGCATTGCAGTTGGCGATGTAGCGCTGCACCTTGGCGCTGTCGCCGGCATTCACAGTGAGCAGCGCCGCCATGTAGGCCACTGGATAGTGGGCCTTGAGATAGGCCGTCTGGTAGGTGACGGCCCCATAGGCGGTGGAATGGCTCTTGTTGAAGCAGTATTCCGCGAACAGCACCATCTGTTCAAACAGGGCTTCCGCAACCCTCGGATCAACACCCCGCTCGGTGGCACCACTCACGAAGATGCTCTGGTGTTTCTCCATTTCGCTTTTCTTCTTCTTGCCCATCGCCCGCCGCAGCAGGTCGGCTTCACCGAGGGAATAGCCGGCCAGGTCTTGGGCGATCTTCATGATCTGCTCCTGGTACACCATGATCCCGTAGGTCTCCTTCAGGATCGGTTCCAGCTTTTCATGGGCCACATCGATCGCTTCGCGACCGTGTTTGCGGTTGATGAACTTGGGGATCAGTCCAGCATCGAGAGGGCCCGGTCGATAAAGGGCCAGAATCGAGGAAATGTCCTCCAGCGATGAGGGCTTGAGATCGCGCACGATCTGGCGCATGCCACTCGATTCAAGCTGGAAGATGCCTTCGAGATCGCCCCGGGCCAGCAGGGCATAGGTGCCTTCATCGTTGAGGGGCAGGTCGTCGGGATCAACCTTGATGCCAATACTCTGCTCCACCAGGTCGACGGTCTTGTCGATCATTGTGAGGTTTTTGAGCCCGAGGAAGTCCATCTTCAAGAGGCCCATCGACTCCACGTCTTCCATGAAGTACTGGGTGATCACCTGGCCATCGTTGTTGCGCTGGAGCGGCACCAGCTCATCGAGTGGATCTGCGGCAATCACCACGCCGGCCGCATGCACCCCGAAGGTTTTGTTGGTGCCCTCAATGCGCATGGCCATGTCCACCCAGCGCTGGACCACAGGGTCCTTCTCATACTTCTCGCGGAATTCCGGTGCTGGCGATTCAGCACCAATCATCTCCTTGAGCTTGGCGGGTTTGCCCCGCACCACCGGAATCAACTTGGCCAGTCGATCGGCATCGCCATAGGGAATATCAAGCACCCGGGCCACATCCTTAAGCACAGCCTTGGAGGTCATGCGGTTGAAGGTGATGATCTGGGCTACCTTCGCTTCGCCATAGCGCTGGGTGACGTAATCGATCACCTCACCACGGCGCTCGATGCAGAAGTCGGTGTCAATATCCGGCATCGACTTGCGCTCTGGGTTGAGGAAGCGCTCGAACAGCAGGCCATTGGTGACCGGATCGATGTTGGTGATGCCCAGGGCATAGGCCACCAGGGATCCGGCCGCCGAGCCCCGACCCGGCCCCACCGGGATGCCGTTATCCCGGGCGAAGCGGATGTAATCCCACACCACCAGGAAGTAGGTGGGGAAGCCCATCTGCTCCATCACCTGCAGCTCGAAAGCCAACCGCTCGCCGTACTCCGGCTTAAACGCCGCATCGCTCTTCAGATGCAGGCGATCCCGCAGGCCCTGCTCGGCCACCGCGGTGAGGTAACTCACCGGTGTATGGCCCTCGGGAATCGGGAACCGCGGCATCTGGTAGCGGCCCAGGATGTCGTAGGCCTCCACCTTCTCAGCCACCTTGGCTGTGTTTGCGACAGCCTGCTCCACCACTGCTGGCGGCAGGTGATCGCCGAACAGGGCGAGCATCTCGACCTCGCCTTTGATGTATTCGGTGCCCGTGTAGCGCAGACGCTTTTCGTCGCTGATCAGCTTGCCGGTGAGCACGCACAGCAGCGCGTCGTGGGCCTCCACGTCGTTGGCACTGAGGTAGTGGGCGTCGTTGGTGGCAATCAGCTCAATGCCCAGCTCGGCACCGATGCGAGCGATCTCGGTGTTGACGATGCGGTCTTCGATGCCGCCATGGTCCTGGATCTCCAGGTAGAAATCGTTGCCGAAGGTCTGCTGGTACCAGCGGGCCACGTCGCGGGCCACCTCGGGGCGGCCCCGCAGGATCGCCTGGGGAATCTCGCCGCCCAGGCAGGCGGTGGCCACAATCAGCCCTTCGCTGTGCTGGGCCAGCAGCTGCTTGTCGATGCAGGCGCGGGCAAAGATGCCCCGGCCGCGCATGCCGCGCAGGTGGCTGATGCTGGTGAGTTTCACCAGATTGCGGTAGCCCACAGCGTTCTTGGCCAGCACCACAAGGTGGTAGCGCTTCTCCTTTTTCTGCTGGGGGTCATCAATGGAGCCATTGATGACATACATCTCGTTGCCGATGATCGGCTTGATCCCCGCCTTGGTGCAGAGCTTCAGCAGCTCGATGGCGCCATACATGACGCCGTGGTCGGTGAGGGCCAGGGCGGGCATGCCGAGCTCAACCGCCAGCTCCACCATCGCCGGCAACTGACTCGCCCCGTCCAGGAGGCTGTAGTCGCTGTGGTTGTGGAGCGGAACGAAAGCCAAGGGCAAAAGCGGCCGGCGGGCACCTGGTGCAGGCCCAAGTTAGGCGACTACGCAAGATCCAGCGTGGTGCTTGGAGCACCCGCGGCTACCGGCACCAGATCTGGAGTGCCGCTAGGGCACCAGATCAGCCACCGGACGGCTCTGCATTACCCGTACGGCTTGCTCGTAGTGGTGAGCCACCTGCAACAGCCGCGGCTCTTCGAGCACACCGGTGATCAGTTGCAAGCCGATCGGCAAGCCCTGGAGATCGAAACCGCAGGGGACATTGATCGCCGGCAGGCCAGCCATGTTGGCGGGGATCGTGAGCAGGTCGGCCAGGTACATGGCCAGGGGGTCGTCCCTGTGGGCGCCAAAGCCGAAGGCCGTGGTGGGGGAGGTGGGAGTGAGCAACACATCCACCGCCTCGAAGGCCCGGTCAAAGTCGCGACGGATCAAGGTGCGCACCTGCTGGGCCTTTTTGTAGTAGGCATCCACGTAGCCCGCCGATAGGGCGTAGGTGCCGATCAGGATGCGCCGCTGCACCTCATCGCCGAAGCCCTCGGCCCGGCTGCGCGCCGTCATCTCCGCCAGGCTTGCCGCATCGGCTGCGCGGTAGCCGTATTTCACGCCGTCGTAGCGAGCCAGGTTGGCCGAAGCCTCCGACGGCGCAATCACGTAGTACGTGGCGATGCCGTCGTTGAAGCGGGGGCAGCTCACGTCGACCAACTCACAGCCCAGGGCCTCCAGCTGGGCGGCAGCGGCGAGCACAGACGCCTTCACCTGGGGATCGAGACCCTCCGCTTCAAAGCACTCGCGCACCAGGCCCACCCTCAGCCCGGCCACCGGCTGCTGCAGGGCCTCGACGTAATCGGGCACGGGGGCGTTGAGGCAGGTGGAATCGCGGGGGTCGGCACCGGCGATCACCTGCAGCAGCTCGGCAGCATCAGCCACCGAGGTGGTGAAGGGGCCGATCTGGTCGAGGGAGCTGGCGAAGGCCACCAGGCCGTAGCGGCTGACGCGGCCATAGGTGGGCTTGAGCCCGACCACCCCGCAGAAGGCAGCCGGCTGGCGTATCGAACCGCCGGTGTCAGAGCCGAGGGAGGCCATGCACTCACCGGCGGCCACCGCCGCCGCACTGCCGCCGGAGCTGCCGCCGGGCACCTTCTCCGGATTCCAGGGGTTGCGGCTGGGGCCAAAGGCTGAGGTCTCAGTCGAGCTGCCCATGGCGAACTCGTCGAGGTTGGTTTTGCCCAGCAGCACGCCACCGGCCTGCCAGAGGCGCTCGGTGACGGTGCTCTCATAGGGGGGCACAAAGTGCTCCAGCATGCGGCTGGAGCAGGTGGTGGCGACCCCTTTGGTGCAGAGGTTGTCCTTGATCGCCAACGGAATCCCCGCCAGCGGAGGCAGCTCTTCACCGGCGGCCCGGAGGGCATCGATGCGATCGGCATCGGCCCGGGCCCGCTCCGCAGTGACGTCCAAATAGGCGTGCACGGTGGAATCGACCGCCGCGATCCGAGCCAGATGGTGATCGGTGAGCTCCCGGGCCGAGATGTCGCCCTTGCGCAGTTGCTCACGCCATGCGGCGATCCCCATTCACCTACTTGCTAGCTGGTCTGGACGCTATCAGCTGACCCCGATCAACCCACTTCGGTGAGGGGCTCACCCCGGCGGGTGCGCAGCAGCTGATGCTCAAGGGATCCGGGCGATTCAGCCTGCAGATCGGCGAGGAAGGCTGGCAAGTGGGCCTCAAGGGTGCCACGACGCACAAACGGCCCAAACCAGTAGACCGCGTCCGGTGAACGGGTTTCCACCCGCGCCCACCAAGCTAGGCCCAGACCATTGGCGCAGCTGCGCACGGGCCACAGCAGGGGATTCATGGAGCAGGGGCAGGACTGCGTCCATTCTGCCCGCCATTGGGACCGGAAGGGATTGGGCGCATCACAGCTGAATGTCCCCGTTGAAACCCGCGGGCCCTGCCGGGGTGAGACCGAGGTCCAGGGTGGTCTCATTGACGACGGGATCCGCCACGGGAGCCTCATCCTCAGGAGGCATCCAAGCCGCAACAGGCAGCTCTTCAGCAGCAGCCAGCTCAGCGATGGGGGGAGCCTCCTCCAGTGCCAGGGGAGAGACCTCAGGCTCAGCGACCAGCTCAGTGACCAGCTCAGCGGCCATCTCAGTGGCCATCTCAGCGGTCTCCGCCGCTGGAGCGGGGAGCTGGGGGCGAACCAGGCGCGGTGCGGGCTGGGAGCCACGCAACCCCTTCATCCAGCCGCGACGGGCCACTTCATAAAGCAGCAGGGCGGTGGCCACGGAGGCATTGAGGCTGGGGGTGGCACCGCGCAGGGGGATGCGCACCAGCTGATCGCAATTGCGGCGGGTGAGCATGGAGAGGCCATCGCCCTCCGATCCGGTGACGATGACCAGGGGGCCCTCCAGATCGGCCTCCTCCAAGCTGACGGTGCCCTCAGCGGCCAGGCCCACCACCCGATAACCCTCCTGTTTGAGGGTGTCGAGGGCGCGATTGAGATTGACGACCCGGGCCACGGGCAGGTGCTCCAGTGCCCCGGCTGCCACCTTGGCCACCGAACCGGTGAGGCCGGCGCTGCGGCGCTGGGGCAAGACCAGGCCATGGGCCCCGAGGGCCTCGGCGCTGCGGACGATCGCCCCCAGATTCTGGGGATCGGTGAGGCCATCCACCGCCATCAGCAGCGGCGGTTCGCCGATGCCGGCGCATCCCTCAAGCAGGGTCGGCAGGTCCAGGGTTTCCGCAGCGGCGGTCTGCAGGGCAATGCCCTGGTGCACGGCCCCACCAGTGATCTGCCCCAGGCGCGCCCAGGTGACCTCCTCCACCAGCACCCCGGAGGCTTTGGCCTCGCGCAGCAACTGGAGAAATTTCGGGCTGAACCGCATCTCCGGCGTGCACCAGACGCGGTGGATGGGACGACCACTTTCAAGGGCCGCCTGGGCTGGATGGCGTCCCCAAATCAGGTCGGTGCTGGGGTCAACGCTGTGGCGCTCCGCATCGCCACTGGGGGGGAGGCTGTCGGCATCGACAATCAGGGGCTTGGGCGAGAAGCGTCCTGGCGACGGGCGCCCACCTTCGAATCTGCCAGCTTCAAATCTGCCGCTGGCAATTCTGCCCCCGTCAGCTCGGCGTCCTTCGAAGCGCGGGCCATCGGGACGGCGCCCTGCAAAACGGCGACCATCGGGGCGTCCTGCTGCATCGGGGCGCCGACCCTGGGGACGACCTTCAAAACGGCCACCAGGCCGGCGGTCGTAGGGCTTGCTATCGGCGGCACCGCGATCCCCTGAGAAACGATCCGGCCTGCGCTCCCCATAGGCGGGGCGGTCGCTGTCATTGCGGCGCTCAAAGGGGCGGCGTTCACCTCGGCTGCTGGGGCGATCGGCGCCACCGTCGCGGCGGGGTTGATAGCGCGAAGCGCCGCGAGGCGCAGGCCCGCCTGGGTCCCGCCGGGCATCGCGGCTTCCCTCCCGGTCCTCGCCGGCTCCATCGCGGCGCCACTCAGGCTTTGGACCGCTGAAGCGGGGCGGGCGACCAGCCCCGCGGGCCCCGCCCCCCGTCCGCTTCTCGGGGCGGCGATCAAATCGTGGGCTCATGACGTCTTCCGCAGGTTATGGATCGTTCTCCTTCAAGTGATCTAGCAGCTCGACCAACCGGGGAGGGTTGTGAAGAAACAGCCAGCCCAGCAGCGTCTCAAAACCCGTGGCCTGTCCATAGGCCGCCGCATCCCCCCGGCGCGGCCCACGACCGGCCCGATTGCGGCCGCGCCGCACCAGATCGCGCTCGGCCTCACTGAGCAAGGAATCAAGACACTCCAGTGCCTGGGCCTGGGCATCGGCGCGCACCACCTGCACCACCTGCTGATGCAGGGTCTGGGAGCGGGCAGGGCGACGACAGCGCTGCAGGCGATGGTGCAACTCCCACACCGCATCCCCCAGCCAGGCCAGCTGCAGGGGGCCGAGCTCGGCACCGGGGGGCTGGGGCGTCAGCCCTGCCAACCAACCCGTGCTGTCCAATGGGTCGGGGCTGCCCTGCTCAGGCCGCGAGGTTGCCAAGTGCGGTGTCGAGATCGGGCTGGAGATGCAAAAACTCTTCCAGGCGCACCAGCTTCACGGTCTGCACCACCCGGGCGTTACCCACCACCAAAAACTGTTGCTGGTCAGCGTTGCACTGCTTGGCAAGTTGCACGAGCGCCCCCAGTCCGGAGGAGTCGATGAAGTCGATGTGGCTCAGGTCGATCACCAAGGACTGGCCGGTGCCTCGATGGGAGGCCACAAACTCGCCGAACTGCTTGTCGGAATAGGCGTCAAGCTGTCCCGTGAAGCGGAACAGCTGGCAGTGGGCCTGCTGCTCGAAGCCGCCTCGAAGGGACACCGTCAATCGCTGCAGGTCGTTGATGGCTCCAGCCCCCAATCCGTTCTGGGGCGAAGTGTAGAGAGCAAATTTGTCGCTGCTGCAGTCGCAACAAAACTGCGACAGGCTTCAGCGGCGCTCGGCCATCAGGGTGGCAAAACGGGCGAAATGGTGGTCCGCGTCATGGGGACCGGGACTCGCTTCGGGGTGGTATTGGACACCGAACACAGGCTGAGAGCACATCTCCAAGGCCGCCACCGTCTGGTCGTTGAGGTTGTGATGGGTCACGCGCACCCGCTCGGCGGGAAGGGAATCCGAATCCAGAGCGAAGCCATGGTTTTGGCTGGTGATCTCCACTTGGCCGATGCTGCCGCAGGGATGGTTGAGGCCGCGGTGGCCATAGCCCAACTTGAAGGTGCGGCCCCCCAGGGCCAGCCCCAGGATCTGGTGACCCAGACAGATCCCAAACAGGGGCAGGTTGGGCTGCGCAATCAACCCCTTGGCCAGCTCAATGCCAGTGGCGACGGCGGCGGGATCGCCAGGTCCATTGGAGAGAAACACCCCCTCCGGCTGGTGACTGAGCACCTGCTCAAGGGTGGCGTCAGCGGGTAACACGGTGATCCCACAGCCATGGGCCACCAAGCGCTCGAGGATGGCCCGCTTGATGCCGAAATCGATCGCCACCACGCGGTAGGGGCGATCGGGGCGCTGCTGCAGCCGGGCGTCAAAGGCCGCGCCACAGGAGCGATCCCACTGATAAGGCTCTGGGGTCGACACCTGGGCCGCCAGGTTGAGCCCCTGCATGGAGGGGGCTGAGCGCACCTGCTCCAGCAAGGCCCCAGGGGCGGTGCCATCGGTGCTGATGGCCCCGTTGATGGCGCCCCCTTCTCGCAAATGGCGCACCAAGGCGCGGGTATCGACGGCACGGATGCCGACCACACCGTGCAGGCTCAGCCATGCTTCCAGATCTCCTTCGGAGCGCCAATTGCTGGCGCGTGGTGCCAGCTGGCGGGCAATGACGCCACGCACATGGGGCCGATTCGCCTCCTGGTCGTCGGCGTTGACGCCGGTGTTGCCAAGCTCGGGATACGTGAAGGTGACCAGCTGCCCGGAGTAACTCGGGTCGGTCATCACTTCCTGATACCCGGTCATGCCGGTGTTGAACACCACTTCACCGATGGCCGTGCCGCGGGCACCAAAGGCCTCGCCCCGCAGGACCGTGCCATCGGCCAGCACCAGCAGGGCAGTGGCAGCAGGCTCGCTCACGGGTTCAACGCAGTTGGTTGGATCATCCCGCAGCGGGGGCGGGGAGGGCGGCGCGCAGCCGCTCCAGGGCCTGCCAGCCGCCGCCAGCCGCCAGGGCCTGCTGGGCCTGCTGGAGTCCATCCGCCACGCTGTCGGCCCGGCCAGCGGCCCACAGCACCAAGGCCGTGTTCAACGCCACCACATCCTGTTGGGGCTGGGTGCCCCGGCCCTGGAGCACCGCTTCAAGGATGGTGCGATTGGTGGCGAGGTCGCCGCCAGCCAAAGCCGCCAGTGGCGCTCGAGCCAGGCCCAACTGCTCGGGGTCGAGTTGATCGGCCTGCACCGCTCCGTTCTCGACCAGCCGTAGGGCATTGACGCCAGCGAGGGACGCCTCATCCAAGCCACCGTGGCCGTGCACCACAACCGCGCGCCGCAGGCCCAGCTGAGCCAGAGCCTCGGCCATGGGATCGAGCAACTCCGGCCGGGCCACCCCCAACACCTGGGCCTCGGGCCGCAGGGGATTGACCAGCGGCCCGAGCAGGTTGAACACGGTGCGCACCCCAAGGGTGCGCCGCAGGGGGGCCAGGCCGACGAGAGCCGGATGCCAGCCCGGTGCGAACAGGAACGTGAGCCCTGCATCGGCCAGGGCGCCGATCACCTGCTCCGCTGGCGCCTGCAGATGGAGGCCCAGGGCTTCCAGAACATCGGCCGAGCCCACCCGGCCGCTGGCGCTGCGGTTGCCGTGCTTGGCCACAGGCGCACCGCAGGCAGCCGCCACAAAGGCCACGGCGGTGGAAATGTTGAAGCTGTCGGCGCCGTCGCCGCCGGTGCCGCAGGTGTCCACCAGGGCGAAGGACGGGCGGGCAGCTGGCATCGGACAGGCCTGCCGCAGCACCGCAGCCATCGCCGCCAGCTCGCCACCCGTCACCCCCTTGGCCCGCAGAGCCACGAGCAAGCCACCGGTAAGAACGGGGTCAATTTGCTGAGCCAGCCAGCCATGCATGAGCGCTGTGGCCTGCTCTGTCGAGAGCGGATCTCCCTGCAGCAGTTGCTCCAGGAGAGCGGGCCAGGGATGGGCTTGGGCCATGGGGTCGGGGAGGGAAGGATCCGTTGGAGCCGGACTTGAAGCCAGAGCTGGAGCCAGAAAAAAGCCCGGGTGCAAAGCACGCCGGGCCGGGTGATGGGGACTCCTCCACTATCACCCGAAGAGGGGGAAATTGGCGATGCCCCTGAGCAACGTTGTTCAGCCCTGCTCCTGATCGGCGGTATCAAAACTGGATCCAACCGCCTCACTGGCCGCCGGCGCCGGGCGAAAGCCCGCTGCCCAGATGGCGCGGGTGCGGCGATGCAGCTCCTCCCGGCTCAGGCCCCAGAGTCGCAGCGTCTTGGCCAGGTCGGCGCTGAGGTCATGGGCGCCAGGAAAACCCTCGTAGCGCATGAGCAGACGCGCCGCATCCACGAGGTGATCGTCGGCCGGCACCTCCGCAGCCAGCAAACGGTCCACTGCGTCGCGGTCGGTGGCATAAAGGGGATGGCTCTGGTCGTTGTTGCCGGAAGCCTTGTTGCCGGAAGCCGAGTTACCGGAAGCCGAGTTACCGGAAGCCATGGCGCTGCCCCATTCAGGTGTCCAGCCTGCCGGAAAAGCGCGTCCCTAGGTTGGGGCCACCTGTGCACCCGGCCCCGATGGGAGCCATCCGGCTGGATCTGATTGGCCGCTACCTGCGGCCCCACCGCAAAGTGGTGTTCCAGGGCATGGCCGCCCTGGTGGTAGTGAACCTGCTGAGCGTCTCGATTCCGCTGTTGGTACGGCGGGTGATCGACGACCTGCAGGACGGCTTTGATCTCCAGGACGTGCTGGCGCAGGCAGCCCTGATCGTCGCCCTGGCAACAGTGATGGGAGCGGTGCGGCTCTACTCGCGCATGCTGGTGTTTGGCGTGGGGCGGCAGGTAGAAGCCGATCTCAAACAGCAGATTTTTGATCACCTGCTGCGGCAAGAGCCCGGTTGGGTGCAAACCACCGGCAGCGGCGAGGTGATCAGCCGAGCCACCAGCGATGTGGAAAATGTGCGGCGGCTGCTGGGCTTCGCCGTGCTCAGCCTCACCAACACGGTGTTGGCCTATGCGCTCACCTTGCCGGCGATGCTGGCCATCGACCCGTGGCTGAGCCTGGCGGCGGTGGGGCTCTATCCCCTCATGCTGATGGTGGTTCGCCTGTTCGGAGGGCGAATGATGCGCCAGCAGCGGCGCCAACAGGAGGCCCTCGCCTCCCTGAGCGACCTGATCCAGGAGGACCTCTCCGGGATCAGCGCGATCAAGATTTACGGCCAGGAGAGCACCGAGCAGGCCGCCTTCGCCGGACGCAACCGGATGTACAGGGATGCGGCCCTGGGACTAGCCCGCACCCGCAGCACGCTATTTCCGCTGTTGGAGGGCATCTCCTCGATCAGCCTGCTGCTGCTGCTGGCCCTGGGCAGCGGCCAACTCGAAAGTGGCCGCCTGACGATCGGCGACCTCGTCGCCCTGATCCTGTTTGTGGAGCGACTGGTGTTTCCCACGGCGCTGCTGGGCTTCACCCTTAACACCTTCCAGACGGGCCAGGTGAGCCTGGAGCGGGTGGAAGACCTGCTGCGCCGGCGCCCCCTGATCGTGTCGCCTTCGTCACCCCAACCGCCAAGCCAACCAAGCCGGGGCGCAATCGAAGCCCGCGGTCTCACCGTGCGGTACCCCGGTGCTCCGCGACCGGCACTGGTGGACGTCAGCTTTGTGCTCCATCCCGGCGAACTGGTGGCGGTGGTGGGGCCCGTGGGCTGCGGCAAAACCACCCTGGCCCGAGCGCTTGGACGCATGGTGGAGGTGGAGCCCGGCCAACTCTGGCTCGATGGGGTCGACATCACCGCCCTCGATCTCGAGGCCCTGCGCGCCCAAGTCGGCCTAGTCCCCCAGGAGGGCTACCTGTTCACCGCCACCCTTGCCGACAACCTGCGCTATGGCGAGCCCGAGGCGCCCCTGGAGCGCGTTCAGGCGGCAGCCCGCCAGGCCCGGCTGGAGGGCGATATCAAGGGCTTCCCCGATGGCTACAACACCCTGGTGGGTGAACGGGGCATCACCCTCAGCGGAGGCCAGCGCCAGCGCACGGCCCTGGGACGAGCCCTGTTGGTGCAGACGCCCCTGCTGGTGCTGGACGATGCCCTCGCCAGTGTCGACAACACGACGGCCGCCGAGATCCTGCGCAGCGTCCGCGAGGAACAGTCGCGTCAACGGCAGACCCGCACAATCTTGATGATCAGCCACCAACTCTCTGCCGCCGCCGCCTGTGATCGGGTGCTGGTGATGGAGGAGGGGCGGCTGGTGCAGCAGGGCCACCACAGCGAGCTGCTCGCCCAGGGCGGCACCTACCGGCGGCTGTGGGATCGGGAACAGGCCACCGAGCAGCTCAGGGCTGCGGGCTGATCTCAATACTTGTTGCCCTCTCCAGACAACCCGGCCCGCCGCGGCTTACCTAGAAGAGATCGCCAATCGCGTCCGGAGTCATGGAGCCCGCACCGTCGCCCGCCACCCGACTGACCGGCTTGTCGTATCGGCTGCGCTGCACCCTCACCTTCGGCGACATCTACGGCCAGATCCTGATCTGGATGCTGGTGATCTTTGCCAGCCTGGCTGCGGGCCTGGCGCTGATGGGAGCCAGCAAGCCGATCTTCGCCCTGGTGGGGGTGGGATTGATCCTGGTGCTCTCGTTGCCCTTCCTGCTGTTCGCCTTCACCACCACCCTGCTCAACCACATCGCGCTGGAGGCTGACGCAGGCACGAAAGGGGCTGCCTAGGCTCGTCTTTCATTGCACGATCGAGTGTGTTCGGGCTGTTTCAGACCGCTCCCCAGACCCAGTCTCCGCATGTGGTGCTGGGCACTCCGATCGAGGCGGCCCCCCAGCAGGGGCAGCACGAAGCGGTGTTCGGCTGCGGTTGTTTCTGGGGCGCAGAAAAAGGGTTCTGGCGCCTGCCCGGGGTGGTGACCACAGCGGTGGGCTACGCGGGCGGCACGATCCAGCAACCCAGCTACGACCAGGTGTGCTCTGGACGCACCGGCCACAGCGAGGTGGTGCGGGTGGTTTGGGATAGCGCTCAGATTGATTTCAGCGACCTGCTGAAACTCTTCTGGGAATGCCACGACCCCACCCAGGGAGATCGCCAGGGCAACGACCGCGGTAGCCAGTACCGCTCCGTGATTTACGTCAACGATCCGGGCTTATTGGCCCAGGCCGAAGCCAGCCGCGACGCTTACCAAGCCCTGTTGAGCGGCGCTGGCTTTGGGCCGATCACCACCGAGCTGCGCAGCCAACAGACCTTCTGGTTTGCAGAGCCGTATCACCAGCAGTATTTAGCGAAACCGGGAAGCCGGCCCTATTGCTCCGCCCAGCCCAGCGGCCAACGGCTGGGCGAGTTCCCCGGCGCCGCCTACAAACTCGATTCCCGAGTGTGGGATGCCTACGACTGGTCGGTGGCCCATTGCGTGCTGCGGGGGGACAATTCCCCCATTCACTTGGCCTAGGAGGGGTCGGTGCTGCCTGTGTCGTTGCCCCTGTCGCTGCTGGCGCTCAGCCTGATCTCCATGGGCTCCCCGTGGTGGGAGGACTACGGCATCACCGAGCAGTTCCTCTGCCCCAATGCCCGTCGGGTCACCTTGGAGCGCAACGACGCCCAGGCCTCCCTGATCGCCGGCCGTTTCCGTTCAACCCTGTTCCGCGAGGCCTCCGACCTGCCCGGCATCCGCTACCGCAACGACCAGATGACCCTGGTACTCAAGGGGGACGTGCTCACCATGGAGCAGCAGTCACGGCGGTTGGAATGCCTGCGTACGGAGCAGGTGTGAGAGGGCTGGAGCCATGAATCCGTTGCCGGATCGGGTGGTGATTCTGGGACTCCTGATCACCCTGGGCCTGTGCTTTGCGCTTGTGTTCTGGAGCGTGCGGTTGAATCCGCGTCCAGAGCCACCGCTCCAGTGGCGCGAGAACACCGCGCCCCAGGCCCTGGACCGGCGCCCCCAACCCAGCCTCCAGCTGCTGTGACCAAGCCACCGTCGCGCCACCGCCAATCGCAGCATCGCCAACTGCACCCCCTGCCCAAGGGGCTGGTTGAGCTCTATGGACTGCTCGCGGTGTTGTTTGTGCTGGTGCCGGAATGGATGGCAGGGGGAGCCCTGCTGAGCTTCGGCGGCTCCCGTCGGGGGTCGAATCTGCCGGCCGCCGCCGCTGCTTGGCAGAAACTGCCCGAGCTGCGGCTGGCGAGCATGGGGCTGGCGGAGTTGCGCCAACTGGCCCATCAGCAGCGGATTGCGGGCTACGCGGGTCTCAGCCGGGAGAGACTCAGCCGGCGCCTGATCCAGCGGCTGAAACCGCGCAAAGCGTTGTGGTAGCTTCCTTCTGCCGGGGCGTAGCGCAGCTTGGTAGCGCACCACTTTGGGGTAGTGGGGGTCGCAGGTTCAAATCCTGTCGCTCCGATTTTTAGCCGGCACCGCGTCCAGCGGTCAGCATCTGTACTGCTTCCAGCACTAGTACTGCTTCCAGCACTAGTACCGCTTTCAGCACTAGTGCAGCTTCCACCGGCTTCCCCAGCCGGTTTTTTTGTAGCCAGCGGCTGACTGAACTAGCCGACTCACTCCCAGATCACCGCAGCCGGGTCGCCACCTGGAGCCGCTCCAGCCAGCGGTTGACGCGATGTCGCAAACGCGGCGGCACCTCCTGCAGCAACTGGCCCAGCTCATGGGCAGCCAGACGACGCAGACCGCGCACATCCACCCGCCACAGCGCCTCAGCCTCGCGGATCAGCCGTGCCCAAGACCTCGCAGCCTGCCAACGGAGCACGCGCTGCTGGGGACCACCGTCCACCTGCAGAACCCGAAACCGCACCCGACTGGCCATGGTCTCCATGGCGACCGCACCACCACCCTGCGCCTGCAGAACAACAATGGCGCGAACACCCCGCTCTGCTTCAGAGATTGGAAGACAATCGGTACAGAGCCGTGCCGCTAGGCCGCCACGGGGTCGGCATCCACCGGTTGCACCGGAAAGGGCAAGGCCTGGGCCTCCCGCTCGCTGAGGCGACGGGTCCAGGCACCCCGCACCGGATCGTTCCAGCGGAACCCGGCCTCCTTGGCCCGGTGGCGCTCGGCGTAGGTGAGGTTGGCGCGGAACAGCAGCTTGGGCTCCAGCGCCGCCACCAGCAACTCTTCGAGGTTGGTGCAGCGCTCGAACACCTGCACCAGGTAGATGCAGTCGGTGAGAGCCCGGTGGGCGGCCCACACCGGCACGCCGTAGGCCAGGGCCAGATCGCGCACCGACGGCGCAGGCCGAAGATGTCGCTCCGCGGGCCAGCGGATGTCGTCCATCGAGCAGATCCAGGCCTTGTTGATCGGTGGCAAGGGCCCCCGACCAAACCACTGGGCATCGAAGGCCGCGTTGTGGGCCAGCACCGCATCGGCCGCCCCCAGCATGGCCTCAAAGTGCTGCAGGCCGGCCTGCCAGGGCTGGGGAAGCTGCGTCACCGCCGCCGCAATGCCGTTGACGGCCTCGGCTGGATTGACCTGGGCCGGCAACAGGAAGGACACCTGGCTGAGCACAGCGCGCTGGGGCACGTGAAACAACACGGCTCCCACCTCAATGCATTCGGCAGAGCTGGGCTCCAGGCCGGTGGTTTCGGTGTCAAGGATCAACAGGGTGGTTGGAGCGACCCGGGCCGCATCCGAGCGGCCCGTGAGGGGCGGCAGCTGGGGCTGGCGATCGCGCTTGGGGGCTGGACCTGGCTCGGGGGCCTGGGGCGCCAGGCTGAGCAGATCGCTCTGCTGCCAAAGGCTGGGCTGTTCCTCGATCGGGCCGCTCACGGTGTCCAGGGCACTGCTGCCCCATCGTCCCAGCCCGAACCTCCGGCGACCAGAGGTCGCTGCCTAGGGTGAAGCACCAGATTCCCGATCCAGGCATGGGCCTTGCCGCCGGAGACCGAGCCCCCTTGGTGGCGCTCCTTGATCAACACGGCAGCGAGCGCCGCAGCGATCAGCTCGCCGGCAAAGCCCTGGTGCTGTTTTTCTATCCCAAAGACGACACCCCTGGCTGCACGGCCGAGGCCTGTGCCTTTCGCGACAGCTACGCCGACCTCCAGGCCCTGGGCGCGGAGGTGTGGGGCGTCAGCGGCGACGACCTGGCCAGCCACCAGCGCTTTGCCAGCCGCCACAACATCCCTTACCCGCTGCTGGTAGACCAGAGCAATCGGCTTCGCCAAGCGTTCGGTGTACCCAATGTGCTCGGGTTGTTGCCGGGCCGGGTGACCTACGTGATCGACGGCGAAGGGGTGATCCGGCATGTGTTCAACAACCTGCTGGACGGGGCCGCCCACCGCAATGAAGCCCGGGCCGCCCTGCAGCGCCTGGCCCTCTGACCATGACGCGCTGGCGCCAGCGAGGTGACATCTGGCAGCTGGAGCCAGCGGGAGGGGCACGCGGCTGCATCGAATTCATCGGCGGCAGCTACCTGGCCGCCACCCCCCAGCTCAGCTATCGGCGGCTGCTGGAGGCTCTGACATCCAAGGGCTGGCTGGTGCGGGCCTGGAGTTACGTGCCGGGATTTGACCATCAAGACCAGGCCAACACGGCTTGGCGCCGTTTTCGCCAACTGCGCGAAGGCGATGACAGCACGGCCCCCCTGCTGCGGCTTGGCCACAGCCTGGGCTGCAAATTGCATCTGTTGGCTCCCGATGGCGGTCGCAGCGCCAGCGGCCTGGTGGCCCTGAGCTTCAACAACTTCTCGGCCGAGCGCTCGGTGCCGCTGCTGGCGGAACTGGGCCAGCAATTCAACTTCCGCAGTGAGTTCAGTCCATCGCCGGAGGAAACCCTGCACCAGTTGGCCCGCAGCTACCGCCAACCGCGCAACCTGCTGGTGCGCTTCAAGCGCGATGGCATCGACCAGAGCGGCCGGTTACTGGGCGTGCTGCAGAGCCGGGCTGAGGACGCCACCGAGCTCCTCGAGCTGCCTGGGGATCACCTGGCGCCTGCCAGTGCGGGACTGCGCCAAAACCTGCTGGGCAGCTGGGCCGATGATCCAGCCCGGCAGCGGGCCCTCGACCGCATCGCCACCAGCATCGATGCCTGGGGGGACCTGCCCTCCCAGCCGATCTAGACCCGTAGGGCATCGAGCACCGAACGGTCCTCCAGGGTGCTGGTATCGCCGCTCACCTCCTGACCATCAGCAAGGGCCCGCAGGATCCGGCGCATGATCTTGCCGCTGCGGGTTTTCGGTAGAGCATCGGTGAACTTGATCAGATCCGGCCTGGCGATCGGACCGATCTCCTTGCCCACATGGCTGCGTAGCTCCGCCATCAGGGCGTCATCACCGGTGCGGCCGGTCTCCAAGGTCACGAAGGCGACGATGCCCTCGCCCTTGAGATCGTCTGGCCGGCCCACCACGGCGGCCTCGGCCACGGCCGGGTGGCTCACCAAGGCGCTCTCGATCTCCATGGTGCCGAGGCGATGGCCGCTCACGTTGATCACGTCATCGACGCGGCCCATCACCCAGAAGTAACCGTCGGCATCGCGGCGGGCCCCGTCACCGGCGAAATAGAGCCAGGAGCCATCGGCCGGGCGGATCTCCTCCCAGTAGCTCTTGCGGAAGCGCTCCGGATCGCCGTGCACCGTGCGCATCATTCCGGGCCAGGGGCGACGCACCGCCAGATAGCCACCCTGGTCGACCCCCTGGGATGCCCCCTCATGATTGACGATGTCGGCAGCGATGCCAGGCAAGGGCAGGGTGCAGGAACCGGGCTTGGTGGAGGTGGCCCCGGGCAGGGGGCTGATCATCACGCCGCCGGTCTCGGTCTGCCACCAGGTGTCCACCACCGGGCAGCGATCACCGCCGATCACATCCCGATACCACATCCAGGCTTCTGGATTGATGGGCTCGCCCACGGTGCCGAGGATGCGCAGGCTGCTCATGTCGTACTGGTCGGGCACCTCGCGGCCGCTCTTCATGAAGGCGCGGATCGCCGTGGGGGCGGTGTAGAAAATCGTGCAGCGGTGCTTCTGGATCACCTCCCAGAAGGCGCCGGGCTTGCTGGGGCGGGGCGCGCCCTCGTACATCACCGTGGTGGCACCGTTGGAGAGCGGGCCATACACGATGTAGCTGTGGCCGGTGATCCAGCCCACATCGGCGGTGCACCAGTGGATGTCATCCTCGCGGATGTCAAAGATCCACTGGAACGTGAGGTGGGCCCAGAGGTTGTAGCCGGCGGTGGTGTGCACCACCCCCTTGGGCTTGCCGGTGGAGCCGGAGGTGTAGAGCACAAACAGCCGGTCTTCGCTGGCCATCGGCTCGGCCGGGCACTCGGCGCTCTGGGCGTCCACCAGCGCGTGCCACCACACATCCCGGCCGCTGGTCATGGCGCAGTCACCACCGGCACCGGCCAGTCTCTGCACCACGAGCACGTGCTCGACGCTGGGGGCGCCACCGTTGCCGGCAAGAGCCTCATCCACAGCCGGTTTCAGGGGCACGGGCTTGTCCTTGCGGAAGCCGCCATCAGCGGTGATCACCGCCTTGACCTGGCCATCGATCAGCCGGTCGCGCAGGGCATCGGCCGAGAAGCCGCCGAACACCACCGAGTGGGGCGCACCGATGCGGGCGCAGGCGAGCATGGCGATGGCCGCTTCCGGCACCATGGGCAGGTAGAGGGCCACCAGATCCCCCTTGCCGATCCCCAGGGCCTTGAGCGCATTGGCGGCTTTGCACACTTCGGCGTGCAGCTGGCGGTAGCTGAAGCTGCGGCTATCGCCCGGCTCCCCTTCCCAGATCAGGGCTGTCTTGTCGGCGCGGGGGCCCTCGAGATGGCGATCGAGGCAGTTAAAGGACAGGTTGGTGGTGCCGCCTTCAAACCACTTGGCGAAGGGAGGGTTGCTCCAATCGAGCACCGTGTGAAATGGCTCAAACCAGTGCAGCTGCTCGCGGGCCAGGTCGCCCCAGAAACCATCGGGATCGGCCTCAGCCTTGGCACAGAGAGCCCGGTAAGCCTCCATCGAACCGATGCGGGCACCCGCGGCCAGCTCAGCCGGTGGCGCAAACAGGCGCGCTTCCTGCAGCACCGACTCGATCGTGGGGGCCTGACCCATGGCGATGCCGACAACAAAGAAACCTGAAGCCATTCAAGCGGGCAGCCCCGGGGCTCGGCCAGCCGATGACGCCACTGCCGTCGCCGAGAATGGTCGGATGGGGAAGCCTGCTGCCTGCCTGTTTGATCTCGATGGCCTGCTGCTCGATACCGAGCCCTTGCACGCCCAGGCCTGGCGTCAAGCCGCCGAGCATTTCGGCTGCCTGCTGACAGACGCCCAGCTGCTGGGCCTGCGGGGCCGCCGCCGCCTGGATTGCGCAGACCAGGTGGTCGACTGGATCGAAGCGGCCCAAGGCTCCGCCCCCAGCCCTGAAGCCCTGTTGGACGTGCGCCAGCCCATCGCTGAAGCCCTGCTGATCCACGCCCAGCCCACCGCGGGGGCGGTGGAGCTGGTGCAGCGCTGCGTTGCGCTAGCCATCCCGATGGCGCTCGCCACCAGCAGCTCGCGCGCAGCCGTGGCGCTCAAAACGGCACCCCATCCATGGCTGGAGGCAATCACCACCCGGGTCCATGGCGACGATCCAGCGCTGGCGGCTGGCAAGCCGGCACCGGATGTGTTCCTGCTGGCCGCCGAGCGTCTGGGGGTTGCGCCCGAGCAGACCTGGGCGTTTGAAGATTCCCCGGCCGGGGCCCAGGCGGCCCGCGCCGCTGGCTGCCAGGTGTTTGTGGTGCCGCCCGCCCAGATCAGCGAACACGAGCGGCAGCGGGTTTACCCGGGCATCGAGCGGTTTCTCAGCAGCCTCCAGCAGACGCCCCTGCTGGCAGTGGGAGGCGAATGATCAATACAGCCGGCTGAGCACGAAATCCGGCAGGGCACGCAGGGCGCTGCGGGGCTCGGAGGGTGCCAACCAGTCCAGGGCTTGAGAAGCCTCCTGGGCAAAGCCCTCGGCCAGGGCCCGCGAGCGGGGAATCGCCTCGCAGCCGCGAACCAGCTCGAGGGCCTGCTCGAGGTCGCCCTCCTCGCTGAATTCCCGCTCGATCAGGCAAGCCAGGGCCGGTCGCTCCTGAAGGGCATAGAGGGCCGGTGCAGTGAGGTACCCCGAGGCCAGATCGCTAGCGGCCGGCTTGCCCAGTTGCTGGTCGCTGCCGGTGAAATCGAGGATGTCGTCGACCACCTGGAAGGCCAGACCCAGCTGGCGCCCAAAGCGATACAGATCATCGAGCTGGGGCGCAGGCAGGCCCGTGAGCACGCCGGCCGCCCGGGCGCTGTTGGCAATCAGGGAAGCCGTTTTGCAGTAGCTCTTCTCGAGGTAGGTCTCGAAGCTCTGGCCGGTGTCGTAGCGGAACAGGCCCTGCTTCACCTCACCGTCGGCCAGATCCATGATCACCCGACTGAGTAGCTTGACCACCTCGAGATCGTCGAGGTTGGCGAGGTGCCAACTGGCCTGGGCAAACAAAAAATCACCAGCCAGCACAGCGACGCGGTGGTTGAAGCGGCTGTGCACGGTGTCAACACCGCGGCGGGTGGCGGCCTCGTCGACGACATCGTCGTGCACCAGGGAGGCCGTGTGGATCATCTCGGTGATCTCGGCCAAACGCCGATGCCGCGGGCCCAGTTCGCCATCGGCAGCCACCGCCCGAGACAGCAGCAGCACGATGCCGGGACGCAAACGTTTGCCCCCAGCGGCAAACAGATGCTCTGCAGCGGCCTGAAGAATGGGGTGACCGGCTCCGATCAGGCTGCGCAGATCGGCCAGCAGGGCATCCAGATCAGCCTCAACGGGCTGGAGCAGCTCTGCAACCGTTGCCACAACACCTCCGCCGTGGCGCGATCCTAGAAGGCTCAGCCGACCGACCGCAGGTCGACCCGCTCCACCGACGGTCGATAGCCCAGCCAGCGGCTGGCCCCATCAGCGAAGGCTTCCGCGCAACCGCTCACGCAGACCCGGGTGCGCTGGGCTGGTGGGACCACATCCACACCTGACAACTCTCCTTCGGGCATCCCTCCCATGCTGGCGAGCAAGGGGCCCAGCCGCCGCACGGCGGAAGCCGCTGGGTCGACGAGCCGCACGTGGGGAGGCAGCAGGGCCGTGAGCAGCGGGCGCAACATCGGGTAGTGGGTGCAGCCCAGCACGACCGTGTCGACGCCGGCCGCCAGCAGGGGAGCCAGGTAGGCCAGCGCCTCGGCCTCCACGGCCGGAGCCTGCAAATCCCCCGCCTCAATCAGGGGCACAAAGGCCGGGCAGCCCACCTCCAGCACCTCAGCGTGGGGATGGCAGGCATGGATCGCCCGGCGGTAGGCGCCGCTGCTGGCGGTGGCGGGGGTGGCGAGCACACCCACGCGCTCACTATCCAGATCGGCCGCCACGCTGTCGATCAACCCCACCACCGGCACGCCGGCCTCGGCCACAGCCACATCCAGAGCCAGGGCATTGGAGGTATTGCAGGCCATCACCAGCACGCCCACCTGCTGGTGCCGCAACCACATCACCACCTCGGCTGCGATGGCGCGGATGTCGGCCACGCTGCGCTGGCCATAGGGAACCCGGGCCGTGTCGCCGAGGTACAAGCAGGAGGAGTGGGGATAGCGCTCCTGCAGACGGCGCAGCACCGTGAGCCCGCCGAGGCCGCTGTCGAAGAGTCCTACCAATGCACTCATGGCCGGTCCTGCAGGGCATTGAGAATCCCAGCCGAGAGGGCGAGCGCCATGCGCCGGCGGTAATCGGGATCGGCGAGGCGGCGGGAATCGAGCTCGCCGGTGAGAAAACCCATCTCCACCAGGGCCGAAGGCATCACCGTGCGGCGAATCACGAAGAAGCGGCCCGTGCGCACGCCCCGATCAGGTGTGCCAGGTGAAATGGCGAGCATCTGCTGCTGCAGTGCCCCCGCCAGACGGCGCGAGGCGGCCCCCGCCCCCTCGAAGTAGAAGGTCTCGATGCCGTTCACATCGGGGCGCGCCATGCTCAAGGCATTGGCGTGCACGCTCACAAACAGATCGGCGCCACTGCTGTTGGCCAAGGCAACCCGAGGGGGGAGATCGACGTCCACCTCAGAGGTGCGGGTCATCAGCACCTGAACGCCGCGAGCCTGCAGCAACCGGGCCATCTGCAGACAGACATCAAGCACCACATCGGTTTCCCGCAGGCCGCCGATGCCCACGGCCCCAGGATCGGGCCCGCCGTGGCCTGGATCGATCACCACCTTGAAGCGACCCCGGGGCACCACCGGCAGGCCATCCGCCGACAGGGGTGTGCTGGCGGTGGGGAACGGGCTCCCCCGATCCCACCCAGCACGGCTGACGGCGTCGAGATCGCCCTCTCCCAGACCAAGGCCCGTTTGATTGGCCAGCCCCGGCAACTCCATCCGCCAGCGGTCCCGGGCGGTGCCCACCAGCCTCAGCCCACCCGGATCCAGTTGGGTGCCGGGGGCAAACTCCAGCACCAAGCGGGTGGTGAAGCCATCGGGCCGGCCGATGCGCACCTCCCGCACGGCGCCACCCCCCCGAACGGTGCGGGTGCGGGACGGGGCGCCGGGCAGATCCACCCACACCCGTGGCCCCCGAAAAGCTGATCCCGCTTCAAAAAACGCCTGGGGACGCACATCGAGGCTGGTGCGCAGCTCCAGTTGGCCGGCGCGGGTGATGCGCCAGGCCGCCAGCGACGACGCCCAGGCCGGCAGATCCGCCAGCACCAAGGCCAGGGCCGCCAGGGCTGATGTCCACTTGACGCTGACAGGCCAACGCATCAGGAGCGTCAGAACAGGGCCGGCCGGCGGTGCTCCAGGCTGGGCATCTGGGCCCGCACCCGCTTGGCATGGCCCGGGTCGATCGGGGCCACCGCCGAACCGACACCGACACCGGCATCGGCGAGCACCGTGCCCCAGGGGTCAATCACCAGCGCATGGCCGTGGCTCTGGCGCCGGCAGTAGTGCAACCCGGTCTGGGCCGGTGCCAGCACGTAGGCCGTGTTCTCGATGGCGCGGGCCTGGAGCAGCACCTGCCAATGGTCTTTGCCGGTGAAGGCGGTGAAGGCCGCCGGCACCATCAACACATCCACTCCCGCTGCGGCGAGATGGCGGTAGAGCTCCGGAAAGCGCACGTCGTAACAGATCGAGAGACCAACCCGCCCCAGCCCTGGCACATCCACCACCGGCGGAAGTTGGTTGCCGGGCTGCACGGTGGCCGATTCCCGGTAGGTGTTGCCGTCCGGAAGGTCAACGTCGAACAGGTGAATCTTGTCGTATTGGGCCAGCAGCTGGCCTTCGGTGCTCACGAGCTCAGCCCGGTTGAAGGTCTGGCCGGGACCGGCCGGCACCGGAAAGCCGCCCCCGAGCAAGGTCACCTGATAGCGGCGCGCCATGGTGACCAGAAAGCGACTGCAGCGCTCGGCCAGAGAGGCCGCCAGCTCCAGACGACGCTCGTCATCCCCCATGAAGGCGAAATTTTCAGGCAGACCCACCAGTTCGGCGCCGCGGCGGGCTGCCAATTCGATCTGCTCTTCGGCAGCGGCGAAATTCGCATCCGGATCGGGCGTGCTGGTGAGCTGCACAGCTGCCGCCAGAAAACTGCTCACCGACTGCCCAAAGCGAACGGGCGAACTGTAGGGGAACTGCCAAGGGGCGCTAGGGACCCTCAGCTGGCCTTCAGCACCCCGTGCTCCGCCTGGAAGGGCACCATCTTCAGGGTGTCAATGGCGGCGCAGCAGGCGAAATCGGCGTCATGGTTGCCCAGGCCGATCAGGCGTTGGCCGTGGCTGGCGGAGCGCAGGGCGGTTTCCGGATCGTGGCGCCACTGCTGCCACAGGGCCAGAGCCGCCAACATCTCGTCGTTGCCGCAGCTCACCCCGATGTGGGGTGCCACGGCCATCTCCATGGCCGCCGAAGCCACGGCACCGGCGGCGAGGCTGTCTTCCAGGGAGTAATCACCCTCCCAGCCGCTGCCGACGATCCACACCCGTTTGCAGTCGTGCTCGAGCAGACGCCGGGCGACCGCCGTGCGGTTCGGCAGGCAGGCCGTCAACAGCAGCGGCACCGGCTTGACCACCGCCAGGGAGCGGGTGCCGTTGGTGGTGCTCATGAAGATCCGCTTGCCCCCCACCAGCTCGGGAGTGACCGCCAGGGGCGAGTTGCCCAGGTCGTAGCCCTCCACCCGCTGGCCACCGCGCTCGCCTGCACGCAGCCGCTTTTCGGCCGGCCAGGCAGCAGCGGCCGCCTCCAGCTCATCCAGGCTGGCAAAGGCCTCCACCGCCTCGGCGCCGTTCTGCAGCGACCAGGCGATGGTGGTGGTGGCCCGCAGCACATCGATCACCACGGCTGCATCAGGCAAACCGGCTGCATCGGGCCCGCCTGCAGCCGCAACATTCAGGACCGGAACGCACTCGGAGGTGTGGAAGTAGGAAACCAGCACGGGCGCTGCGACAGCTCAGGAGCGCCACAGTAATCAGGGGCATCCGTCAAAGTGGTTTGACTGGAATGACCTGATGTCTGCCCCCATGGCCGCGCCCGTGTTCAGCCAGCGCAGCCGCCGGGACCTGCGCGGTTTCTTGGAGCTGCTGGAGAGCCGTGGCGCCCTGCGCCGCATTACTGCCCCGGTGGATCCCGACCTGGAATTGGCGGCGATCGCCGATCGGGTACTGGCGGCCGGCGGGCCGGGATTGCTGTTTGAAAACGTCATCGGCTCGTCGATGCCGGTGGCAGTGAACCTGCTCGGCACCCAGGAACGGGTGCTGTGGAGCCTGGGCATGGAGCGACCCGAGGAGCTCGAGGCCCTGGGCGAGCGCCTGGCCCTGCTGCAACAGCCTCGCCCTCCCAAGGGCGCCCGCGAGGCGGTGCGGTTTGGCTCGGTGCTGCTGGATGTGCTCAAGGCCCGGCCCGATCTCGATCTCACCCCCCCCTGCCGCCAGCAGGTGTTCAAGGGGGAAGCGGTGAACCTCGATGCCCTGCCGCTGCTGCGCCCCTGGCCGGGCGATGGGGGCCGGATCATCACCCTGGGGCTGGTGATCACCAAGGACCCCGAAACCGGCACGCCCAACGTGGGCGTGTACCGGCAGCAGCAGCAGAGCATCAACTCACTCACAGTGCACTGGCTGAGCGTGCGCGGCGGCGCCCGCCACCTGCGCAAGGCGGCGGCCATGGGCAAGAAGCTGGAGATCGCCATCGCCATTGGCGTGCACCCGCTGCTGGTGATGGCGGCGGCTACGCCGATTCCGGTGCAGCTGAGCGAGTGGCTGTTTGCCGGCCTCTACGCGGGTGAAGGCGTGCGGCTGGCCAAGTGCAAAACGGTCAACCTGGAGGTGCCCAGCCACAGCGAGGTGGTGCTCGAAGGCACGATCACGCCGGGCGAGGAGCTGGCCGATGGGCCCTTTGGCGACCACATGGGCTTCTACGGCGGCGTGGAGGATTCACCCCTGGTGCGCATCCAGTGCGTCACCCAGCGGCGCGACCCGATTTACTTCACCACCTTCAGCGGCCGGCCCCCCAAGGAAGACGCGATGCTCGCCATCGCCCTGAATCGCATCTACACGCCGATCCTGCGCCAGCAGATCCCGGAGATCGTCGATTTCTTCCTGCCGATGGAGGGCCTGAGCTACAAGCTGGCCGTGATCGCCATCGACAAGGCCTACCCCGGCCAGGCCAAGCGAGCGGCGATGGCCTTCTGGAGCGCCCTGCCTCAGTTCACTTACACCAAATTTGTGGTGGTGGTCGACAAGAGCATCAACATCCGCGACCCACGCCAAGTGATCTGGGCGATCAGCGCCCAGGTGGATCCCCAGCGGGATCTGTTCGTGCTCGAGGACACCCCCTTCGACACGCTCGACTTCGCCAGCGAGCGGCTGGGCCTGGGCGGCCGGCTGGCGATCGATGCCACCACCAAGATCGGCCCGGAGAAGCGCCACCCCTGGGGTGAGCCTCTGGGCCGACCAGCCGAGCTGGAGGCGCGCATCGATGCCCGCTGGGCCGAGCTGGGCCTGGCGGATGTGGGCACCACGGAGCCCGATCCGGCGCTGTTTGGCTACACCCTGGAGCACGTGCTGGAACGGCTCGCGGCGCGGGTCTGATGCTGTCGCGTCAGGCCAGCCATGCCCTCAAGGCCCTGCTGGAGCTGGCAGCCCACCCCTTGCAGTGGCAGTCGACCCACGCCTTGGCCCAGACGCAGCAGCTGCCGGAGCCGATGCTGGAGCAACTGCTGCTGCGCTTGCGGCGCCATGGACTCCTTGTGGCGCGCCGGGGCCGTCAGGGTGGCTACCAACTGGCACGGCCAGCGCGGGAGATCAGCTTGGCTGCGGTGCTGGCCGGGCTGGGAGAAGGGGCTGCGCTGCAATGGGGCGACATCGGCACGGGCCCGATTGTTGGCCAGGAGGTCTCGCCAGCCGATCAGGTCACCGAGGCCCTGCAGCGGCGACTGGAGCGGGCCCGGCTCAAGGCGCTGGAAGACCTGAGCCTCGAAGACCTGCTCTTCGATCTGCGCAGCGCCGAAGCCAGCGCCAACAGCGAAGCGGGGCTACTGCTGGGGTAGACCATCGAGCCCGAACGCTGAACTGCTGAAGGACGTTCCCCAGTGGACCCATGGGCAACGACTGCAGCAACGAACGCGAAGACCCCCCTTAAGCGTCCTCAACGCAGTCATCCGCCACCAACTGATCCAGGCCCACAAACTTGTAGCCCCGGCGCTGCAGCTCCGGCACCACAGCCGCCAGCGTGCCGAGGGTGGCAGCGATGGTGTCAGGCCGGTCGTGCAACACCAGAACGGCGTCGGGATGGGCATTGCGGCCTACAAACCAACGCTGAAAGGCCAGCGGCGGATGGAACGTGTCCCAGGGGAACACCGACCCGAGCACGGTGCGATAGCCATAGGCCTCCACCCGGCGCAGCATCGGAGGATGCACCCAGCCGCCACCAGGGCGAAGCCAGTGCAGCGGCAACGGCTGGGGCGCAGCGGCCCGCTGCAGGGATTGCTCCGTGCTGAGCAGCTCTTCGATGAACGCTGGCCCGTCCAGGCAGGCGGAGATCCGATCGCGCTGCAGGTGGTTGCCGATGCTGTGGCCCTCCGCCAGGGCCCGCGCCACAAACTGCGGCGCCCCCCGCTCCAGGTGCTCGCCGATCACAAAGAAGGTGGTCTGCACCTGCAGGCGCCTGAGCAGGTCCAGCAGCTGCAGGCTGGTGGGATCGCCCGGCTGCTCCGCCCAGCTCGGGCCGTCGTCGATGGTGATCGCCAGCTGCCGGCGCCGACCGCCGGCGCAGAACAGCACCTGGGGCAGCAGCGGCTGCAGCACCAGGCGGATCAGCCAGGAGGGCCACAGCACCAGTAGGAGCAGGCAGGCCACCAGGGCCAGCGGCGCCAAGATCAACACAACGGAGCAGCTCATCGACGCTAGTCAGACCAGGGCCCTGCCTCCCCCCGCTCGCACCCGTAACGCTCAACCCCGCCCCGGCGCTGCCTGAACTCGGGGTGCTCCGGGTCCACCGCGCTCCACCACCAGCGGCCATCGGTGTAACTGGGCGCGCCGGCATTGTTGGTGCGCGGCAGCTGCAGGCTCACACCGCGCCAGCGGAGCACGACAAAGGCACCCGGTGGCGTGCCCACGCTGATGTTGGCGATCCCAGGCGCATCCACGGCCCCCGCAAACACCTCTGCCTGCAGCGGATCCCCCTCACAGAGGTAGGCATCGCGCTGCAGAGGCTGCTGCTGGGAGTCAGGAGCCGCGGCCCAGGCGGGCACAGCCAGCAACAGGGTGAGCAGCAGAGACAGGAGCCAGGCCATCGGCGGGGGAAAGCACACTCCATAGGATCGCCGCACCAGCGCCCTGCTTGCCCGTGGCTGAGACCACTACCGCCTCCAGCCCCCTGCAGCTCCGCGGCGGCGGCAGCCTGCGCGGCTCGGTGCAGGTGCCGGGCGATAAATCCATCTCCCATCGGGCGCTCCTCTTCGGCGCCATCGCCGAGGGCACAACCCGCATCGAGGGCTTACTGCCCGCCGAAGACCCACTCAGCACCGCCGCCTGCCTGCGGGCCATGGGGGTAACGGTGTCGGAGATCCGTGCCGGCGAGCCGGTGACTGTGCAAGGCGTAGGCCTCGATGGGCTCCAGGAACCCGCGAACGTGCTCGACTGCGGCAACTCCGGCACCACGATGCGGCTGATGCTCGGCCTGCTGGCGGGCCGGGCGGGGCGCCACTTCGTGCTCACCGGCGACGGATCCCTGCGGGGCCGGCCGATGCGGCGGGTGGGGGCGCCCCTGGCCGCGATGGGCGCCGTGATTCATGGCCGCAAGGACGGCAACTTCGCCCCGCTGGCGGTGCTGGGCCAGCCGCTGCAGGGCACCACGATCGAGACGCCGGTGGCCTCGGCCCAGGTGAAGAGCGCCATCCTGCTGGCCGCCCTCACCGCAGAGGGGCCCACCAGCGTGATTGAGCCGGCCCAGAGCCGCGACCACAGCGAGCGGATGCTGCGGGCCTTCGGGGCCGACCTGACGGTGGGCGGCGCGGGGAACACCGTGGTGACCCTGACGCCAGGCCAGACCCTGCGCGGCCAGAGCGTGGTGGTGCCCGGTGACATCAGCTCCGCCGCCTTCTGGCTGGTAGCCGGTGCGATTACCCCCGGCGCCGCGCTCACGGTGGAGAACGTGGGCCTCAATCCCAGCCGTACCGGCATCCTCGAGGTGCTTGAGCAGATGGGCGCCAACATCACGGTGATCAATGCCCGCGATGTGGCCGGCGAGCCGGTGGGGGATCTGCAGGTGAGCCATGGCCCCCTGCGGGCCTTTGAGATCGGCGGCGACCTGATTCCGCGATTGGTGGATGAAATCCCCGTGCTGGCCGTGGCGGCCTGCTGCGCTGAAGGCACCAGCCGCATCCGCGATGCCGAGGAACTGCGGGTGAAGGAAACCGACCGGCTGGCGGTGATGGCCCGCCAACTGGGGGCGATGGGGGCCCGGATTGAGGAATTCGAAGACGGTATAACGATCACGGGCATCACCGAGCTCCGCGGCGCCACGGTCGACAGCGAAACCGACCACCGGGTGGCGATGAGCCTGGCGGTGGCCGCGGGCATTGCCGCCGGCGCTAGCCAGCTGCACCGCCCTGAGGCGGCGGCCGTGTCCTACCCAGGCTTCTGGGACGATCTGGCCCGCCTGCACCAGCCTGCCCCCTGAAGCAGCCCGCGTAGATTCCGGCCCAGCCGTTTGCACCTGTCCATGCTTGCCGTTGCCGTGTTGGCTGCCGGGAAGGGCACGCGCATGAAGAGCGCCCTGCCCAAGGTGCTGCAGCCCCTGGCCGGCGCCACCTTGGTGGAGCGGGTGCTGGCCAGCTGTGAGCACCTCCAGCCCGACCGCCGCCTGCTGATCGTGGGCCACCAGGCTGAACGGGTGGAACAGGAACTGGAGGGGCACAGCGGCCTGGAATTTGTGCTGCAACAGCCCCAGAACGGCACGGGCCACGCCGTGCAGCAGCTGCTGGAGCCATTGCGGGATTTCCGCGGCGATCTGCTGGTGCTCAATGGCGACGTGCCCCTGCTGCGCCCCGAAACTCTCGCCGCCCTGCTGGAGCAGCACCGCAGCAGCGGCGCCGCCGTCACCCTGCTCACCGCCCGGCTGGCCGATCCCAGCGGCTATGGCCGAGTGTTTGCCAGCCCCGATGGACAGGTGAGCGCCATCGTGGAGCACCGCGACTGCAACGACGAGCAACGCCGCAACGCCCTCACCAATGCGGGCATCTACTGCTTCAACTGGCAGCAGCTGTCGGCGGTGCTGCCGCAGCTCACCACCGACAACGACCAGGGCGAGCTCTATCTCACCGACACAGTGGCCATGCTCAACCCGGCCATGCACCGGGAGGTGGACGACGCCGATGAGATCACCGGCATCAACGACCGGCTCCAGCTCAGCCAGTGCGAGGCCGTGCTGCAGGAGCGCCTGCGGCATCACTGGATGGCCGAAGGGGTGACCTTCGTTGACCCCGCCAGCTGCACCCTCAGTGAGGGCACCTGCTTCGGCCGCGATGTGGTGGTCGAACCCCAGTGCCATTTCCGCGGCACCAGCGCGATCGGCGATGGCTGCCGCATCGGCCCCGGTTGCCTGATTGAAGACAGCCAACTGGGCGCTAACGTCTCCGTGCTCCACTCCGTCCTGCGGCAGGCCGAGGTAGCCGATGGCTGCGCCATCGGGCCCTTTGCCCAACTCCGCCCGGGCACCCAACTCGGCCAGCAGTGCCACATCGGCAACTTCGTGGAGGTGAAAAACAGCAGCCTGGCCAGCGGCGTGAAAGTGAACCACCTCAGCTACATCGGCGACGCCGACCTGGGCGCGGGGGTGAACGTGGGAGCCGGCACGATTACGGCCAACTACGACGGAATGCGCAAGCACCGCACGGTGGTGGGGGCCGGCAGCAAGACCGGTGCCAACTCGGTGCTGGTGGCGCCCCTGCGGCTAGGCAGCAACGTGACGGTGGGGGCGGGATCCACCATCACCAAGGATGTCCCCGATGGGGCGCTGGCCCTGGGCCGGGCCCGCCAGCTGGTCAAGGAAAACTGGACAGGTCCCCGCCCATGAGCCTGAACAACGCAGATCGCCCGGAGAACTCCGACCTACCGGAAAACTCCGACCAATCGAAGTTTCTGTACGAGCCGGTGGAGCGCTTTGGCGCCAGCATGACCAGCCCCAAACCGTGGAACACCAAAGCTCTGGCCGGAGTGGAGCTGCTCAACGGACGCGTGGCGATGCTGGGCTTTGCCGCCGCCATCGCCGGCGAACTGCTCACGGGTAAGGGCATGGTGGGCCAGCTGACGGCGCTGCTGCGCTGGTATCTCAGCTGAGCCAGGTCCGATCGCTCAACAAAGGAAAGGCCCCGAGTGAACCACCACCCAGGGCCTCTGCCCGAAGGCACAACATCGTGAAATGCTGCTCCACAGCCATCATGACGGATCAGCCAGGTGCTGGCGCTGCTGCTGGAGCAGGGGAATCAACCGCTCCAGTGCCACGCCGCGACTCGCCTTGAGCAGCAGCACGTCTCCAGGAGCCAGCCAGCCCTTGAGCTGAGCCGCCGCAGCTTCCGGCGTCGCGACCCGCTCCAGCCGGGTCAGACCACTGGCAGCCTCCAGCATCACAGCCCCTTCCTCACCCCCATCGACGATCACCAGGCCATCCAGACCCAGCTGGCGGGCCCGTTCAGCCACCTGCCGGTGCAGGTGCAGGCTCTGCTCGCCCAGCTCGAGCATCGTGCCGAGCACCGCAAAACGGCGACCGGGTTGCCGGGCCAGAAGATCCAACGAGGCCAGCACCGCCTCCGGTGAGGCGTTGTAGGTCTCATCGAGCACCAGCACCCCACCCAGCTCCAGTCGCCGGCTGCGACCTCCGGGCAGATCCACCTGCAAGGGCTGCCAGCGGTGGGGGTCAAGCCCCAGCTCCCGCGCCACAGCGAGGGCCAGCAGGAGATTGCGGGCGTGGTGGATCCCCTCCAGGGGCACCTCCACCACAACCCCTGCCACCGCGAGCGTCTCCCCGCTGGCATCCAGACGGCCCAGCCAATCGGCCTGGGCCTCATGGCCTTCGCCCTCAAGGGCGATCCGCACCACCCGGCCCTGCCACACCCGCGCCAGGGCCGCATCCAGCAGGGGATCCCCGGCTGGGATCACCACCACGCCATCGGGCCGCAGCCCGGCGGTGATCTCACACTTGGCGGTAGCGATCGCCTCGCGGCTGCCGAGCCGGCCGATGTGGGCCGTGCCGATGTTGGTGATCACCGCCACGTCGGGGCGCGCACAGCAGCTGAGGCACTCGATCTCGCCCAGACCCCGCATGCCCATCTCCACCACCACAGCCGCGTCGTTGGAGCTGGCCTGGAGCAGCGTCAGGGGGACACCGATGTCGTTGTTGTTGTTGCCCCTGGAGGCGCTCACCGCCCCCAGGGGAGCCAGGGCGGCCCGGATCAACTCCCGCGTGGTGGTTTTGCCAGCCGAACCGGTTACCGCAACCACCTGCGCCGGCAGCTGCTGGCGCCACAGGCCCGCGAGCTGCTGGTAGGCCAGCAGGGTGTCTGGCACCAGCCAGAGGGGAACGCCCGCCTTGGTGGCCTCCCCAATCAGCGCCTCCTGGCTAGCGAGATCGAGATGGCCGTTCTGGGCCAGCAGAGCAGCGGCACCCAGCTCCTGGGCAGCGGGAAGAAACGTGTGGCCGTCAAAGCGCTCGCCCACCAGTGGCACAAACAGTTGGCCGGGGGCGAGGTGACGGCTGTCGGTGCAGATCGCCTGGGGTGCCAGGGTGATTGCGGCTTGCGCGGCCGATAAGGAGCCAGTCGTGGGGATCCCCCAGAGCTCCTGCAGCTGGGCCAGGCGCAAGGTCATCGGTGCGGGGCGAGACGACGCCCAGGATCATGCCTGAGGCTCTGGGGAGAGCTCCAGCAGCACCATGCCGCTCCCCACCCGGGCCGCCTGGCCCAGCACCGTGCCGCTGCCATCCAGCAACCGCAACCGCTCGTAGCCCAGCTCCCGGCTGCGCTGCAGCCAGTGGTCGGCCAGCTGTTGGCGGCGCTCCGGAAGCAAAGCCTGATAGGCGGCGGCCATCTCCAGATCGAGGCGGCTCGCCTGCGGGTGCGGACGGGCCGAGGCGATGCAGGCCTGCGGGTCGTCTTCGGCGAGCAGGGCCAACAGGGGATCGAGCTCCAGCAGCGGTTCGGGCGGCGACTGGGGCGGGGATGGGGACTGCGATGGGGGCTGGAGCACATTCGCCGCACGCTGCTGGCCAGGCTGTTGAACAGCTTGTGAAACAGACTTGGAAACAGGTTGTGACAGGGCTGATGGGACCTGTTGTTGACCTTGTTCTTGAACAGGTTGTTGAACAGGTTGTTGAACGCCTGACGCAGCGTGGTGCTGACCGGGCGCAAAACGCAGGATCAGCGCCAACACAAGGGCAAGGCCCAGGGCCACTAGCAGCGGCCAGAACAGGGGGGCCAAGGAGACGGGCCAGAACCCCGGCACCGAGAGATCCCCCTCCCGATTGCGACGCCAGAGCTCGCGCAGCTTCAAGCCCGAACTAGCCACCACGGCACCCAGATCGCCCGCCAGGCGCCCCCATGGCTCCTCGTAAGGAGCTGGATAGGGCGCAGAGTCCGTCGCAGGGCTTGCGGCGTCTAGGGGCGCGTCACGGGGGGCGTCACGGGGGGGCGTCACCGGAGAGGATTCAACGGCGCTTCAGCAGCGACGCCAGGCCGCGGCGGCTGGGGTCGGCATCCTGACCCTGGGAGAAGCGCTCCACATCGGACGCCTCGGGCGTTGGTTCCTTGACCCCACAGACATCGCGGTACATGGCGTCATAGGCCAGGGCCGAGCGGGCCCAACTGAAATCCACGGCCATGGCCCTGCGCTGCAGGTCCTGCCAGCTGGCCTGGTTGCGGTAGGCCTCCCAGGAGCGCACGATCGCGGTGTAGAAATCGATTGGCTCGTAACGGTCGAAGCCGTAGCCGGTGCCGCTACCAGCCAGCGGATCGTTGGGGGGCACGGTGTCGACCAGACCGCCCACCATGCGCACCACCGGGATCGAGCCATAACGCATGGCCAACATCTGGCTGATGCCGCAGGGCTCAAAGCGGCTCGGCATCAGGAAGGCGTCGCTGCCGGCGTAAATCAGCCGGGAGAGGGCATCGTCGTAGGTAAGGAACACGGCGAAGCGACCGGGATGGCGCGACGCCATCTGCCACAGCCCACTTTCATAGGTGCGATCGCCCGTGCCCAGCACCACGATCTGGCTGTCGGTGTAGGCCAGCACCCGATCGGCCACCTGCAGCAGCAAATCAACGCCCTTCTGATCCACCAGTCGGCTCACCATCCCCAGCAGGTAGGAACGGGGATTCACCGCCAGCCCGAAACGCTCCTGCAGGGCCTGTTTGTTGACAGGCCGGGGGGCCAGATCGGTGGCCGAGAACCGAGCCGGCAGGGTGGCATCAACGGCCGGATTCCAGTCTTCAGTGTCGATGCCGTTGACGATGCCGCGCAGCTTGCCGCTGATGAAATTCAGCAGACCATCGAGATGCTCGCCGTACTGGGGCGTTCGAATCTCCATGGCATAGGTGGGCGACACCGCATTGACGCGATCGGCGTAGAGCAGCGCCGCCGCCATCGTGTGGTCCCCCTGCATGTACCAGGGACACCAGGTGATGCGATCGAGTTTCCAGCGCCACGGCCCCTGGTATTTCAGGTTGTGGATGGTGAACACGGTGCTGATCTCCGGATCCTGATGCATCCAGACCGGCAACATGCCGGTGTGCCAGTCATGGCAATGCAGCACCTGGGGCTTCCAGTGATGCCAGCAGAATTCGGCAGTAGCACTGGCAAAGAATGTGAAGCGCCAGTCCTCGTCTTCTCCGCCGTAGATGCGCTCCGGATCAAACACCGGATGGCCCACCAGATACAGGGTGAGGCCATTGGTGGGGTGGCGCGCCTCAAAAACAGCGAAGTCGTTGCCCATCGTGTGGCCGCGCCAGATCGGCTCGGACGACACCTGCAGCTTCGACCACAGCTTTCCGTATCCCGGCAGGATGATGCGCACGTCGTGGCCCAGGGCAGCAAGGGCCGGCGGCAACGATCCAACGACGTCTCCCATGCCGCCAACCTTGATCATCGGCGCGCATTCGGCCGCCGCAAACAAGATCCGCATACCTGGTGCACCGAGGTGGGCGCAACTCTACGGGCGCCGCTAAGGCAGCACCGTCACGGGGGTGCCGAGTTGCACCAGCTCGAACAACTCGCGCACATGTTCATCCAGCAGGCGCACGCAGCCGTGGGACACGGCCCGGCCGACGCTGTCGCGCTGGGGGGTGCCATGGAAGCCTGCACTGACGCAGCCCTTCACCACCAGGTGCTCCGTGCCGTTGAAACCAACGCGGCCGTTGCAATCGCGATGGAAGCCGATCCAGCGGCTGCCCAAAGGATTGGCAGGGCCCGGCGGGATGCGGCGACCGGTGGCGGGGTGCTCCCAGGTGGGATCCACCGCCAGTTCAATCACCGAAAACTGGCCAACGGGAGTCTCCCAGCCGGGGCGGCCAACCCCCACCGGAAAGCGGCGCCGTTCCTGCCCCCCCTCAAAAACCGTCAAGCGGCGCTGACGTCGATCCAGCACGAGATAGCGATCAGCAGCGGCAGGCGGGGAGCTGATCACGGCAGCCGGGGAGCTGATCGCGGCAGCCGGAGGGTCGGGGGCAGCCCGGCCAGGCATGCCAGCCGTCACCATCAGGAGCCCAAACCCAAGGGCCTTGCCTAGCAACCGCATCGCCACCACCCCATCGCCACCACCCCATCGCCGCCACCCCATCGCCAACGTCTATCCCTCGCCCTTACGAGCCCCTTGTCCTCAAGGTAACCAGGGAGCGTCAGAAAAATCGGGAGAGCGCTTCTCCAGGAAGGCATTGCGGCCCTCCTGGCCCTCTGCCGTTCGGTAGAAGAGGTGGGTGGCCTGGCCGGCCAGCTCCTGAATACCGGCCAAGCCATCGGTTTCGGCATTGAAGGCGGCCTTGAGACAGCGAATCGCCGTGGGGCTGTGCTGGAGCACTTCCAACGCCCAGCGCACCCCCTCCGCCTCCAGCTCCGCCAGGGGCACCACCGCATTCACCAGGCCCATCTCCAGGGCCTGCTGGGCGCCGTACTGGCGGCAGAGGAACCAGATCTCACGGGCCTTGCGCTGGCCCACCACCCGGGCCAGATACCCCGCGCCAAAGCCCCCGTCGAAGCTGCCCACGCGGGGCCCGGTCTGGCCAAACACGGCGTTCTCGGCAGCCAGGCTCAGGTCGCAGAGCAGATGCAGCACCTGCCCGCCGCCGATGGCGTAACCAGCCACCAGGGCGATCACCACCTTGGGCAGGCTGCGGATCAGCCGCTGCAGATCGAGCACGTTGAGCCGGGGCAGACCCGACTCATCGACGTAACCCCCCTCGCCGCGCACGCTCTGGTCGCCGCCGGCACAGAACGCCCAACCGCCGTCGGGGGCGGGGCCAGCCCCGGTGAACAGCACCACACCGACGCGGGGATTGTCGCGAACCCGCGAAAAGGCATCGCATAGCTCCTGCACGGTGCGCGGCCGGAAGGCGTTGCGCTTGTGGGGCCGGTTGATCGTGATGCGGGCGATGCCCTCCTCACAGAGGTCAAACAGGATGTCCTCGTAGGAGCCTGCGGGTTGCCAGGCCACCGGTGCCGAGGGGATGGAGGAGGCCGTCACGGCTGCAGCTCGGGAACGGCGGCCATTCTGCGCAGCTCCTGCCGCCGGCCCGCATCGACGCGCCGATCACTGACCCACTCCAACAGCGCCAACGGCTGCTGCAGGGCCCAGGCCAGCTGGAGCTCCCAGTCAGAAGCGGCCTGGACCCTGCGCCCCGGCACCCCATGGACCGCCGCCAACTCCAAGGGATCCAACGGCTGGGGCATGGCGAACAGCCGCTCAAAATCGAGGGCCTGGGCTGGCGTGGTGCGGATCGGCAGCTGCTCGAAGATGCCGCCGCCATCGTTGTTGATCAGGATCACGGTGAGGCGGCCGTGAAGCTGCTGGCGCCACAGCCAGCCATGGCTGTCGTGCAGCAGGGCCAGATCCCCAGTGAGCAGCACCGCCTGGCCCAAGGCTTCCGCCACCCCGCAGGCGATCGACAAGGTGCCGTCGATGCCAGAGGCGCCCCGGAAGCCGTAAACCGGCCTGGCTGGGGCCGCCGGGTCGCCAAAACTTTCCCAGTCGCGCACCGGACTGCTGTTGGCGATCACGAGCGGCAGACCCGCCGGCAGCAGAGTCCCCAGTGCACGCGCCAGCGCCGGCTCCCCCGGGCTGCCGGGGGGCAGGACCGTGCTCAACATCACCTGCAAGGCGTCCTCCCGCTGCCGCCAGGCCGCCGCCAGCTGCAGGGCCACGGAGCTGGGCTGCCCCCGCCAGGTGGCGTGGGGCCAGCCGGCGACCCAGGCCGCTAAGCCCGCTGCGCTCTGGTGGCAGGCGGTGCCCAGGGGATCGAGTCCGCGCGGATCGCTCTCACTCACCAGCCAGTGCTGCGCGTCCAGGCCGGCGAGCCAGCGCTGCAAGCGGCGGCTCGCTGGCAGAGGCCCCAGGCGCAACACCTGAGGAGCCTGGAGGCTGACATCCGAGCCATCCAGCAGCAGGTCGTAACCGGCCACCAGATCGAGCTCCGCCAGGCCGCGCAGACCGCTCAGACCATCGGCCAGCACCGGCCAACCCGTGCGCCGTTGCCAGCGGCGCAGCGCCTCCACATGGGCATCCCAATGCTGGGGCAGGCCGCGCCAGGGCCCAGCCACCACGACACCGGGACGATCCGGATCGGGGGGCGGCATCCCCCCAGCTGGGCGTGGGGGAGCTGGCGCCGGCGCTAGCGACTCGGGCCCAATGCACTCGGGCCATTCCAAGCCATCAGCCGCCTCCAGCAGGGCGAGTCCATCGGCGTGGAGGGGCTCCTCGAAGGGAAGATTGAGGTGCACGGGCCCAGGCGGCTGGCCCGTCGCCGCCGTCGCCAGCAGGGCAGCTTCCGCCAACTGGATGATCGCGCCATCGGCCATGGCGGCAAGGCCAGAGCCATCCCCCTGCCCTAGCCAGCGCACACTCGCCGCCAGGAAGCACTCCTGATTGACGGTCTGGTTAGCGCCGCAGCCCTTGAGGCGATCGGGCCGATCCGCCGTGATCAGCAGCAGCGGAATGGTGCCGTAGTCGGCTTCCACCGCCGCCGGCAGCAGGTTGGCGACGGCCGTGCCCGAGGTGGTGATCACCGCAGCCGCCCGGCCCGAGGCCCGGCCAAGGCCCAGAGCAAAAAAGGCTGCGGAGCGCTCATCCACAGCGGTGTGGAGGATCAGCCCGCGGCCCTCCAGCACCCCTGCCGCCATGGCCAGGGCGCCGGAGCGGCTGCCGGGGCAAAGCACGGCATGGCTGAGCCCCCGCGCCATCAGGGTCCTGAGCAGCAGTAGCGCCACCTCCAGATTGCGACGGGCCAACTCCAAGCCGGGGCCATACAGGATGGGGCAACCATCCTCCCTTGCGCCCTTGGCCCCAACGCCCCCCAGCAATTCCAGCAGCACCAACGGCCTGTTGCAGGCCCTGCGCCGTCAGGTTTTGCCTGTGCTGGCCTGGGTGGTGCTGGCTCTGGTGCTGCGCTGGGCGGTGCTGGAACCCCGCTGGATCCCCTCCGGCTCGATGCTGCCGACGCTGCAACTGCAGGACCGGGTGTTGGTGGAGAAGCTGCGGGCCCGCCTGCATCGCCCCGTGCCCATTGGCTCCGTGGTGGTCTTCCACCCGCCGCCGGCCCTGCTCGAGGCGGGCTACGACCCCAATGCCGCCCTGATCAAGCGGGTGGTGGCCGAAGCCGGCGACCGGGTGGAGGTGCGCGAGGGGGTGCTCTGGCGCAACGGTGCTCCAGCCCCGATGGATTGGTCGGCCGAACCGATGAACTACCACCTGGAGCCCTTGACGGTGCCGCCGGATCACCTGCTGGTGCTGGGCGACAACCGCAACGCCAGCCTGGATTCCCACCTGTGGGGCCCCCTGCCCCGAGCGGCGGTGATCGGCACGGCGGTGCTGCGCTACTGGCCGCTCAACCGATTCGGCTGGTTACGGTTCTCCCTCCTGGGCCACCCCCCTGGTGCAGCGGGAGAGCTGGGGTAGGGTGCAATCCGGACGCAGCGCACACCGGCGATGTTCAACCCGGAGTTCCTGACCACCGACAACGAAGCGATCAGCGGCAACTCGCTGATCCAGTACCTCCAGGAGCAATCTCCGGATGTGCTGCAACGGGTGGCGCGCTCGGCCAGCGGCGACATTCAGGACATCATTCGCCACAACGTGCAAGGCCTGCTGGGCATGCTTCCCGGCGAGCAGTTTGAAGTGAAGATCCAAACCAACCGCGACAACCTGGCTGGCCTGCTGGCCTCCGCCATGATGACCGGTTACTTCCTGCGCCAGATGGAGCAGCGCATGGAGCTTGACACCAGCTTGCTGGGCTGTGGCGATCTGGATTCGGAGCTGGACGCCGATCCTGGTGAACTCAGGCTCTGAGCCGCTCCTCGTCTGATTGCGAACGATCTGATTCCGAACGATCCGACTCCGTCGGGCTTGGCTCCATCACTTCGGGTTGCAGCGGTTGGTTGGGCACCAGCCCAAGCTGCAACAACGCGCGATCGATACCAGCGAGATAGGCCCAGCTGCCGTTGTCCGGGGCCCAGGGACGCCCCTCGAGCGCATCGGCCAGGGCCATGAGCCGTTCAGGACTGCAGGGGACAGGCGCGTCGTAGTGAGCCGGCACCAGCCAGCGCAGCTCCGGATGAGCCGCCAACGCCCGGATCCAGCCCAGTAGAGCCGCCTGGCAGCGCGGGAACACCAACCGCTCCAGCACCGGCGCCACCAGAAGGGCCGAGCCCTCGCCCGGCACCAACCGCCGGAATTCCTGCTGCCAGTGTTGCTGCCAGCGGAAGGGGTAAAGCCCGAAATAGGCGCGGCTCTCCCGCACGCCCGGGGCCAGCAGCCCGGAGAGCAGCTCCCGCCAGCCGGGCACCTGCAACGGCTCTGGGCGCAGGTAGGAGGCAAACAGCACCAGGCGCTGCCAACCGCGACGGCGTTGCTCAGGGGTATCGAGCAGGGGGTCGTCACCCCGCTCCCGGGCGTGGAAGAGCAGGGGGCTGGGATCGGCGGCAAACAGCTCGGGCGGCTCGGCGCTGATCGCCACCAGGGCATCGGTAACCAGCAGGCTGCCGCTGGCGCAATGCAGGCAAGCCGCTTCCATGAAGGTGCCCAGGCCCAGATCCAGCGGACCCAGGGGGATCCAGCGCAGTTCATCGGTGTGGGGCAGCCCCTGCTCAAACAGCACCCGAGTGCGCTGGGCTGGAAAGCCCAGCCAGCTCAGGGGCAGCTGCACGGGAAAGCTCCATTGCCGCGGGGTCACCCACACCTGCGCCGCCGGGAAGGCCCGCGCCAGGGCTGGCAGGGGCAACTTGTGCTCCAGGCCCGAGCTGGTGGGCAGCACGATCGTGAGCACCGGCCCATAGCGAGCTTCCAGCTCGGCCAGGGCCCCGCGCACCTCACCGGTGGGCGGCAGCGGGGCGTAGAGCATCAGCCCGGCGCGCAACCGCACCACCGTCATGCGGATCGGCACCGCCACGTAGAACACCCCCTGCAGCTGCTCCAGACTCCAGACCTGTTCGGGAATCAGCTCACGCACCACGGTGCGGCGGAGGCCGTAGGGGTAGAGCGGCAGCAGGGGCCACCAGGGCCAGCGCTGCTGGGTGGTGCGATCGGCAGGAAGGGCGTTCACCTCAGGCCAGCAACACCAGAGAGATGCTCATCACCACCATCCCCGCCGTCACTCCCGCAATCATCAGGTGATGGTGGGCACCCGTGCGCTGGGCGGCCGGCAGCAGCTCATCGAGGCAGATGTAGACCATCAGCCCGGCCACACTGGCGAACACCAGACCCATCACGGTGTTGCCGAGGTAGGGGCGCAAAAACAGGTACCCCACCACGGCGCCAATCGGCTCCGCCAGGCCCGACGCAAACGACACCCAGAAGGCCTTGCGACGGCTGCCGGTGGCGAAATACACGGGCGCGGAGATCGCCAGCCCCTCCGGAATGTTGTGGATGGCGATGGCAATGGCGATGCCAATCCCCAGGCGTGGGCTGGAGAGGGCCCCCACAAAGGTGGCCAGACCCTCTGGAAAGTTGTGAATGGCAATCGCCAGCGCCGAAAACAAACCCGTGCGCAAAAGGGTTTGCGACTTCACGCCGGACTGATCCCCATCCGTGAGAGCCAGATTGTGGGAGGGCAGGGCGTTGTCGATCAGGGCAATCAGCAACATGCCGGCGAAAAAAGCCAGCACGGTGGCGGCGTAACCCGCGGCCGGCCCCAGTCCCAGCGCCAACGACTCCCGGGCCTTGGGAAAGATCTCCACGAAGGAGACGTAGATCATCACACCGGCAGAGAAGCTCAGCGACAGGGTGAGCACCCGGGGGCTGAACCGCCGCGACACCAGCCCCAGCAGGCTGCCGAGCCCCGTGCACAATCCTGCCGCCAGGGTGAGCGAGAAGGCAAACACCACCCGCTGATCCATCTCGAGCAAGGGCGTCATACCCCAGGGGCGGGCAGACCCGCGGCCGACTGGCTGCGCAACCACTGGCGTGCCTGCTCAAGGAACGCTGCCCAATCGAGCTTTTCCGCCTCCGCAGCTCGGGACACCAGCAGGGGCGCCTGGCGTTGGATGGCGGCCAGATCCGGTTCCGGCACGCCAACGGAAAGGGCGAGCATGTCGGCCATGGCACGGGCCACCACCCGGGTGAGGTAGGCGGCACTGAGGGCCTGCATCGCCCCACCCACCAACCAGGTGGCGCCGTGCCACTTGACCACCCCGGCCAGGGCCTGGCTGCTCCACTCGACCACCCCGAGGGCAAGAGAGGCCTTGGCCAGTTCGGTGGCAGCCGCCTGCAACTGCTCCAGGGTCCAGGGGCAGTTCCAGATGCGGGCCATGTCCCGCAGCATCAACCCGTTGGCCACCGCCAGCACCAACAGATCGAGGCTCGGCAGGGGGGCCGCCACCACACCGGCAGCCACCAGCCACTGGGTGCGGCGCTGCAGCGGCAGAAAATGCTGGCGGCGCAGCCGCTCCAGATCGCTCTGCCAGCGGCCATGGAGCTGCTGCAACCTGCGCAGCTGGCGGTCCCGACGCAGGGCCGGGGCGGTGCTGGCCAGCTGCCGCGCCAAGGGAGCGAGGCTCGCCGCCAGGCTCTGGGGTTGTCCATCCCAGAACAACAGGCGCTGGGCCAATTCAGGCCCCAGCTGAGATTCCAGCTCGGCGGCCAGCGGCTCCTGGGTCTGGTTGCTGCGATCCACCAACAACCAGGCCGGCTGGCCGCTAGGCAGGGCTTCCAGCCAGCGCAGATCGGCGGCGGAGAGGGGCGTGCGCAGGTGATGGATCAAGCCATCACAGGCCTCAAACAGCGGCGGCCACGACCAGGCCGCACTCCAGGCGGGCAGCGGATGGGCCCAATGCAGCAGCAAGGTTTCGGGCCCGCGCAGGGCCTCCACCAGCGCAGGCTGAAGCTCCGCCCCCGGGGGCTGGGTGCCCACCAGGGCCAACATCAGGCCCGGCCGTGCCAACTCTTCCCGCAACGCGGCCAGCTGGGTTGCCCGCAGCTGGTGCGCCTCAGCCCCCTCTTCCTCCAGCTGGGCAAACTGAAGCTGCAGCTGCTCCAGCCGTTCCAGCCAGCCTGGAACATCGGTGGCAGGGGGTCCAATCGGGCGGGGGCGTCGCAGCCACCAAGCCCCCAGAGCCAGCCCCGCCAGGGTGAATCCAGGCGAAAGGGGCAGATGGCTGAGCCGCAGCAGGACATCGGTAGCCACCCAGCCACCCAGCCCCAGGCCAATCGCCGGGAGCCAGGGCCTCAAGGGAGCGGGAACGGCCTGGCGGGCCGCAGTCAGGCCAGCAAGCTCGGGGAGGATCACCGGCGGGGGCAACGGCGCTGGACGAATTGGAATTGGTGCATCTCTAGCTCAGCTTGGAACGCGGCGCCTCCGCCAAAAGTCACTAAGCTGAGTGCGTGTCTTGGCGGCTCCAGGGTTGAGCGACAACCGCGACAGGATGCAACGGCAGCCGGCGGCCCAGCAGGACCACCGCCAGCAGGTACAACGCGTGCTGCTGGTGGCCTTGGTGGTCAACGTCAGCATGACGCTGTTGAAAGTTGTGCTCGGCCTGTTCACAGGATCGCTGGCGATCCTTGCTGATGCGATGCACAGCGCCACCGACGGTTTCTCCAGCCTGCTTGGTCTGCTGACCAACGGCCTGTCGGATCCCGAACCCGACCGCGACCATCCTTACGGCCACCACAAGTACGAGGCCATCGGAGCGCTGGCGATTGCGGCCTTCATCCTGTTCACCGCTTTTGAAATTCTCCAAACCGCCGTCGAGCGCCTGCGGGGTGGTCTTCAGCCCCTGCGGCTGGAGGGCCAGGAGCTGGTGGTGTTGCTGCTGGTGCTGGGTTTCAACATCCTGTTGGCCAGCTATGAGCGCGAGGAAGGCCGGCGGCTTGGCAGCGCCCTGCTGACAGCCGATGCGACCCACACCAGCAGTGACATCTGGACCACTGTTGTGGTGCTGGTGGGTCTGAGTGGGGCGGTCTGGCTGAAGCTCAACTGGCTGGATGTCGCCCTGGCCATCCCCCTCTGCCTGCTGCTGGTGCGGGTGTGCTGGAGGGTGCTGCGCGCCAACCTGCCCCAGTTGGTGGACCAGATCGCCATCGCCCCTGAAGCCATCCACCAGGTGGCCATGAACGTGCCCGGGGTGCTCAACTGCCATGACATCGCCAGCCGGGGTGTCTTGGGCCAGCAGGTGTTCATCGACATGCACATGGTGGTGGATGCGACGGACCTGGCCACGGCCCACCGGATCACAGAGCTGGTGGAGGAGCACCTGCAGGACCAGTTCGGCAGGGTGCGCTGCACCATTCACCTTGAACCGCGTGAATACGCCAGTGCGGCGATCACCTTCAAGGGGACCCATGGCTGAGCTGCTCGAGGCGCTGACCTTGCGGCAGCGGGTGCTGGTGGAAACCTGGAGCGCTGAGCTCCAGGCTGCCCAGGGCTGGTGCGGATCCTTGCCGGTTGCCCTGCTCGAGCGCTGCTGGCTGCGGCTGCAACGGGTGCCTGTGGAACAGCTGGCCACGGTGCTGCCACCGGATGCCAGCGGCGAAGCCCCCAAGCTGGTGCGCTACCGCGCCTGGATCGCCGCCGGCCAACCGGCCTGGTCTGCCCAGGTGCGCTGCTGGCAGGAATTCGGCCAGCCGGCCTGCCAGGACGCCCTGCGCCGCTTTTGGAACCACCAGGACCGGGGCAACCACGGTTGGACTCTGCAGAGCTATCTGCAATTCCTGGAGACCTACCGGCGTCAGTGCGAGCCCGGTGTGACGCGGGCCTTGCCGTTGATCGTGCTCGCCCGCGGCGGTCAACGGGAGGCCCACAGCTTGCACTGGCTAGCCCCCCTGGGCCAGCCGATGCGGCACACTTGCGCCTGACTGCAAAGGCTGCGGCCATGGCCGACGACACCACCTCTTCCCAACCCCGCGACGACCGGGGGGGACGTCCCAGTGGGGGCCGCCCGCCCGGAAACCGGGAACCCGGCGGATTCCGCATCCGGCTGAGCGACAACGAAATGCGCGCTGCCAGGGCGATCCAAGACAGCTTTGGCCTGCGCTCCACGGTGGCGGCCCTTGGCCTGGCGATCCGCACCGTGGCCCAACTGCTTGAAGACGGCCAACTCGATGAGCTCGTGGCCCAACAACGGGCCCAGGCAGGCAACCGTGGCGATGGGCCTCGTGGCGAAGGCGCCCGTGGTGATCGTCCCCGCGGCGACCGCCGACCCGGATCGGGTGAAGGGCGTGGCGACCGTCAGGATCGCGCCCCCCGGATCGATCCCTTTGCCCGGCCCAGCAAGCCGCCGGCCCCGGCGCCCGAGGTGGTTGAAGCTGTCGCCGAAACCGACGCCGAAGCCGTGGTTGATGCGGCCGTCGAAGCTGCCGAGGACGCACCCGTCAGCGCATCTGGCGACACCAGCACCGAGAGCTGAGACCCATGCCACGGCCGAGGGTTCTGTCCGGGGTCCAGCCCACCGGGGCCTTGCACCTCGGCAACTGGCTGGGGGCCATCCGCAACTGGGTGGACCTGCAGGACAGCCACGACACCTACTTCTGCGTGGTCGACCTGCACGCGATCACGGTGCCCCACGACCCGGCACGGCTGGCGGAGGACACCCTCACGACCGCAGCCCTGTATTTGGCCTGTGGCATTGACCCCCAGCGCGCCACGGTGTTCGTGCAGAGCCACGTCGCCGCCCATTGCGAGCTGGCCTGGCTGCTGAACTGCGTCACCCCGCTCAACTGGCTGGAGCGGATGATCCAGTTCAAGGAGAAGGCAATCAAACAGGGCGATCAGGTGTCGGTGGGGCTGCTGGATTACCCGGTGCTCATGGCCGCCGACATCCTGCTGTACGACGCCGATCTGGTGCCGGTGGGCGAAGACCAGAAGCAGCACCTGGAGCTGGCCCGCGACATCGCCCAACAGCGCATCAACGCCCGTTTTGCTCCGCGGGACCCCAGTGGCGAGCCGATCCCGGTGCTCAAAGTGCCCGAACCCCTGATCCTGCGCGAGGGGGCCAGGGTGATGAGCCTCACCGATGGCAGCGCCAAGATGAGCAAGAGCGATCCCAACGAGGGATCACGGATCAGCCTGCTCGATCCTCCCGAGCTGATCACCAAGAAGATCAAACGGGCCAAAACCGACCCCACCATGGGTTTGGAGTTTGGCAATCCCGAGCGACCAGAAGCGGACAACCTGCTGGGCCTCTACGCCCTGATGGCTGGCAAGACCCGCGATCAGGCCACCCAGGAGTGCGCCGCCATGGGCTGGGGCAGCTTCAAGCCGCTGCTGGCGGAAGCCACCGTTGAAGCGCTGCGGCCAGTCCAAGAGCGCTACCAGCAGTGGCGTCAAGAAAGCGGCGCCGTGGCAGCCGTGTTGCGGGAGGGTGAGGGCAAGGCAGCTGCGGTGGCCAACGAAACCCTGGAGCGGGTCCGCCAGGCCCTGGGTTTCCTGCCGCGCAGCTGAGCTGCACCTGAACCATGGCTTGCTGGCATCCCCGCCCCCATTCATTCAACTGAGACTCAGTGTGACGCAAGCGCTCGTCGCACGCTGCGTCCCACTTATCTACCCCTCGCTGCTGGTTTGAGCCGAAAACCGACAGCCATGTCAAGGCGGCAAAGGCTGGCCATGGCTCCAGCCCCAGAGCCGCAGCAACCAGTAGCCAACCGCCAGCGCCGCCAACACGACGGCTCCCTGGAGCAGTGGGCGCCGAGACAAACGGCCGCCGAAAGCCACCCAGACGCCCAGACCCACCGTCAGCGCCACAAGCAGCGGCCCGAAGGCATGCCAATGCAGCGCCTGAGCCAGGTCGCCCTGCAGGGTGGCGAGCACCGACCGCGTCAGATAGCAGGTGGGGCAGGGAATTCCAGTGAGCTGACGCACCGGGCAACGCCACAGCCCCAGAGGCAGGGCGCGGCCGTCGCCGGCCCTGGTCGCCAGTGCGAGCACCGTGGTGGCAGCCGCGATCCCGGCGGCGCGCACCAGCGTGGGGCGGCGCATGCTCACGGCTCCCGGTAAATCACCCGCCCCCGCGGGTCGTTGGCGACATCGAGCAGCTGGGCGTGCAGCAAGCGTTCGATTTCCTCACGCACCTCGCGACTCTCCACGCCCAGAGGCAGGTCCATCTCCAGGAGGGCATCGTTGAGGGTGAAACCGGCTTCACCGCTGCGGCGGGCCAGTTGCACCAGCTGGCGCTCCACCGATGGCGGACCGCCCCGCAGCAGCAGGGACGCATTGGCCTGCTGCACCAACTCCGGCATCAGCCAGAGATCCACCAGCTGACCCACAAAGCAGAAGCCGAAGGTGAGCAGCCAGAGGACACCGCTGAGGGGCTTGCGGTTGTAAAAGCGGTGCACGCCGCACACACCCAGGCAACCGATGGCCCAGAGGCCATAGGCCAGGGCCAGGTTGCGTTGCTCCGCGCTGAGCAGCCGTCGCGAGCTCCGCATCTCTACTGCGACGGCTCCTCAGAGAATCTGGATCCAGGCGCCCCTGGCAGGGGCAATCCGGCGGGCCACTCCATCTCCGGCAGGGGCACGCCCTGCATCCGCAGGCTGGCCGACAGGTTCCACACCGTAAGCACCAGCTTGTGCCAAGGCGCCAGGGTCTCCATCTCCAGGGCCATCGGGATCGGGGCAGCCTGGCGCAGGCTGCTGGCAGCTGAGAGCTCTTTACGGGCCAGCTCCAGCCTGTCCCGCAGCTCATGTTGCTGCTCCTCAGGCATCACCGTTTCGGGGCAGTGGTCGAGCAGCACCAGCCCGCGCTCAAACCAGGTGCTGAAGTCGCCCAGCAGGGAACCCAGCAGCTGATCAAGCAGTGCCCCAGATGATTCCGGGGCTGGAGGGGGAGAGGAGGAACTCATCGATTCAGCCTAGGAGCCCTGCGTAGGATCGTCCCTCGCCCTTGATCGACGCGCGATCTGTGCCCGTGCCCGTGACCACCAGCAGCGCCGAGCCCGCACCGATCGCCCTGCCCAAAACCAGCGAGAGCGAGCGGTTGCTTCGCATCCGCCACTCGATGAGCCACGTGATGGCCATGGCGGTGCAGAAGCTCTTCCCGAAGGCCCAGGTGACCATCGGCCCCTGGACCGAGAGCGGCTTCTACTACGACTTCGACAGCCCTGATCCCTTCACCGAGGCCGACCTCAAGGCGATCAAGAAGGAGATGATCCGGATCATCAACAAGAAGCTGCCGCTCGAGCGGATCGATGTGAGTCGGGCCGAGGCCGAGAACCGGATCCAGGCCCAGAACGAGCCCTACAAACTCGAAATCCTCGCGGGCATCCAGGAGCCCATCAGCCTCTACACCCTCGGCGAGGAGTGGTGGGACCTCTGCGCCGGCCCCCACGTGGCCAACACCAGCGAGCTCAACGCCAAGGCCTTTGAGCTCGAAAGTGTGGCGGGCGCCTACTGGCGCGGCGATGAAACCAAGGCCCAGCTGCAACGCATCTACGGCACCGCCTGGGAAACCCCTGAGCAGCTGGCCGAACACAAGCGCCGCAAGGAGGAAGCCCTACGCCGCGACCATCGGCGCCTGGGCACCGATCTGGACCTGTTTTCGATCGAGGATGAGGCCGGCGCTGGCCTGGTGTTCTGGCATCCGCGCGGTGCCCGCATGCGCCTGCTGATCGAAGACCTCTGGCGGGATCTGCACTTCAAAGCGGGCTACGAGCTTCTGTACACGCCCCACGTGGCCGACATCAGCCTCTGGAAGACCTCCGGCCACCTCGACTTCTACGCCGAGAGCATGTTTGGCCCGATGCAGGTGGATGAGCGCCAATACCAGCTCAAGCCGATGAACTGCCCGTTCCACGTGCTCACCTACGCCAGCACCCTGCGCAGCTACCGGGAGCTGCCGATCCGCTGGGCCGAGCTGGGCACCGTGTATCGCTACGAACGCCCCGGCGTGATGCACGGGCTGATGCGGGTGCGCGGCTTCACCCAGGACGACGCCCACGTGTTCTGCTTTCCGGAGCAGATCAGCGATGAGATCCTGCGCATCCTCGATCTCACCGAGCAGATCCTCAGCACCTTCGATTTCCGCAATTACGAGATCAACCTCTCCACCCGGCCGGAGAAATCGATCGGCGAGGACGCCGTGTGGGAACTGGCCACCCAGGGCCTGATCGAAGCGCTGAACCGCAAGGGCTGGGCCTACAAGATCGACGAGGGCGGCGGCGCCTTCTACGGCCCCAAGATCGACCTCAAAATCGAAGACGCCATCGGCCGGATGTGGCAGTGCTCCACGATCCAGCTCGACTTCAACCTGCCGGAGCGCTTCGCATTGGAGTACGTGGCCGCCGATGGCACGCGCCAGCGCCCGATCATGATCCACCGCGCCATCTTCGGCTCGCTGGAGCGGTTCTTCGGGATCATGACCGAGAACTATGCCGGCGATTTCCCTTTCTGGCTGGCCCCCGAGCAGATCAGGCTGCTGCCGGTCACCGATGAGGTGATGCCCTACGCCGAGGAGCTCCTCGGCCAGCTCAACGCCGCGGGCGTACGCGCCAGGATCGACCACTCCGGCGATCGCCTCGGCAAGCTGATCCGCAACGGCGAGCAGATGAAGATCCCTGTGCTGGCTGTGATCGGCGCCAAAGAGGCCAAAAGCGGCCAGGTGAGCCTGCGCAGCCGCCGCGATGGGGATCTGGGCAGCGCGTCCGTGGCCGATCTGCTCGCGGCCGCGACGGGTGCCAATGCCCACCGCGCCGCAGGGCTGGGGCTCAGCGCACAGCCATGACCACCCTGCTGGCCGGCGACATCGGTGGCACCAAAACCCTCTTGGCGCTCTACGCGCTAGGGGAGCAAGGCAACCTGAGCCTGCTGGGCAGCGAGCGCTATTCATCGGCCGACTGGGACGATCTAGCGCCCATGGTGCGTGCCTTCCTGGCTGCCGGATCCCACCAGCCCCCGGCAGCGGCCTGCCTGGCGGTGGCCGGGCCGGTGGAGGGGGGGCAAGCCCAGCTCACCAACCTCAGCTGGCAGCTGGACGAGGCACGGCTGGCGAGCGCAACCGGGATCGGCCAGGTCGCGTTGGTCAATGATTTCGCTGTATTGATTTACGGGCTGCCCCACCTCGCCGAGCACCAGCAGGCCCCGATCCGTCCGGGGCGACCTCGGCCCGAAGCGCCACTGCTGGTGTTGGGGGCGGGAACGGGCCTGGGGGTGGCCTACGGGGTGCCGACGCCCACAGGCCTGGTAGCGATGGCCAGCGAAGCCGCCCATGGCGAATTTGCCCCCCGCAGCCAGGCGGAGTGGGAGCTCAAGCAGTGGCTGGCCGCTGCACGCGGTCTGGAGCGGGTGTCGATTGAGCGGGTGGTGAGTGGCACGGGGCTCGGCGAGGTGGCGCGCTGGTTGCTGGCCAGTCGCCACCCGGACGCCGGCCATCCCCTCAGCGCCTTGGTGGATGGAGACGCCTTACCAGCGGCAGTGGCCGCAGCCGCCGCCCGGGGCGATGCCCTGGCGGGCGAAGCCCTGGCACTTTGGATCAGCTGTTACGGCAGTGTCTGCGGCGATCTCGCCCTGGCCGGCCTCAGCCGCGGCGGGGTGTGGCTGGCCGGCGGTACCGCCGCAAAACTGCTGGCGGCCCTCCAGTCACCCGGTTTCACGGAGGCCTTTCTGCGCAAGGGACGCCTCGCTGCCGTGCTGGCCGACATGCCGATCACTGCCGTACTCGATGCCGCGATCGGCCAGTTCAGCGCCGCCTGCCGAGCGCGCATGCTGGTGGCCTGAGATTGGGCGGCCTGAGACACTGGGTCGAGCAGACGTTGTTGCATGGTGCGCCCCCGGGTCGGCCAAGGGGTTGTGGTTCACGTTCCCGCCACCACAGCCAATGTGGGCCCTGGCTTTGACTGCCTTGGAGCGGCCCTTGATCTCGACAACGTTTTCCAGATGCGCTGCATCGAGGGTGGCAGTGAGCGCTTCGAACTGATCATCGAAGGCAGCGAGGGCGCGCACCTGCGCGGGGGCCCCGACAACCTGGTGTATCGCTCCGCCCAACGGGTGTGGAAGGAAGCCGGTGAGGAGCCGGTAGCCCTCGAGGCCCGGGTGCGCTTGGCCGTGCCACCGGCCCGTGGCCTGGGCAGCAGCGCCACGGCGATTGCGGCTGGCCTGATCGGCGCCAACGCCCTGGTGGGCGAGCCCCTCAGCCGCGAGAAGCTGCTGGAACTGGCCATCGACATCGAAGGCCATCCCGACAACGTGGTGCCCTCCCTGGTGGGCGGGCTGTGCATGACCGCCAAAGCCGCTTCCCACCGTTGGCGGGTGGTGCGTTGCGAGTGGTCGCCGGAGGTGCAGGCCGTGGTGGCGATCCCCGCCATCCGGCTCACCACCAGCGAAGCCCGCCGTGCCATGCCCAAGTCGATTCCGGTGGGTGATGCGGTGATCAACCTGGGATCGCTGACGCTGCTGCTGCAGGGGCTGCGCACCGGCAACGGCGACCTGATCACCGATGGCATGCACGACCGCTTGCATGAGCCTTACCGCTGGGGTCTGATCCATGGCGGCAAGGCCGTGCGAGAAGCGGCTCTGGCCGCTGGCGCCTGGGGCTGCGTGATCAGCGGCGCCGGCCCCAGCCTGCTGGCCCTCTGCCCCAAGCCCGTGGCCGAAGCGGTGAGCACGGCAATGGTGCGGGCCTGGCACCAGGCCGGCGTGGAATCGCGCTCCGAGGTGTTGCCACTCCAGCAGGAGGGGAGCCGCTGGGAAGCGCTGCCCGATCAACCGGCCGGAGCCCCCAGCTGAATCCAGCGATCTAAGTATTTTTACTCAACTCCCCTGGGGCGACTGATAGATTCATCGCCGATTCCAACAGGGTCCGATCTCGGTCCTGCCCTGGGAATTACCAGATCTGCAACCGGGCCGTGATGGACGCCAACCTGCCCCTGCTCGCCGCGTCCAGCCTTGCCCTGCCCACCGAGGACAGCGCGTTTCCTTGGTTAAGCCTGATCGTGCTGCTCCCGGCGGCGGTCGCCCTGTTGATGCCCCTGCTGCCAGGAGATGGCAGCGATCCGAAATGGCCGCGCACCCTGGCCCTGGGGGCCCTGGGGGTCGACTTGGCTCTTATGCTGGTTTGCTTCAGCCAGCATTACGACGGCTCCGACAGTGGCCTGCAACTGGTGGAGCGGGTCAGCTGGGTGCCAGCCCTTGGCTTGGAGTGGTCCCTGGCAGCCGATGGCCTCTCCGCTCCTCTGGTGCTCCTCTCTGGCGTGGTCACGCTGCTCTCGGTTGCGGCCAGCTGGAACATCCAGCGCAAAACCCGGCTCTACTTCGGTTTGATGCTGGTGCAGGCCTCGGCCCAGGGCCTGGTGTTTCTCTCCCAAGACTTCCTGCTCTTCTTCCTCGCCTGGGAACTGGAGCTGGTACCCGTTTACCTGCTGATCGCCATCTGGGGCGGCAAGCAACGCCAATACGCGGCCACCAAGTTCATCCTCTACACCGCCACAGCTTCCCTGCTGATCTTGCTCAGCGGCCTGGCCCTCGCCCTCTCTGGCGACACCTTCACCTTCAACCTCTCGGAGCTCTCCACCCGGTCCCCTGGAGGCACCTTCGGCCTGCTCTGCTATCTGGGCTTCCTGGTGGGCTTCGGCGTGAAATTGCCGATGTTCCCGCTGCACACCTGGCTGCCCGATGCCCACGGCGAAGCCAACGCGCCGGTGTCGATGCTGCTGGCGGGGGTGCTGCTCAAGATGGGCGGTTATGCCCTGCTGCGCTTCAACGTGCAGATGCTGCCGGAGATCCACCTGCAGCTAGCGCCAGCCCTGATCGTGCTGGGCATCGTCAACATCATTTACGGGGCGCTGAACGCCTTCGCTCAAGACAACGTCAAGCGCCGTATCGCCTGCAGCTCGGTGAGCCACATGGGCTTCGTGCTGGTGGGAATCGGCGCGATCGATGCCCTCGGCCTCAGTGGCGCCATGCTGCAGATGATCAGCCATGGCCTGATCGCCGCCGCCATGTTCTTTGTCACCGGTGTGTTCTACGAGCGCACCGAAACCCTGTCGATCCCCAACATGGGGGGCCTGGCCAAAGCTCTACCGATCACCTTCGCCTTCTTCCTGGCCAGCTCCCTCGCCTCACTGGCCCTGCCTGGCATGAGCGGCTTTGTCAGTGAGATCACGGTGTTTCTCGGCGTGACGGCGAACGACGGTTTCACCATCGGCTTCCGCGTGATCACGATCGTGCTGGCGGCCATCGGCCTTGTGCTGACGCCCATCTACCTGCTCAGCCTCTGCCGCCGCGTGTTTTTTGGCCCCAGGATTCCGGCACTGGCCATGGTGGGCGACATGCGCCCGCGCGAACTGCTGATCGGTCTGACCTTGCTGGTGCCGACCCTGGCCATTGGCTTCTGGCCCCGGCTGGCGATCGATGTCTATGAGGCGTCCACCAATGCCCTGGCCGAGCAGCTCAGCTCCACCGCCCTGCTCGCCGTGGGCCGGTTGACCGCCCTGGGCTGAACCACGCCACCCCGCTCCAATCGGGTGAAATGGAGGCACTTCCGATCGCACCCATGACCGTGAGCGCTTCGCTGCCACTGCTGGCTGGCCAGGGTCTGCCCCAGTTTGAGGCGATCACACCGGAGCAGGTGGAGCAGGGCATCCCCGCCCTGCTTGATGCCCTCAACAGTGAACTCACGGCCCTGGAAACCAAGCTGGAGCAGAGGCTGGCCGAGGCCACTCCGCTCGCCTGGGACGAGCTGATGGATCCCCTGCACCATCTCGGCGAGCGCCTGCGCTGGAGCTGGGGGGTGGTGAGCCATCTCAATGGCGTCTGCAACACCCCCGAATTGCGGACGGCCCACCAGCAGCAGCAGGGCGCCGTGGTGCAATTCGGCAACCGCGCCGGCCAGTCGCGGCCGATCTACCGCGCCCTCGAAGCCCTGCAGCAAAACGCCGCCAACCTCGATGGCACCCAGCGCCGCATCCTGGAGGCCGAGCTGCGCGACATGCGCCTGCGCGGGGTCGGGCTGGAGGGAGCGGAGCAGGAGGCCTTCAATGCCGCCAGCGCCCGGCAGGCCGAGCTGGCCACCACCTTCAGCAACCACGTGCTCGATGCCACCAATGGCTGGAGTCTCACCCTCACCAGTGAGGCCGACCTGGCCGGCTTGCCGGCGAGTTTGCGGGAGCTGCTGGCCCAGGCCGCCCGGGATGCTGGCGAGAGCGGCTGGCGGCTTGGACTCGACATGCCCCGGGTGGTGCCGTTCCTCAAATACAGCCAGCGCCGCGACCTGCGCGAGCAGGTGTACCGCGCCCAGGTGAGCCGGGCCTCCACGGGCGAGCTCGACAACCATCCCCTGATCGAGCAGATCCTGCAGCTGAAGCTGGAGCAGGCCCAGCGCCTGGGCTATGCCAACTGGGCCGAGGTGAGCCTCGCCTCGAAGATGGCCGGCTCAGTGGCGGAGGTGGAAGCGTTGCTCGACGACCTGCGAGCCGCCGCCTATCCCGCCGCCCAGCAGGAGCTGGAGGCCCTTGCCGCCTGCGCCGCCCGCCATGGCGCCGACGAGGCCGCGGCACTCAAACCCTGGGATGTGAGCTACTGGGCTGAAGTGTTGCGGCAAGAGAGCTTCGACCTCGATAGCGAAGCCCTGCGGCCCTGGTTCTCCCTGGAGCAGGTGCTGCAGGGGCTGTTCGGCCTCTGCCAGCGCCTGTTCGACATCCGCATCGTTGCCGCCGATGGCGAGGCGCCCATCTGGCACAGCGATGTGCGCTATTTCCGCGTGCTCGATGGGGCCAGCGGCCAAGCCCTGGCAGGCTTTTACCTCGATCCCTACAGCCGCCCCGGCAGCAAGCGCGGTGGTGCCTGGATGGATGAGTGCCTCGGTCGCTCCCGCACCCATGCCGGCGAAGCGGTGCTGCCCGTGGCCTACCTGATCTGCAACCAGAGCCCGCCGGTGGGCGACACCCCCAGCCTGATGACCTTCGACGAGGTGGAAACCCTCTTCCACGAGTTTGGCCATGGGCTCCAGCACATGCTCACCACCGTGGAGCGCCCGCAGGCCGCCGGAATCAACAACGTGGAATGGGATGCGGTGGAGCTGCCGAGCCAGTTCATGGAGAACTGGTGCTACGACCGAGCCACCCTGATGGGCATGGCCCGCCATTGGCAAACCGGTGAACCCCTGCCGGAATCGGACTATCAGAAGCTGCTGGCGGCGCGCACCTTCATGGGTGGCAGCGCCACCCTGCGGCAGGTGCACTTCGCCCTCACCGACCTGCGCCTGCATAGCCAGTGGACGCCGGCTTGCGGCCAGAGCCCGGAGCAGCTGCGCCGCGACCTCGCCCGCACCACCACAGTGCTCGAACCCATCCCCGAAGACGCCTTTCTCTGCGCCTTCAGCCACATCTTTGCTGGCGGCTATTCGGCCGGCTACTACTCCTACAAGTGGGCCGAGGTGCTCAGCGCCGACGCCTTCAGCGCCTTTGAAGAGGTGGGGCTCGAGCAGGAAGAAGAGATCGTGGCCACCGGCCGCCGCTTCCGCGACACCGTGCTCAGCCTGGGCGGCAGCCTCCCTCCAGCGGAGGTGTTCGAGGCTTTCCGCGGCCGCCAACCCAGCAGTGAGGCCCTGATCCGCCACTCCGGGCTGGTGGCCGCCTGATGGCTGCTGCCGCCCCGGAGCTGGTGGCCATCGCCGAGGCCTTTGCCCTGCCCGGGCCCGTCACCGCGATTGCGCCCCTGGGCAACGGCAACGTCAACGACACCTACCGGGTGGACACCGCCGGAGGCGATCGCTTTGTGCTGCAGCGGATCAACAGGGCCGTGTTTCCCCAGCCCCAGCTGGTGATGGGCAACCTCCAGGTGCTCAGCAACCACGTCCAACAGCGGCCGATGGCGGGCCAACGCTGGGAGGTGCCCCAGGTGATCCCCAACCGCCACACGGGAGAGCCCTGGATGGAGAGGGGGGACCAGTTCTGGCGGCTCCTCACCTTCGTCAACGACGCGGTGACAGTGGATGCCATCACCACCGCGGAGCAGGCTCGGCAGGTTGGGCGGGGTCTGGGGTTGTTCCACAGCCTGATCAGCGATCTGCCCGCCGAGCAGCTGGCCGACACCCTGCCCGGGTTCCACATCACACCCGGCTATCTAGCCGCCTACGACACCACCCTGCAGTCCACGTTGCACCAGCTCTGCGATCGGAGCCAGTGGTGTTGCACCTTTGTGGAGCAGCGCCGCAAGCTTGCCCCGCTGCTGGAGGACGCAGCAACGGCCGGGCGGCTGCAGCTACGGCCCATTCATGGCGATCCCAAGGTGAACAACGTGATGCTCTGCGCCAGCACGGGGATCGCTGTGAGCCTGGTGGATCTCGACACGGTGAAGCCCGGGCTCGTGCACTACGACATCGGTGACTGCCTGCGCTCCGCCTGCAATCGTCTCGGAGAGGAAGCCGGCGATGGCGAGGGGGTGTGCTTCGACCTGGAGCTCTGCCGGGCCGTGCTTCAGGGCTACCTGGGGGCGGCCCGCGCCTGCCTCAGCGCTGCCGACCTCGACCACATTTTCGATGCAGCCCGCCTGATCAGCTTCGAGCTCGGCCTGCGTTTCTTCAGCGACCACCTGGCGGGCGATGCATACTTCCGCACCAACAGGCCCGGCCACAACCTCGATCGCGCCCGGGTGCAGTTTCGGCTCACCGAAAGCATCGAAGCCCAGGAAGCTGAGATCCGCGCCATCGTCGACGCGCTGCGATGACCAGCACTCCCTTCCGGCTGATCCCCTTTAGCGGCGGCAGTCCAGACAAGGAGCCTGGTGGCTCCAGCCTTCCTGAGAGCTTCACGATCAGCGGCCACCTCAGCTTCATCGCAGGCACCCTCGAGGCCGACACCCTCGAGATTGCCTACCAACTCCAGGGCGATCTGGCCCGGCTGAGCCTCCCCGCTCCCGCCAGCCAGCCGGAGCGGCGCGATCTGCTCTGGCAGACCACCTGCCTGGAGCTGTTCCTGGCCCGCCAGGGAGCCAACGGCTACTGGGAATTCAACCTGTCCCCGGCCGGCCACTGGAACGTCTACCGCCTGGAGGGCTACCGGCAGGGATTGACGCCCGAACCGGCCTATCAGCAACTGCTCTTCCAGGTGGAACAGCATGGGGCAGGCTTCACGACGCAGCAGCTGACCTTGACGCTGCGCTGCCCACTGCCCCCCGATGTGCAAAGACAAGGCGTTGAAAGAGCTTGTGAAACAGGTTGTGAAACAACTGGTGAATCAGCTTTTGAAACAGCTGGTGCAACTGGGGCCACCTCAGTTGAACGCCCAGGGCTGGAGGTTGGCATCACGGCCGTCATCCAAGGTAGCGATGGAACCCTGAGCTACTGGGCCCTGCACCATCCAGCCGCCGAGGCCGATTTCCACCATCGCGGTGGATTCACAATTCAGGTGCCATGAGCCAGCGTCGGCGACGCTCCACCGCCACAACGCCGCCAAAGCCCGGCACCGGAGCGTGGCATTTGCGCAGCTCCAGGCGGATTGGCACCGGCCCATAGAGCTCCTCAGCCAGATCCAGAATCCGCTCGCTGTAATTCTCGAGGGTTTGGCAGCAGATCGCTCGGGCCTGGCACTGCAGGGCCGTGATCAGCTGGCTGTAGTCGAGGGTGTCGCCGAGGGCATCGCTGCCGCCGGCCCTGGCCAGATCGACCGCCAGCTCGAGATCCAGCTCGAACCACTGGCCCTCGGCGCGCTCCACATCCAGCACCCCCACGTGGGCCCAGAGGCGCAAGCCGCGCACCCAGATGCGATCGCCGCCCACCGCGTCGTTCACAACGGCAGGCTGCGATGGCTGAACTGGCGCGCGCCACTGGCGTAGTCGGCGGCGATGTGGCCCTCGCCGCGCAGGCGGTAGCGGTAGGTGACCAGACCCTCCAGACCCACCGGCCCCCGGGGCGGCAGGGTCTGGGTGGAGATGCCCACCTCGGCGCCGAAGCCGTAGCGGAAACCATCGGCAAAGCGAGTGGAGCAATTGAGGTACACCCCGGCGCTGTTGACCGCGGCCAGGAAGCGATCGGCCGTGGCGGCATCCCGGGTGCAGATGGCATCGGTGTGGCGCGAGCCGTGCCGGGCGATGTGATCCAGGGCAGCATCCAGATCGGACACCACCTTCACGCTCAGGATCAGATCGGAATACTCCGTGCTCCAGTCGTCGTCGCTGGCGGCATGGCTCACCCCCAGTGCCATGGCGGCGGCATCGCCGCGCAAGTCCACGCCGGCGGCGGCAAAGGCCGCCACTGCCCGGGGCAGAAACGCCGGGGCGATCGCCGCATCCACCAGCAGGGTTTCGATCGCGTTACAGGCGGCGGGGTATTGGGTTTTGGAATCCAGCGCCACCTTCAGGGCCAGATCCGGGTCGGCGGCCCGATCCACAAACAGGTGGCAGATGCCGTCGGCATGGCCGAGCACCGGAATGCGGGTGTTGTCCTGAATGAAGCGCACCAGGGCGTTGGACCCCCGCGGAATGATCAGGTCAACCAGTCCATCGAGCTTCAGCAGACCCAGGCTCTCCTCCCGGCTGGTGAGCAGCTCCAGGGCATCGGGGGCGACCGCGCTGCCGGCCAAACCCTGGCGCAGCGCCGTGAGGATGGCCGCGCAGCTGTGGCTGGCTTCCCGCCCCCCCTTGAGCAGAGCCCCATTGCCGGAGCGGATCGCCAGGGAGGCGATCTGCATCACCGCATCGGGCCGGGCTTCAAAGATCACCCCCAGCACCCCCAGGGGCACCGTCACCCGCTCCAGCACCAGGCCTTCATCCAGCTCGGTGTGCAGCTGGCGCCGCCCGAGCGGATCGGCCAGCTCGGCCACCTGGCGCACCCCGGTGATGGCGCCATCCAGCTTGGCGCCATCCAGCTTCAGCCGGGCCACCAGGGCTGGGGCCAGATCCTCGGCAGCAGCGGCGCTGAGATCGGCCTGGTTGGCAGCCAGGATGGCGTCGCGGCTGCGTTCGAGGGCAGCGGCCATCGCCAGCACGGCCTGACGCCGCTGGTCATCGCTGAGCTGGCCCAGGGCCATGGCGCTACGGCGCACCTGGGCCGCCCGGGCGAGCAGGTCGGGGGAGGGATCGGGGATCATCGCGCCATCATCCCAAGCCAGGCCCCAGCCGCTCCAGGGCCAGCCGTGCGGCTCCGAGCCGGCCGGCGCCGTTGCCGAGGCTGCAACGCCGAATCGTCAGCCCCTCCCGACTCACCGCCTGAACCCGCTGCTCCACCTCGCTCCACACCGCGGGCAAAAAATGGGCACTGGCGCCACTCAGGCCGCCACCAATCAGCACCAGCTCGGGCGTGAACACATACAGCAGCGAGCTCACGCCGATGCCCAACAGGCGGCCATAGGCCTGCCACACCGCCAGCGCATCGGCATCGCCGGCATCGGCCCGGCGACAGAGCTCGGCTGGATCCACGCTGGAGAGTCGATCGAAGCCACGACGGCTGCAGAAGGCCTCCAGAGAGCCCCGGTTGCCGCTGTTGCAGGCGGGGCCGTCGGGATCGATGCCGATCAGACCGGGCTCCGCCGCCGCTCCCCGATGGCCGGTGAACAGCTGGCCATCCAGCAGCACGGCGCCGCCCACCCCGGTGCCCAAGGTGAGCAACAGCACGTCGCGCACGTCTCGGGCCGCCCCCAGCCAGTGTTCACCGATCAGGGCACAGTTGGCGTCGTTGGCCAGGGTGACGCGGCACTCGAGCAGGGGTTCGAGCCAATCGGCCAAGGGCACATCCCGCCAGCCCGGCAGGTTGATGGCGATGCGCGCCACCCGGCCGGCCGCATCACTGGGGCCGGGATGGCCCACGCCCACCCGGTCGGCCAGACGCTCGGGATCCAGCTGCTGCACCGCCTCCACAATCGCCGTGGTCACGGCCCCGGGCAAGGCCGGCTGGGGGGTCGGCACCTGCAGCTCGGCCAGCAACCCCCCGGCTTCGCTGAAGCGACCGAGCTTGATGGCGCTGCCGCCGAGATCCACACCGATCAGCTGGTTCATCAGTGTTGTGTCATCCGAGCAGTGGCATCAAAAGCGGAAGAACACCTGCAACTGGGTCTGCCAGGCACCCTGGGCGTCAATCGAGCCCTGCAGGTTGAGCAACTCAGAGGCCTTGAGATTGAGGTTCAGCTGGGGGGGCACGTCGGAGCGGTTGGGGGCGGCCAGCACCGAAGCATTGAAGCGCTCCGAGATGTCGAGGCCGATCTCAGCCCCCAGCACCAGCTGGGGGGGAACCCGGCCCGAGCGGAGCTCGGTGGAGCTATTGAGCGACGGGTTGACGTAGGTGGGGTAGAGGGCGAAGCTCAAACGTTGCCCGAAGGCATCGCTGAGGGTGCCGAGCAGGGGGGAGAGCAGGGTCTGACCCAGGGCTGTCGCCAGCACGGTGCCGCCGGCGGCGCCGGCCAGGCCAGAGAGGGTGTTGCCACCGATCAGGGCCAGGAGGCGATTTTCCGAGAGCGGCGGTGAACTGCGCAGCACCAGATTTTCGGCCAGGCGATCCGCCGGACCGCTCACACTCAGGAACACCCGCACCAGATTGAGCTGGTCGAGCGAATTGGTGGCAGCGCCGGCCTGGTAGTCCTGCAGCGACAGGCTGCCGGACGGACCGAGACCGCTGGTGATCGGCAGGCTGTCGGAAACGCGGGTGCGCAACGCGATATCCAGATAGGGAATCAACCCCATCGACGGCGTGAACACCGCCACGTTGGGGGCATCGGGATCGAGGCTGAAGGTGGTGGTGAAGAGATTCAGGCGCCCGCGCAGCAGCCGCACCACCCCCTGCAGCTGCAGGCTGGGATCGAGCCGACCATTGATGCGCAAGGCCCCGCTGGTGCCAAAGCTGGCCAGGTTGGGGATCCCCACGTTGAGATCCGGACCAAGGCTCAGCCGCAGATCGTCGAAGCCCACAAACCGAACGCTGGGTACTGCAGCGCGCAATGCCTCGCTGGCATCGCTCTCCACATCCGGGCCCAGCAACACCAGGGGCTGCTGATAATCCCAGCGGGATTCAATCAGCTCGGCCGGGCTGGCCACCGTCACCGCAGAGCTCACCTCACTGGCCAGGCGCGCGGGCTGCACATTGATGCTGCCGCGGGCGATGCTCACAGCCCCGCCAATGTCGAGGGCTGCCAAGGCCCCGCCGATGCGGAGCTGACCGTCAGCCACGGCCTTGATCCGCGGCAGGGCAAAGGGCACCTCCTTGAGGTCCACCACCAGAGCGGCCTCCTGACCCTCCGCGTTGCGGGCAGGATTGAGCAACCCGAGGCTTCCCTGCCCCCGCACCGAACCCTTCTCCCCCACATTGGCGCTGAACTCCTGAAGCAGCAGCTGCTCGAAGTCGAACAGCACGGTGGCCTCGACATCGCGCACCTGCTGACCGATGAATTGCAGCTGGCCCTCTCGGAAGCGCAAAAAGCCGTTGGCAATCGGCTGGGCGACACTGCCGCGCACCAACAGCTGCAGGTCGCCGCTGCCCTGGTTCCACTCCAGGGCCGGCTGGGCCAGACCAGCCAGGAAGCGCAGGCCATCGTCGCGGCTGGCCAGGCGCAACTCAACCCCCTGCTGCTGTGGATCAAGGGGCACCACCCCAGCGAGATCGACACTGCTGGAAGCTCCTGCCGCCCGCAGGGAGAAATCGAGCAGAAGCCTGGCCCCTTGGAGCTGGATCAGGCCCCGCTCCAGCACCAGAGCGGTGTCCTGCAACCGGGCATCGGCCAGGCTGAGGTTGAGGGTGAGTTCGGGATCGGGGCTGCCCAACCGGTAGCGCCCCCCAACAGACACGCTGCCGCGCAGGCTGGCCGGCACGGGCGTGAGCAGGGCCAGCAGCTCCAGCGGCAGATTCGCCAGGTTGAAATCGCCGGCGCCACGGCGCAGGGGGCCCTGGAAGCGCACCACCACGGGCAACTGGGTCAGCGCCTGATCCTGATCCGCACCAGAGCGCCAGAGATGGGCACGGGCTTCGAGGTCGGCGCGGGCCTCAAGCAGGGTGGGGCCACCCAGGCGCAGGTCGGCATCGAAGCGGCCCTCCACCTCCTGGAGACGCTCCTGGGGGGACTGGCGGCTGGTGCGTTCGGCCCCAGCCAAGGCCAGCCGGGCCTGGGCTACTGCGAGTGCCCGCATCTGACCATCGACGCTGCCACCAAAGGTGTCGATCAGCAGGGTGCCGATGTCGCTGGCGCGGCCGATGATCGCCGGCCCCTCGCCACGCCACTGGGGCCAGGCCCGCACCAGCTGTTGCAGGAACAGCGTCGACAGCTCCCGGCCCTCAAGGCGAGCCCGGAAAGCGCCTTGCCAGAGACCGCTCCAGTCGATGGCCAGGGTTCCGCCGGCCAACGGAGCCAGGCTTGCCTGAGCCTGATAGCGCCGGTTGGCATAGCGGAAACTCAGCTGGACCGACTGCCCCAAGACGCCGAGAAAGATCGGGCGCTCCAGCTGGGCCGTGCCGTTGAAGGCCAAGGGCTGGAGCTCCAGAACACCCTGGCCGCTGAGGCGGCCCTGCAGCGGCTGGCGGCGTTCCTGCGGCCCCAGGGCCAACTGCAGGCCGTCGAGGGGCAGGCGGCTCGCCTGCCAGCGGTAGCCCCGGGGTCGACCCGTGAGCTGCAACAGCCCACCGCCGCGGTCGAGGCGGATCTGGCGCGGCACCCAGCGGTTGTCAAGACGGCCCTCCAACGATCCGACCGGAGCGGGGGCCAGGGCCTCCATCCGCAGGCGCCCACCGCCGGCCGGATCGCCAAACCACTGGCCCTGCCAGGTTTCCCGCAGGCTGATCGGCCCGGCCCCGGGTTGGTCGATCCAAAGGTCGAAGTCGGGGGTGAGGGCCCGCAGGGGGCCACGCACCCGGCCCGAGGCCTGCAGCACCCCCTGCAGCTGGGTGCCCACCAGCAGATTGAGACGCGACAAGGGGTAGCGCTGCAACTCCAGGCTGAGGTCCAACAGCCCTGGCACCAGGCCCTGGCCGGCCCGCAGCGCCAGGGGCAGGGCGCCGCGGGCCGTGAGGTAGGGGCTGGTGAAACGTTGCAGCTGCAGCTGCTGGTCGCGCCAATCGAGGGCGGCCTCCCAACGCCCCAACAGGGGGTTGCTGGCCTGGCCCAGCACCGCTTGGAGCTGGGGCAATCGCCAAGGCCCCCGGGCCGTGAGGGTGCCGCTCACCACTTGGTCGAGCAGCCAGGGGGGGCTGTCGGGTTGCACGGGGAGGTCCCGTGGACGCAAACGCCACTGCCCGGTCAGATCCAGGCGCTGGCCCAGGCGGCCACGGGCCCGCAGCCAGGACCCACCACGGCGCAGCTCCAGTTGGCGCAGCTGCAGCTGGGCGCCATCCCACAGGGCCGCCCATTGCACCGTGCCGTCCAGTCCACGGGTGCCCGGTTGGGCCCAGCGCCAGCGTGAGCTGGCCAGCTCCAGCACCTGGCCCCGGCAGCGCAGCGGCAAGGAGGGCAACTCCAGGCGGCCACCCCCCTGGGCGGGGCACCACTGCACCTGACCCAGCGTCAGCCCACCGCGGCAGGCCGGCAGGCGCCCATCCCAAGCCAACGCAACCGTGCCATCGAGCTGTCCAGCGAGCTGGCCTGGCAGGGGTAAAAGCGACTGCAGCGGATGCAGCGGAAAGGCCTCGCTGCGCAGCTGCCCCTGCCATTGACCCGCCTTCCAATCGCCCTGCCCGTCCAAGGTCACCAGGCCGGCCCCCTGCCCAGGCCGGAGCCGAGCGTTGACATGGAGCTGGTGGCGGTGGGTGAGCAGCGCGAGGCGCCCGGACAGGAGGAAGGTCTGGCCCGGAGGGGTCAAGCTGACCAGGGCCGGATCAGACAGCCGCAGCCGCAGGTCCAACCGGGGCGGCTGGGCTCCAGCAGCGAGGCGGCCCGGCACCCAGAACTGCCCTTTGGCGTTGCGGCGCAAATCTGCCCGCACCCCAGCCAACGTCACCTGCAGCACAGGCAGGCGCTGGCGCAGGCTGGCGAGCGGATCCACGCTGACCGCCATCGAGCCAACGGCAAGGCTGGAGGCGTCGCTCGGCCCTGGCCCGACCCGGCTGGGACCCAAGCGCAGGCCACCCCAGCCCAGGCCCTGATAGGGCCCGAGGGCGACCGGATGGCCCAGAAGCTCGGTCAACGGCCGCTCCAGCCGGGGCTTCCAGTGCCCGTAAAGGCGTCGCAGAGCGAGGTCGCCGCCCCACACCACCAACCCGCAACCTCCACCCAGCACCGCCAGAGCCACCCACACCCGGGCCCGATCAGAGCGGGGCGACCGGATTGGAGGTGGAGTGCTCGGACCGGGCTCCTGCTCTGGCAACACCGCCATCCCCGTGGGCTGCCACTGCCAGCGTCGGGCGCAATATAAAGGCCCAGAACCAACCTTCCAGCCCCATGGCCGCGGATCCGATCCTGTTCACAGCGGGCCAATGGCTGGGGGCCGCCAGCGGCGTGCTGGCTCTGGCCACGGTGGTGGGCTACCTGAGCCGCTGGGGGATTCGCTTCCGCCTGGTGGGAGTCACCAGCTTCACGGCCCTGCTGGCGGTGTCCTGCCTGGCCTTCGCGATCAGCTACACGCCGCGGGTGCAGCTGGAGGGGGCGGTGAGCGTGCCGGTGGTGTTTGACAACGGCAGTGATCTGGTGATTGCAGCGGCCCCGGCCGACCTTCCCCCAGAGGCGGAAGCGCCCACCGTGCAACAGGTGGCCCAAAACCTGCGCGGCAGTGGCCGCAGCAGCGCCGATGGGCTCGTGCACGTGCGCCTGCGGCGGATTGAGACGGTGGCTCCAGGGCTGAGCAAGCCGGTGGTGCTGGCTGAGGCCACCCGCAGCCTGGATGGCGGCACAGTTGAGCTGCTCCCCTGACGATGTGGCAGCTTCCAGCCCATTTCCAGCGGGAGCAGCGCCAGCTGGAGGCCGCTGGGATCGTGAGCTGGGAGCAGCTGGCGGGCCTGCTGGATGCCGACCTGCGCCGCCTGGGCCGTAGCGGCGGAGCCAGTGAAGCTCGCCTGACCAAGCTGCGGGGCCAGGCCCGGCTGGTGGTGGAGGTGGGGGTGGAGCCGCCCGAGGCCGCCTTGCTGCTTTACGCCGGCATCGCCAACCGGGCCGGGCTGGCGGAGGCAGATCCACACAGGCTGCTGGTGCAGATGGGGCGGCTGCAACGCAGCTTGACCGGCATGGCAGCCCCAATGGTCGATCTGGTCACCCTGCAGAGCTGGATCCAGCGGGCCCGACGCCGCCCAACAAACTGATCCAGGCGGCCCGCCACCCGGTGCGCCAAGTCGCTGAAATAGATGTATCAGGGGTCTCTGCCATGGTGACCACCCGCGATTTCCTTCTGTTCAGGCTCCGCCAAAGGCTTTCACCGAGCCTGGCGTCTGTGCTGCTGGGCCTGCTTTCGGGTCTCGTTGCGGTGCCAAGCGCCGTGCAAGCCCAATCGGCCCTGCTGGAATCGGTCAAGCAAAATCCTGCCCGTGCCAAGGCGCTGTGCGGCCAACTGCGCAGCTTCAATGCCCAGGGTCTGGCCGCCACCTCGCCCGCCGCGGTTGCCCAGATCGCCCGCCAGGAAAATCTCAGCCCCATGGATGCCGAGGTGCTCACCACCTACGTGATCGGGCTCTACTGCCCAGACGTGCACTGAGTGCGCTGGCGGGACGCGGACATGGCCTGCCGGGACGGCATCCGGCTCGTCAGCCGCCTCTGGTATCCGGAAGCAGACGGCCCCTGGCCGGTGCTGTTGATGCGCCAGCCCTACGGCCGGGCGATCGCCTCCACCGTCACCTACGCCCATCCCAGCTGGTACGCCGCCCACGGCTTCCTGGTGGTGGTGCAGGACGTGCGGGGCCGGGGCGCATCCGAAGGGGAGTTCCTGGGTTTTGCGCAGGAGGCCGCCGATGGCACCGACACCGTCCGCTGGGCCCGCCAACTCGAGGGCAGCAACGGTCGGCTGGGCTGTTACGGCTTCTCCTATCAGGGGCTGACCCAGCTGCTCAGCGACGATCCCACGGCCATCCCCGACTGCCTGGCTCCGGCCATGGCCGGCCTGGATGAGCAGCGCGACTGGGCCAGCGAAGGGGGCGCCCACTGGTGGGCCCTCGGGCTGGGCTGGGGCTTGCAACTGGCGGCACAGCGCTGCCAGAGGCAGGGCGATGGGGCCGGATGGCAGGCCATCCGCGCCAGCCTCACCAGCGGGTCCTTTCTGCACGACGGGCTGGAGCTGCTCGCCCGCCACGATCCCGAGGGAATGGCCTACCGCTGGCTGCAACAGCCCGCCGCCCCCGAAGGCCAAGCCGTGCTGCATCAACCGCCCGACGCCCTGCTCGCCCGCCCCATGCTGCTGATCGGCGGCTGGCATGACCCCCACCTGCGCGGAATTCTGGAGCTCTGGCGCCGCTGCAAGGCAGCCGGCGCCACGCCCTGGCTGCGGATTGGCGCCTGGACCCACCTGGATTGGGATGGAGGGATCGACCGGCTGCAGCTGGCGTTTTTTCAGCACCACCTGCAACATCAGAACGCCGCAGCGGAGCTCGGGGCGCCGGTGCTGCTGCAGGACATCCGCAGCCGCCAGTGGCAGGCGCCCGCGGCCCTAGCGGAGCAGCCCAGCTGGGGCCTGCGCAGCGGCGGGTTGGCCGCCATTGATGCCACAGAGGGCGAGCTGATGCTGGGGCAATCCGGCAGCGGCAGTGTCACCGTGGTGCACGACCCCTGGCGGCCCGTTCCCGGTCGCGGCGGCCATCTTGGGCTCGACGCCGGGCCCTGTGAGCGCAGCGACCTTGACCGCCGCGGCGATGTGGTCTGCTTCACCAGCGCCCCGCTAGCCGAGCCGCTCAACCTGGAAGGACGGCCCCAGCTGCGGCTCCGCGTGGAAGCCGACCAACCCAGCTTTGATCTCTGCGCCGCCCTGTCGGTGCTGGACCGCGACGGCAGCGGCGTGCACCAGCTCTGCACCGGTGTGGGCCGGTTTCAACAGCAACAGGGCAGCAGCGCCGCGCTTCAACTGGAGCTGCAGCCGCTCGTTGCCCACCTCGAGAAGGGGCATCGGTTACGACTGTCGCTGGCGGGCTCAGCCTGGCCCCAGATCGCCGTGAATCCGGGCGATGGCAGCCTGCCGCAAGGGCCAAGTGGCCCCCGGCATCGGGTGATCAGCCTGGGGCTGGATCTGGCAGGAGCCCAATTGCGGCTGCTGCCTCTACTGGACGCAGAAGTTGGGGCAAACTGAGCCAACCCTCTAGCCGCTCCAATGCTGATGCGCCGCCTGCGCTCCGCCCCCCAACCCGTTGCCCTGGGGCTGCTGGCCCTCGCCACCGGCCTCAGCATCGGCTTGTCCGCGATGCCCGGAACCCCGGGATCAGCAGCGCGGGCTCAGGCGCAGGCTCAACCCCAGAGCAGCAGCGCAACCCTGCCAGCCCTCAGCGTCGAGCAGGCCCGAGCTGCCGCCAACCGCATCCTTGAAGCGGTGAGGAGCGGCGACGCCAACCTGCGCTACAGCCAGTTCTCCGACGAGCTCAAGGCGGTGAGCAGCCCGTCGATGGTGGCCGCCACCATGCGCACCCAACCCAAATTGCGGCGCTGGACGCTGCTCAGCGTGCGCAGCGGCCTGCGCAGCACCACGGTGGAGGCCAGCCTGATCACCAGCAAGGGCCAACAGGATCTCTTCATGGTGCTCAACGATGCGGGCCAGCTCACCGGCTATCACATCGACCTCACCGACGAGGCCGCCAGCCTCGTGGCGCGAGACTTCGTTACCGCCCTCAGCCAGGGGCACTTCATCACCGCCCGCAGCTTCCTGAGCCTGCCGATGCAGGCGGAAATCCCAGCTGAGCGGCTGCAGCTGCGCTGGCAGGAACTGGAGCGGCAGACCGGGTCCTTTGTGCGCATCCTCAAGGCCGTGGAAGCCGACAGCAGCAGCGACCAACGGTTGGTGTTGGTCCACACCAAATTCAACCGGCTGAGCGATTCCCTGTTTGTGATCCTCAACAGCAACAACGAGATCATCAACGTCGATTTCCCCAACGACCCAACCGCCCCAAAGCCGGTTCGCTAAAGAAAAAGCCGCCTAAGCTCGCGGCCAGAACGCCGTTGGTACATGTCCTTGCTCAGCCTTGACTGGATGGTGCAGGACGCCGAACGGCTGGCCGAATGCCGCCACGACCATCCCTTCGCCGTGCTGGGCCCCCAGCCGCTCGACAGCGGCGCCTGGGTGGTACGCATCTGGATGCCGGAAGCTGAGCGCGTTGAGCTGCTGCTCGACGGCCAGACCCTGGCGATGGCCAGCCCCAACCATCCCTGGATCTTCGAGGCCCAACTCGAACGCGATCCCGGCACGGGCTATCAGCTGCGGGTGTTGCGCGGTGGCATCGAGCACGTGCAGCACGACCCCTGGTCGTTCCGCCATGAATGGATGGGCGAGCTCGATCGGCTGCTGTTTGCCGAGGGCAACCACCACCACATCTGGCGCCGGATGGGCGCCCATCTCACCGAGCACAACGGCGTCAGCGGCGTGCAGTTCTGCCTGTGGGCACCCAATGCCCGCAGCGTTGCGGTACTGGGGAATTTCAACAGCTGGGATGGCCGCCATCACCCGATGCAGGCGCGGGTTGGGGGCTCCTGGGAGTTGTTCATCCCAGGGCTCCATCCCGGCGAGATCTACAAATACGAAGTGCGGGCCCAGAACGGCCATTGCTACCAGAAGGCCGATCCCTACGGCTTCCGCCACGAAGTGCGGCCCAACAACGGCTCGATCATCGAAGCCCCCTCAGGTCACCAGTGGAGCGACAGCGCCTGGATGGCGGAGCGGGACAGCCGCAACCCCCTGGATCAACCGGTGTCGGTGTACGAGATGCACCTCGGCAGCTGGATGCATGCCGCCGCTGATGCGCCCTACATCGAAGCCGACGGCACTCCGCGCGCACCCGTGCCCGCCGCGGACCTCAAGCCCGGCGCTCGCCTGCTCACTTACCCGGAGCTGGCCGATCGGGTGATCCCCTATGTGAAGGCCCGCGGCTTCACCCACATCGAACTGATGCCCATTTCGGAGCATCCCTTCGATGGCTCCTGGGGCTACCAGGTGACGGGCTGGTACGCCCCCACCAGCCGTTTCGGCACCCCGGATGAGTTCCGCGCCTTCGTGGACCGCTGCCATGCCGAGGGCCTCGGCGTGATCCTCGACTGGGTGCCGGGCCACTTCCCGAAAGATGCCCACGGCCTGGCCTTCTTCGATGGCGCCCACCTCTATGAGCACGCCGATCCCCGCATCGGCGAGCACAAGGAATGGGGCACGCTGATCTTCAACTACAGCCGCAACGAAGTTCGCAACTTCCTGGTGGCGAACCTTGTTTACTGGTTTGAGGAATTCCACATCGATGGCATCCGCGTTGATGCGGTGGCCTCGATGCTCTACCGCGACTACCTCCGTCCCGACGGCGAATGGCTGCCCAACGAACACGGCGGCCGCGAGAACACCGAGGCGGTGCAGTTTCTGCAGCAGGCCAACCACGTGCTGTTCGAGCACTTCCCAGGAGCCCTCTCGATCGCCGAGGAATCCACCACCTGGCCGATGGTCACCCAGCCCACCAACATCGGCGGCCTCGGGTTCAACCTCAAGTGGAACATGGGCTGGATGCACGACATGCTCGATTACTTCGAGCTGGATCCCTGGTTCCGCCAGTACCACCAGAACAATGTGACGTTCTCGATCTGGTACGCCTTCACCGAGAACTTCATGCTCGCCCTCAGCCACGATGAGGTGGTGCATGGCAAGAGCAACCTGCTGCACAAAATGCCTGGTGATGACTGGCAGAAGTTCGCCAACGTGCGTGCCCTGCTGGCTTACATGTGGACTCACCCCGGCAAGAAGACGATCTTCATGGGGATGGAGTTCGGCCAACGGGCCGAATGGAACGTGTGGGGTGATCTGCAGTGGGACCTGCTGCAACACGATGCCCACCAGGGCCTGCAGCGCCTCGTCGACGACCTCAACGTTTTCTACAAATCAGAACGTGCACTCTGGGGCGATGACTTCAGCGAGTTTGGATTCCAGTGGATCGATTGCAACGACAACCGGCACTCGATCATCAGTTTTATGCGCCGCGAAAGCGCCACCGGCCGCTGGGTCGTGGTGGTGGCCAACTTCACCCCCCAGAGCCATTCCCATTACCGGGTGGGGGTGCCGCTGGAGGGCTTCTACGAGGAGGCGTTCAACACCGATGCCGAGCGTTATGGCGGCAGCAACCTGGGCAATCTGGGCGGCAAGTTCACCGACGAGTGGGGCATCCACGGCTACGAGCAATCGCTCGATCTCTGCCTGCCGCCCCTGTCGGTGCTGGTGCTCCGCCGTGACGAAAAGCGCAGCCAGGAACGGGTTGAGGACACCTGTGACGAAGCCGCCGAAACCGGGGCCCCGCTCGGGTAGGTTCTCGCTTCGCCTTGCTTGCACCCATGACCGAAACCGCTCCCCTGCTGCTGCGCGCCGCCCGAGGTGAGCAGGTGGAGCGGCCGCCGGTGTGGATGATGCGCCAGGCAGGCCGCTACATGAAGGTGTACCGCGACCTGCGCGACCGCCATCCCGGCTTCCGGGAGCGCTCGGAGAACCCCGATCTCTCCTACGAGATCTCGATGCAGCCCTTCGAGGCGTTCAAGCCCGATGGGGTGATTCTGTTCTCTGACATCCTCACGCCCCTGCCGGGCATGGGGATCGACTTCGACATCGTGGAGAGCAAAGGTCCCCTGATTGAGGACCCGATCCGCACCATGGCCCAGGTCGAAGCGCTTCGCCCCCTGCAGCCGGGCGAGAGCATGCCATTTGTGGGCGAGGTGCTCACCCGCCTGCGCCAGTCGGTGGGAAATGAGGCCGCCGTGCTCGGGTTTGTTGGTGCTCCCTGGACCCTGGCCGCCTACGTGGTGGAGGGCAAGAGCTCCAAGAACTACGCGGTGATCAAGGCCATGGCCTTCCAGGAGCCGGCCCTGCTGCACAAGCTGCTCAACCACTTCGCTGAATCGATTGCGGCCTATCTGCGCTACCAGATCGACTCCGGCGCCCAGGTGGTGCAGATGTTCGATTCCTGGGCCGGCCAGCTCAGCCCCATGGACTACGACACCTTCGCCGCGCCCTACCAGAAGAAGGTGGTGGATCTGGTCAAGCAGACCCACCCCGACACCCCCTTCATCCTCTACATCTCCGGCAGTGCCGGCGTGATTGAGCGGATGGCCCGCACGGGTGTGGACATCGTGTCTCTCGACTGGACCGTGGACATGGCCGAGGGCCTAGCCCGCCTGCCTGAGCACGTGGGCGTGCAAGGCAACGTGGACCCCGGCCTGCTGTTCGGCACCCCCGAGGCCATCCAGGCCCGCATCGACGACACCGTGCGCAAGGCCCGCGGCCGCAAGCACATCCTCAACCTGGGACACGGGATCCTGCCCGGCACCCCGGAGGAGAACGGCCAGTTCTTCTTTGAGGCCGGCAAGAGCGTGATGGATCGCCTCGGCGAGCAGCGGGGAGCACTGACTTGAGCGACCCGTCGGCGGCGCCCTCCCAACCCTGTCGCAGGCCCCAGCGGATCCTGATCACCGGAGCCTCGGGCTGCGTGGGTCAGCACATCGCAGCCCAGCTTTACCGCGAGAGCGACGCCGACCTGCTGCTGCTGCTTCGAGATCCCGCCAAGCTCACGGCGGTGCCGGCGCACGATCCCCGCATCACCCTGCTGGTGGGCGACCTGCGGGAGCTCACCCCCCATGCCGGCGCCATTGCGACGGCCACCCGGGTGATTCACACCGCGACCGCCTGGGGCGATCCCGTGCGGGCCCAGCAGGTCAACGTGGAGGCGGTCAAGCAACTGCTGTCCTTCACCAGCCCCGAATGGCTGGAGCAGGTGATCTATTTCTCCACGGCCTCGATCCTCGATCGCCAGCTGCAACTGCTGCCCGAGGCCGAGGCCTACGGCACCGAATACATCCAGACCAAAGCCCTTTGCCTCCAGCAATTGGAGGTCCACCCGCTGGCCGCCAAGGTGGTGGCCGTCTTCCCCACCCTGGTGTTCGGCGGCCGTGTGGATGGGCAGGGCCCCTTCCCCACCAGCTACCTCACGGCCGGGCTCAGCGAAGCCTGCCGCTGGCTTTGGCTGGCGAAGTGGCTGCGGGCCGATGCCAGCTTCCACTTCATCCACGCCGCTGACATCGCCCAGGTGTGCGTCCACCTGGCCACCCAGCCTCACCAGAGCAACCCGGAGCCGGGCCAGGGGGCCGTGCGCCGCTTGGTGCTGGGGCAGGCCGCGATCACGGTCAACGACACCGTGGCCCAGCTGTGCCGCTGGCGCCGCAGCTGGCGGCCACCGCTGGGCCTCGACCTGCAGGGCTGGCTGATCGAGGCCCTGATCAAGCTGCTGCGCATCGAGGTGAACGCCTGGGATCGCTTTTCGATCCGCCAGCGTCACTTCGTGCACGAACCGGTGAGCCCGCCGGAGCGGTTTGGCCTAGTGAGCCATGCCCCCACCCTGCAGGCCGTCTTCGACGTATCGGGCCTGCCCCACCGCGGCCTGCCCAAGCCATGAACCCGTCCGGCCTGCGCCGGCTGCTCGCCGCCCTGCTGCTTGGGCTCGTGGTGTTGGGGCTCGTGCTGCCGTGGTCAGGCCAGCAGGCTCAGGCGACCACAAACCAAGCGACCATAGACCAGGCAGCCACGGCCGTGATGCGGCTGGGCAGCGAGGAGGGATTTCTGGTGTTCCAACCCGAGCGCCTGACGATTGCAGCGGGTGAGCGGGTGCGGTTTGAAGTTGGCGGGCTTGGCCCCCACAACCTGATTGTGGACAGCCACCCCGAATGGAGCCATGAGCCGCTGAGCTTTGTTGTTGGCGAGAGCTGGGACCAGCAATTCGACACCCCGGGCCGCTACGCCATCTGGTGCGAGCCGCACCGGGCTGCGGGCATGACCGGCGAAATCAACGTGGTGGCCGCTGAAAACGCAACCGAATGACCCCGAGAGTGTGTGGCAAATGTTGCGAACCTGGCTGGCAAGGGTCACAGCAGCGCCGCTCCCAGTTTAATTTTGGCGGGTAGCCCGTGCTTTCAAAGCGCCTTCCATGCGCCGTCTCTTCTCCCTGATCGCTCTCTGCCTGGCGCTCGTGCTGGGCGCTGCTCCGAGCTTCGCCGCCGATGTGGCCCACGGTGGTCAAATCTTCTCCGCCAACTGCGCGGCCTGCCACATGGGTGGCGGCAACGTGGTGAATGCCGAGCGCACCCTCAAGCAGGATGCCCTTGAGGCCTATCTGGCCAACTACAGCAGCGGCCATGAAGCTGCCATCGCCTACCAGGTGACCAACGGCAAAAACGCCATGCCCGCCTTCGGCGGCAAGCTGAGCGACGGCGACATCGCTGATGTCGCCGCCTACGTCGAGGACATGTCCTCCAAAGGCTGGGCCTGATCACAGCTGAGCTCACGCTTGGATGCCCAGGTCAAACCGTTTCAGCAAACCCCGGCTTCGGCCGGGGTTTTTTGTTGGGCCTCATCAGCCCTGCTCTCGACGGGCAGCCAGCACGGCCAGGTAGAGCTCCTCGGGCACCTCGCGGATGTCGTACTCACTAGGGAGCACGCCGTGCACGTGCCGATGCACCGCCAGCCAGCAGTTGCGCTCCGGATCCCGGCCCGTGGCATCAAACTCCCGCGATTGAGCAGCAAGGCGCGCAATCAATGCGTCGTTGAACGCGTCGTGCGAAGGGCTGTTCAACGGCTCGTTCAACACAGGATCGGATCCGGGCTCATCCATGACGGCAGACAACGGCAGCGTGGGAGCCCCCATTGGGAGTCCAGAGTGGGCTCAGTCTGAACCAGTGGATCGGCATGGCTGCCCGTCGCCCCTCGCCCACAACCCAGCTAATGCTTGGGTTGGATCCCCTCCTGCTGCTCGTTGTCGCACTGGCAGGAACTGGGCTGCTGTGGGCCTCCCAGGGGCCGGCAGGAGCGCAGGCCTTGCCGAAGCCCGCCTGTCCACTGGTGGTGCCGCCCAACCAGAAACTGCTTCAGCCCAGGCGCATCCAGCCCGATCAGGTGAAGGCCAAGAACGCGATGGGATGCCTCTCGCCCGCGGATGCGGTGTACGGAGCGGACGGCTGTCCGCTCCGGCTGTGCGGCCCCGATGCCGGCGTGATTCAGCTGCCGGAGCCGTAAGCCACCTGGCACACGGCATTGAGCAGCTGGGCCTGGTCGGCGTCAGCTGGAATCTGGTCGTTCAGCAGACCCTGCTGACAATTGGCGGCTCCTAGCAATTGGGTGCCGTTAACCCCGTAAAAGAAACTCACTCCGGAGCTACCCACGGCTTCCACCGAGCCGTAGTTGAGCTGGTAGCTGGTGTTGGGCACCAGAAACACCGGTGACTGCTGCGCCGAAGCCGCATTAACAAGCCCACCAATCACCGCGCCTGTTGCCAGGCTTGCCACGCCCCAGGCAGCAGCATTGGCGCCCCACCAACCCCAGCCTCCCCAGCCGCCATACCAGCCGGTGTTCCAGGGGCGACTGCCCCAGTAGCCACCATTGCGCCACCCGTCATTCCAACCGTTGTAATCGCGGTTGTAGAAATTGTTGTTGACGGTGAGATTCCGGTTGAAGTCGTTGTTGCCGATCGAGGTACGGCTTCCGGCCCCATACATCGGGTGGTAGCCCTGGTAGCCAGAGCGCCAGTCGCCGCCACCGGACACATTTCGGTCGACGTTGACGTTGCGATCGCCGCCACCAAAACCACCACCGCCACGAAAACCACCACCGCCACCCCGGGCCTCAACAGCAGAGGGAGCAGCCAGCCCCCCTGCCACCACCACAGAGGCCAACACAACACACCAGCGCATCTGCTGCAGCTGGACAATTCAGCGAATTGATTGCCTCCACTGATAGCCAACGGTCACAGCAAACCCAGCAACTGCAGAGAACCGTTACAGAGCCCTGCGATGCAGGTTGAGATCGTTGATCAGCCGTTTTGACCCAACCAAAGCTGGGGAGGACCGCATTGATCCGTACGGTTCTCCTACCTGTGTGCTTCAACAAACCGCCATACGGTTCAACCACCTGATCCCCAACGGGAGTCGCCCATGCATCCCACCGCCGAACTCTTCACCGAAAAAGCCTGGGCCTCCGTGGTGGCCGCCCAACAGCTGGCCCAGCAGAAGCGCCAGCAACAGATGGAAAGCGAGCATCTGCTGGCGGCACTGCTGGCCCAGCAAGGCCTGGCCGGCCGCATCCTGGAGAAGGCCGGGGTGGATGTGGGCAGCCTCAGCCAGAAGGTGGACGCCTGGATCGCGGGTCAACCCAGCCTGAGCGCCCCTCCCGACAACGTCTATCTGGGCAAGGGTCTCAACACCGTGCTCGACCAGGCGGGCAGCCTCAAGGAGACCTACGGCGACAGCTACATCGCCATTGAGCACCTGCTGCTGGCCCTGGCGATCGACGACCGTTGCGGCAAGCAACTGCTGTCGCAGGCCGGCACCAGCGCCGACAAACTCAAAGAGGCGGTGCAGTCCATCCGCGGATCCCAGAGCGTGACCGATCAGAACCCCGAAGGCACCTACGAATCCCTGGAGAAGTACGGCCGCGACCTCACCAAGGCCGCCCGCGAAGGCAAGCTCGATCCGGTGATCGGCCGGGATGAGGAGATCCGCCGCACAATCCAGATCCTCAGCCGCCGCACCAAGAACAACCCGGTGCTGATTGGCGAGCCGGGCGTGGGCAAAACGGCGATCGTCGAGGGTCTGGCCCAGCGGATCGTCAACGGCGACGTGCCCCAGGCATTGCAGAACCGCCAGCTCGTGTCACTCGACATGGGCGCCCTGATCGCCGGTGCCAAGTACCGCGGCGAATTCGAGGAGCGGCTCAAGGCTGTGCTCAAGGAGGTGACGGCCTCCGAAGGCCAGATCGTGCTGTTCATCGACGAGATCCACACGGTGGTGGGGGCCGGCGCCACAGGCGGGGCCATGGATGCCAGCAACCTGCTCAAGCCGATGCTGGCCCGCGGCGAACTGCGCTGCATCGGCGCCACCACCCTCGACGAGCACCGCCAGCACATCGAAAAGGATCCGGCCCTGGAGCGCCGATTCCAGCAGGTGTTCGTGGACCAGCCCACGGTGGAAGACACCATCTCGATCCTGCGGGGGTTGAAGGAGCGCTACGAGGTGCATCACGGCGTGCGCATCGCCGACAACGCCCTGGTGGCGGCAGCGGTGCTCAGCAGCCGCTACATCGCCGATCGCTTTCTGCCCGACAAGGCCATCGATCTAGTGGATGAATCGGCAGCGCGCCTGAAGATGGAGATCACCTCGAAGCCGGAGCAGATCGATGAGCTCGATCGCCGCATCCTGCAGCTGGAGATGGAAAAACTATCGCTGGGGCGTGAATCCGATGCGGCCAGCAAGGATCGGCTTGAGCGGCTCGAGAAGGAGCTGGCCGATCTGAGCGAACAGCAGAGCGCCCTCAATGCCCAGTGGCAGCAGGAGAAGGGCTCGATCGATGAACTCGGCGCGATCAAGGAGGAGATCGAGCAGGTGCAGTTGCAGGTGGAGCAGGCAAAGCGCAACTACGATCTCAACAAGGCGGCCGAACTGGAATACGGCACCCTGGCGGAGTTGCACAAGAAGCTCGCCGCCAAAGAAGAGGAGCTCAACGCCAGTGGCAGCGACAAGACCCTGCTGCGGGAGGAGGTCACCGAGGACGACATCGCCGAAGTGATCGCCAAATGGACCGGAATCCCGGTGGCCAAGCTGGTGCAGAGCGAGATGGACAAACTGCTCCACCTCGAGGATGAACTACACACGCGCGTGATCGGGCAGGCCCAGGCGGTGACGGCGGTGGCCGATGCCATCCAGCGTTCCCGCGCCGGGCTCAGCGATCCGAACCGCCCCATTGCCAGCTTCCTCTTCCTCGGCCCCACCGGCGTGGGCAAAACCGAGCTCTCCAAGGCCCTGGCGGCGCAGCTGTTCGATTCCGAAGAATCGATGGTGCGCATCGACATGAGCGAATACATGGAGAAGCACGCCGTAAGCCGGCTGATCGGAGCGCCTCCGGGCTACGTGGGCTACGAGGAGGGGGGCCAGCTCACTGAAGCGGTGCGGCGCCGGCCCTATGCGGTGATCCTGTTCGACGAGGTGGAGAAAGCCCACCCCGATGTGTTCAACGTGATGCTGCAGATCCTCGATGACGGGCGCGTCACCGATGGCCAGGGCCGCACGGTGGACTTCACCAATACCGTGCTGATCCTCACCAGCAACATCGGCAGCGCGTCAATCCTTGATCTGGCCGGTGATCCGGCACGCCACAGCGAGATGGAAGCGCGGGTCAACGAGGCCCTACGCGGCCATTTCCGCCCTGAGTTCCTGAACCGGCTGGATGAAACGATCATCTTCCACAGCCTCAAACAGGAGGAACTGCGCGAGATCGTGGAGCTGCAGGTGCAGCGCTTGGCAAAACGCCTCGACGACAAGAAGCTGGCGCTCCAGCTCAATGCCGATGCCCTCGACTGGCTGGCCGGTGTGGGCTATGACCCCGTGTACGGCGCTCGGCCGCTCAAACGCGCCATCCAGCGTGAGCTGGAAACCCCGATCGCGAAGGGGATCCTGGGAGGCCAGTTCACCGCAGGTCACACGATTGCGGTGGATGTGGAGCTACTGCCCACGGGCGAGGGGGAAGCCCACAAGCTGCGCTTCCATCAAACCGAGCCAGCAAAACTGCCGGTGTTGGCCTGAGGCTCTCGTGGGCATTGCACGCCGCCAGCACAAAAAAGATCGGCATCCTCAAACATAGGCTTGCAGCACACCGGAGCGAGTTGAGGCAAGTGGGAGGGATAATCCAGCATTCGTGTTGAAAACGAAGAGATATCGGGGAAATTTCATAGGGTTGCCGAGCACCACAAAACTGAATCAATGCGTCACCTCGTGACTGGTGGAGCCGGGTTTATCGGCTCTCACCTAATCGATCGGTTAATGGCAGATCTGGATAACAACGTGATCTGCGTTGATAACTTCAAGACAGGGTCACGCAGCAATGTGGCGCATTGAATGGGTGATCCACGTTTCGAACTCATCCGCCACGACGTCGTCGAACCCATCAGACTGGAAGTAGAACAGATTTGGCATCTTGCGTGCCCAGCATCACCGGAGCAATATCAGCGGAATCCAATCGCTACAGCCAAAACATGCGTACTGGGAGCGCTAAACATGCTTGGATAGGCATGGGTTCTGCAAGTTGGACGACCACGCGTATGCGGAGAATTCAGCCGAGATCTTCAGCGAAAAGATGTGGGAGACAGCCAAGAAGGGGCGTGAACTCGTTGACTTGGTCAAACAGCTTTCACGCGAGGCCAAAGGCGGCACGCGCTAAGCCAGATTGGCTCCACTCAGCCCCAACAGTGTCGCGGATCGTCTGTCTAACGCTCCAGATCAGAAGCGGGCAGCTCCTCTCGGGCAGAAAGAAAGCATCTGAGCCCGTCTTCTGCATCTGGATGTTGGGGAGAGCCGAAGCTAAACTCGTACCCCTGCTATAACTCAGTTGATTGGCAAGCTTTAAAGATTTCAAAACTTGCTTTGTTGCAGGCGTCTGTAAAGATTGTGTAAATGCTCTCAGCGAGAGCTTTTGGAATCTTGCCAGATCTGATTCGAGCATATACTTCTCCAAGAGTTGGAAATTCGTCACTCCACAATCCATCCAGGCCTTTATCATGGGCTATAGCTTGCATGAACGCCTCAAGATGATACGCAGTGGTTTTGACAAATCTCTCAAGCGTCTCAGAGCTATGAGCCTTGTACCTCTGCTTGAGGCTTTCCAGACTTTGGTCCCCTGCAGTCATGTGAGATGGGTCTACCCTGCTCGATTCCCGGGGGATTGACGGCCCGTTTTGACGTTGTATACCATGAAGATTGTGGCCGTCTAGCAAGCTTCGTTTGTAGCCATCAGGTCCAATCTTCGACAACTAAATATTTAAGAATTCATCAAGGTTATTCGCATACTTCTTGTCAAGTGCGCTGAGTGTGGCGGCAATTCTCTTCTGCTCGTCTTCGCTAGCCCCCGACAAGCATGACAGGTATTGATTCAATAGTTCTGGAGGGAGCGAGCCTATAGAAGCCGATAGTAGTTCCTGCAAGTCTTTGTGGGTAAAGAACGCTGAAGGTAGTGAAGCAAGCACCTGAAGAATCTGCTTGTGATTGGCTGGATTGAGGACCCACTCAGGAATGTTCTTCACAAACTTAATTTGTGCCTCTAGTAATCTTCGCTCATTTTCGGAAAGCCTTTCATTTAGAGACTTCCCATGCTGTGACTCGTCCGCGTCGTGATTGATGCTCATGGGTCTCTGTCAAATCTTTGCTGCACAGTACTATCAATTGCCGCTTCGGCCCAACGCTGCCGCTGAGTGGCAGGCAGAGATCTCAGCTCTTATTAGGGATCTCTCAATTACCTGTCCACTCGAGCGGCGCGTTCGAAGGGCCCGCTCAACAGAGCACCACCGCTGACTCTTGACTGGTCATTTGCACTCGACCGCCTCGGCCTTCTCCTGAACTCCGGCACTCAGTTTTAATCCAAGTGCGGAGATTACTTTGAGAACAGTGTCAAAACTAGGGCTGCGATCACCAGACAGTGCTTTGTACAAGCTTTCGCGGGAGAGTCCTGTCTGACGAGCGATCTGCGTCATCCCCTGGGCACGTGCGATATCGCCGAGAGCCTTGGCGATGAAGGCAGCATCGCCATCAGCTTCCTCGATGCATGCCTCAAGATAGGCCGCCATTTCGTCGGGTGTTCTTAGTGTCTCAGCGACGTCGTAAGGCAGAGTTTTGATCTCCATCAACCGTTCTCCTTGATCAGACGAGCGAGCAAAAGAGCTTCCTCGATGTCTCTTGACTGGGATGACTTATCGCCACCAGCCAAGAGAATGATCAATGTGGAGCCTTTTTGCTGGAAATAGACCCTGTATCCAGGGCCATAGTTGATTCGCAACTCAGAGACGCCAGACCCAATGGGTTTGACATCCCCCGGATTGCCGCCAATAAGACGCTCAATCCTGGCTTGAACGCGCGCTCGAGCCCTGAGATCACGCAGATCTCTCAGCCATTGCGCAAAGCGCTCTGTTTGCCGAACTTCAACCACTCCTCCACTGTAGCCGCCTGGCTACGCGACCGCAAGCTGCGGATTTGCAGTAGGCCCCTTCTGCCTGCTCCTTCGAACGCCAAGCATCAGCTGCGGAGCGAAGCGCAGACAACTGGATGCTGTTGTTAGCCCGCAGTCTCGCAGGGCGGCTCTTCATCCCTTGCGACCACTGTGTCGTACAAACCGTAGTGTGTCAGACCCGGGTGGCTGTCTATTCCGGTGTAGCGGAGTGACGCATCTTCGTACCGTCGGAAAGCGAATACCGCTTGATTCATCTGTTCAGTATTGAACACTCTGAGACGAACAAGCAGGTGGAAGTCTTTCACCTTGAGGCCAGTAACTGCGAGGAACAAGTCTGGCTCGAGCTTGGTGATCACGTCTCGTAGTGTGTTTTCGCGGAAGTCGGTCAGATACATGAAAGCGGGAATCCGCGTCGCGAACTTAATCAGCTTCTCTTGTACAAGTTTGCGCTTGGACTTGTATTCCTTTTCCTCCTCAGTAAGCTGCTTCTGCTGCTTATCGGTCAACGTCTTGTCTTTGGCCTTATTCTTGAGTTCTTTGACGTTCTCACTCTTGTTGATGATTGTCTCGATGATGTTGTCACCTAGGGACCTCCAGCCCTCGATGCGCTCAACGGCCGCCATCGCCTCAGGGTTTTCCAAGATGCGACGCAAGGTGTCGTTGTCTACGTTTACCAGAAGCGCACTTTCCCACTTGCGGGCCAGCAGAGTTGCAGACGTGCCCGCCATAGCGATGTCGAGAACGCCGCCCGCGTCTATCTGTGTCATGTTCGCACCGTCATAGGCCAGCACCGGCAGGAACGAAACCAGGTCCTTCACCGCGTTCTCGGGATTCGGTTCATTGGGTGATAGGCCAATGCCGTATTCGGAGAGCTGCCGCAGCGCGCGTGTGGGTGCGAAGTCGAACACGAAGCAGATGGGTTTAAGTATCTCCTCCTCGTTCGGGTTGTCGCCGTTGGGATTCTTGATGGTCCACGGCGACTGCACGCGGAAGGCGGATTGAAAGTAGGTCTCAGGTGACTTGAGATTGCGCAGCATCAGGATGGACGTCCACTGCGCCACGGTGACACCTGTTGTGAGCTTCCCGCAGGAGAGGGTGATGGTCTTGGTGTCGAAACCGCTCCTGATGGCCTTTCGCACGGGCGAGAGCGCCTCCAGACCTATGCCCGCCGAGGCGCCGGCGGCGACGACCACCTCGTAGTCGCGCCAGAAAATATTCTGACGCTCGGCCAGCAGATTCGCCATCGCATGGCAGGCGGCCACGTTGGGAAGAAACCAGAAAGAATGCTGGAGGTACGGAAGCAGGCGCACATCCGAATACGGAAACGGTGGTCGCGTGCCCGTCTTCAGGTGCTCGACCGCCGTGGGCGCGTACCCACCGCGGATGATGTCCAGCCATTTCTGCACATCGTTCTTGTGCTCGAACCGCGCCTGGGCGCCCGTGCCTGAAGCCTCGAAGAACGAGTTAAGGTCAAACTCGTCGAACTCCCCGGCGCTTGCGACCGCCAGCAGCTCATCCGGCATCTGGTAGGTGAGCAGGCGCATCTGTGGCAGCGCGCCGTAGGGGTTCCACTGGCCAGGGTTCTCTACAGCGAACGCGTCCTTGGCGCGCTGCTCGTCGGTGTACGTCCAGTTGAATATCTGCTCTTCGATGAACTCGCCAGTGGCCAGCGCCCTGAACGGGGTGCCTGAAAGGTAGAGATAAGCCTTTGTCGTGATGGGTAGGAACTCGGTCTCCTTCTCCGAGAGGACGGTAAGGTCGTCATTCACCTCCTCTAGTCCGGCGGCGTACTCTAGCTTGGCCTCCTTTTTGGAAACCGCCGCTTCCTCGCCCTCGAATAGTTCCTTGGCAGTCTCTCGCCACGCTCCGAAGTGGTATTCGTCGAACACCACGAGGTCCCACTTCACCATGTGGATCCATTCGTTCTTTGCCTTGATGTTCCCCGCCGCGTCGCGGCCGAGCAAGTCTTGGAATGAGCCGAAATACACCACGGGTTTCCGAGTGCTGATCTTCCTGGGATCGCCATCGGTGCTGCGGGACAGGTATTGCCAGCCGTCGAAGTCGACGTGGTTTTCGAGGTCGGTCTGCCAAGCATCCTCGACGGCGGGCTTGAAGGTCACCACGAGGACACGTTTGGCGCCGAGTTTCTTGGCTAGCTGGTAGGTGGTAAACGTCTTGCCGAAGCGCATCTTCGCATTCCACAGGAAGCGCGGGACAGCGTGCATGTCCTCCTTCCAGATGGAGTGGAAGTAGGCGTCCGTCTTGTCCACGGCCTGAACCTGCTCCCGGCGCATCGCGAACGTCTCGTGATGCGTGCCTTTGAACCGTTGGCCAGTACGCAGCTCGGTCAGCACGGTCTTCACATCGTTTACTGAGCAGCGCATCCACTCCAGTTCAGCGCTCTCGAAGCCCTTCCTCACAAGCGCTGCGCGCACCTCGTGGTCGCTGAAGATGGGACCGTCGTGTCGTTCGGAGGTCTCGTCCAGCTCGATTCTGTAGTTCTTAATCGCGGCAGTCTTTAGCTGTTCGGCGACGCGCTTCTTCACGTCGCGCGCGGTTTGTCCCACCTTGAGAAGCCCTTTGTGCGCCGCGTCTGCAATTGAGTAGGCGTAGATGCGTGGACGTGCATCTGGCCTAGGCGTGAGGATTTCCTCAATGCTCTTGGCCATCAATCGTTGTCAGTACTACCAAGGTCCATCGGGCGAACAACCTTATCCAGAAAGGCTTTCTCTTCATCAGAGATATCATACTTGTTGAACAGCTTATCGTCAGTCCACCTCTGGGTCTAATCCTGAATCGGGACAAAGGTATAGACGTGACGCGTGGTATTCTGGGAGGGCTTGTGAAGAAGAATCAGGAAGCGAGTGAAGCGACAGGCCATGTAGGAAAGAGCGTTCTCCGCTTCCTCGCGGGTAGCAAACGGGCCGATAGTGAGATACGTCTCGGTGCAAACAGTGCCTGGTTCGCCAATGAAGGGAGTGCTGATGATGCGATGCGGATATGTATCTTTATCTCCGGTTCCTGGTGCCGCAAAGCCGACAAAAATCTTCCAAGTGTCGATCAGATTCTTGCCAGTGGAGATTTCATTGCGACCAACATATGCCAAGCCGCCCTTCTGAAGCAGTCGCACGTCACCTTCAGCTTCGGTTCTCCGACCCCTGAAAGTGGAGGGAAAGCCGAACGGACGGCGCACACTCACCATATCAGCAAAGCGTCGGTCCGCTGGAAGCTCCAAGCTTCCAGCCTTCACTCCATCGACCGCTGCGACCTTCTTTAGAAAAGACAGCCCTTCATGGTACCGAATGAATACATTGGAACCGGGCTCTGCAAGGGGGCGAATCATTGTGGAGGACTCGCCTTGGAAATGAGTCGTGACCTCACAGTCCCCAGCATTATCACGATCCCGCAGGAAGACGCAGACGCCGCCTTTGGGCCCACTTTTGGGGAAGACATCCGCCGAGATGGGATAGTCGTGGAGACGGCGGATGTGCCCATCGGACAGCATCGCATCCCGGAACTCATCAAGCCCCTTTCCCCCTGTGAACCATCGTGATGGAATGATCATAGTGAGAAAGCGGGGATCAAGCTTCTTCGCTTGTTCTACAAACTTTTGATAGATCGGTGAGGCACTTGATCCGCTGCCACCACCATCGTTCAACTGATACGGGGGGTTCCCAATAATTACATCAAACTGCATGAAGCCTCCATAAGACTCGGCAATCCAGGACTTGATATTGTCAGTATGGATGAAAGCATAAGCGTGAGTTTCTAGTTCTTCTCCGCGGTCAAGGGTAGCCTGGCTTGCACCACAAAATGCGCACCTGCCATTTATCCAAGTATGCTCGGTACGATCGAACCAGATATTGCCTGAGTCACTGTCAAAGCCTTTGGCGAGGGAGTGTTCACCATTAGCGTGCTTAGAACAATACACGCTGCGCCGTGCCAGCATACTAGTGAGATGTGTTATCCCAATGCCGAAAATCTGGTTGGTCAGAATATGGTTAACACGATCTTCCAGATTCGGGAGGTCGCGCGAGAGCCGATTAGTAAGGCGGCTGGTTATTTCACGCAGAAAGACCCCTGATTTGGTGCATGGGTCAAGAAACTTAACTGTTTGGTCAGACCAGATATCGGCCCCTTCATGGGTCTCTGCCCATGCCTCGGCGATCGAATCCAAAATTTGATTCACGAACTCGGGAGGCGTAAAAACCTCGTCGTTTGACAGATTGGCAATGCACGACAGTACATCTGGATTACGGCCAAGAAGAGTAAAACCAGCTTTATTAGTCATAGAGGCCCCTCTAAAGCATCGTCAAATTCAGATGCTAGGTCTGCAACAGTCATCGCGGGATAGATCTTCGTCGGCGTGAAGATATCATGCTTGCCGAGTTGGGCAAAGAGAGAGTCTTCCGCACTGAAGGTGGAGGAAAGAGTGAGGGTGTCGAGGCGGAAGTCACGGCGTTGGAACTTCCCTTTGCCTAGATAACCCCATTCTGCAAAGGTAATGGGCTGATAGTTTCGAGTTCGCATCTTCAATGCGTCGCCATGAATAAGATTCTGAGACAAGACATATGAACCCGCCCGATAGAGTTCATCTGTCTCTTGGAGCTTAAGGTAATCGGCCAAGACTTCCATAATGTTTGCGCGGCAATCGGCAAGGTTATCCTCAAGGAGTTCTATTCCGTATGTACACATCACCGCTAGAAGTGCGTAGTGCTGCTTTTCAAAGTCTGATTTACTGAACTTAAGTTCGACTGCAGCGAGCTTACGCTGCAAGACAGGAACAAGGAAGTTCCCATCCCCGCAGGCAGGCTCCAAGAAGCGGGAGTCAATGCGCTCCGTCTCGTCCTTCACTAGGTCGAGCATCGCCTCAACTAGCCACGCAGGGGTGAAGACCTCACCGTGATCTGCGACCCGTTGTTTTGACTTTACGTTGTGCATGAGCCCATTCTATTCCGTCGGTAGGGGCTTGAGGTCACTGCGGGCTAACGCTGGCCATCACCTGGCTGCAGAGAGCCATAGAAGAAGATCCTCAGAGGGCTCGGCGAATATGCGGTGGCGGGTCAGGTGCATGGCCTTGTTAGGCGCTTTGACAACAGTCATGCCTCAACACCTCTACCACCACTTCTTCAAGAACGGGACCACAAAGGTATCTATAAATGCTCCAACTCTCTTTCCGATATCTTTGCCATCACTTCCGCCTACGAACTTTCCGACCTCTTCTCCGATTGCCTCGAAAAAACCTTTCTCAGCATCCGCGCGAGCCTCATCGCTACAGTTCTGCGCTTTAACATTCTTGGCAACTGATATCTTCTTGTCCTTTGGCAATGCAAAGATAATCTGGTCAACCAAGTGAATCACATTGTAGTTCTCGTTGCCAGAGACCGGAATCACTCTGTCAATTGAGATCTCGAACAATGCGGACACCTCATTCTGCTTGGTGCGCAAGTTCGCCGCCTGCTTTGCCCCGGGACGAGAATTTAAGACATTCCATTCACGAACTGGCTCTATTTTGTCACATTGACTGAGAATAATGAAGAGAGGCTTGCCCGAATCGATGTGAGGTCGCACAACCGCCGCAAAAAATCTCTGGTCAATAGCAATCGCTCGATCGTCAGCCTTGATTAACCACAAGACTAGGTCAAGCTGAGGGAGAAGCGAGGTATACAGAGCCTCGTATTCGTCATCCCTCTGAAGGGTCTCACCTACGCCAGGACAGTCAAGCAATTTTATTCCACCAGAGCCAACATTTAGAAAAACCTCTTGCGGGTTTCGAGTGCAGGCTTGGACATCACTTACTTCTGCAACATCTTCGCCGAAAAGAGCATTGCATAAACTGCTCTTGCCTGCTCCCGTCTTCCCGAAGATTCCTACCTTTGCCTGGTAAGACAGTATAGATTCAATGCGCTCAGTCAGTAGCTCGATCCGTTCCTGCGGGAATCCGGGGATATTCTTGAGCCGAGAAGTTAAGTCTCCCTTCATGTGGAATCTGAGGCAAGAAAGTTAGTATACTGTCCTGGCGGACACCTGAGCAATTCGCCTAACGCCAATTAGAACGCCCTCGTAAGGCACCTGAAACCCCTTCTGGGTACCCATAGCCCTTCCTGTGCCCTCCGCTAACTCAGTCAGCGGAGGGCTTTTGCTTGCAGGCCGGATGTTCTGCGGACCCGCAGAACATGCCTCAGAGGAGATCTGCTGGGCTGGTCACGCCAGCTGGGCCTCGGTTGAGCACATGCGTATAGATCATCGTTGTCTTCACGTCACTGTGGCCGAGCAGCTCTTGGATCGTACGGATGTCAGATCCCCGCTCCAAGAGGTGTGTGGCAAAGCAATGGCGGAAGGTATGGCAGCTTGCTGGCTTGCTGATCCCAGCAGCGCGTACAGCGGCATGCACCGCTCGCTGGATCACCGATGGATCCAGGTGGTGACGCCCCTGTTCATTGGTGTCGCGGTTCCGCCAACGTGTCACCTGTGGGAACACCCACTGCCAGATCCACTCACGCGATGCTGAGGTGTATTTCCTCTCCAGTGCGCCCGGCAGGGGTACCTGTCCCCAGCCTGCGGCCAGATCCATCCGATGCTGTCGCCTCACCTCCTGGAGATGGTTCTGGAGCGGTTCCATCAGGTTCTGGGGGAACACCGTGACCCGGTCCTTGTTGCCCTTGCCCCCGCGGATCATCAGCTGATGTCCCGCAAGTCCAGATCCTGCACGCGCAGGCGCAAGGCTTCCATCAGCCGTAAGCCACCGCCATACAGCAGCCACAGACCAGTGCGGATGGTCCCTCCAGCTGCTGCAGCACCGCCCTCACCTCCATCACACTCAGCACCACCGGCAATCGCTTGGGGCGACGCGCTCGCACAACCCCATCAAGATCGCCGGGGTCTATCTCTAGCAAACGCTTGTAAAGGAATAGGAGTGCTGCCAGGGCCTGGTTCTGCGTGGACGCACTCACCTGCTCGTTGACCGCGAGGTGCGTGAGGAAAGCATTGATCTCCTGGCTGCCCATCTGCCGTGGGTGCCGCATCTGGTGAAAGCGCAGAAAGCGCCGCAACCAACGTTCGTAGGTCTCGATGGTCCGCCGTGCGTAGTGACGCGATGCCAGGGCTTCCCGGTAGACCGCAATCAGGGAACGGGGCTGTGTCTCCATAGAGGCTGCCGTGCTGTCGTCAGCATTCCCACTGGCTGCAGCATTTGTCCTTCGCAGGAGATTGACTCTGGTTTGCGGTTTCAGCTGTCAGCTTTGGCTGGCCTCAATGCCAATACCCACAGGGCTGACATCATGAACCTCAAGACCATGCTCTCCGCCGCAGCTGCTGGACTGCTGATCGGCCTTTTAGCCGTTCCTCTCGCCAGCCGCGCCAACGCCAACAGCGACATCGCTCGTCGCAGCTGCGGTGACTGCCAGGGAAGATGACGCCCCTGCTGCCGTTCAGGCAGCCATGGCAAACGTAATCGACACCGATTCGTTTTCTGGGGGTGGTGGGTTGATCCAGACCACCTCCGGCTGACGCCAACAGCGAATCGCTCGTGACCAGCGGCGCGGATGTCGCTGACGGGCCTGTTCGTAAACGACAGCACGGTGCTGGCAGATCTCCGCGGCCTCGCCGCTGTGGCGCTGGTGAGGCGTGACGAACTTGATGCCGCTGTGGCGGTGCCTGTGGTTGTACCAGTCCACAAACGAGGCGACCCACAGGCATGCGTCCTCCGCGCTGGAAAAGGGCCGACTCGGGTAGTCAGGTCGGTATTTGGCTGTTCTGAACAGGGATTCCGAGTACGGGTTGTCGTTCGACACCCTGGGCCTGGAGAAGGACCGCAGGACTCCCAGTTCCTCCAGCCGGCTCTCGAGCGTGGCCGCTCTCATGGCGTTGCCGTTGTCGGCATGCAGGATCAGCGGCTGCTTGCGCCGCTTGCTGATCCGCTCGCGGATAAAGGCCCGGCTCACCAGATCCGCTGCGATGGCAGCGTCCTCGCGTTCGGCGACATCCCAGGCCACCACCTTGCGGCTCCAGACCTCGATCACCAGGTAGAGGTACAGCCACACCCCTCGCACGGTGGTGGGCAGATAGGTGATGTCCCAGCTCCACACCTGGTTTGGGCCTGACGCCCTGAGCCTGGGCACGGGCCTTGGCTCCTGTGGTGATCGTGCTCGACCGCGCCGGTGAGCCTGGCCATGGGCATGCAGAACCCGGTAGAAGCTGCGCTCTGAACCGATGTACAGGCCACGGTCGGCCAGGACCGGCACGATCTGACCTGGAGGTAATGCCGCAAATTCAGGCTCGTTGCAGGTCAACAGGATTCGCTGGCGTTCCTCCTCGCTGAGGCGGTGAGCCACATGGCGGTGGCTGCCTTTGCGGCGATCGATGCCATCACCGTGACCAGCGAACTGGCGGCGCCAGCGCTGCAGCGTCGTCAGCCCCACACCCAGCAGCAGCGCCAGCTCATGGGCACGGGCACCATCGGCGATGCCCTCATCAAGGATCTGCAGAGCCTTCTGGCGATCAACAGGCGACGTCAGTCGTCCCCGACCTCTCCCCAGAAGGCCTGGATCTTTTTTGCGGCCATAAGCAGCGCTGCTGCCTCGGCCAGGGCCTTCTCCTTACGGCGCAGCTCTTGCCTGAGCCGCTTGATCTCCCGCTGGTCCTGGACGCGGAGCTTCTCCAGCTCCTTCTGCTCTTTCAAGGTGAGCACTAACTTTTCGTTGGCATCCTGGGATGCCTGCCGCCAGCGCTCCACCTGCTCGGGATACAAGCCCCGCTCCCTGCAGTAAGCACTGAGTTCGGTGGCGTTGAGGCCAGCGGTCTCAAGAACCACCGTGAACTTGTCGGTGGCACTCCAGCCCTCAGGGTCCTTCTCGGATGCCGGCACCACTTCTCCTTGCAACCGCCAGGCCTTCCTCCATTTGTAGAGGGTGATGACGTGGATGCCCAGCTCCTCAGAAATCCGGGCCACGCTCTGACGATGCGGCGGACTCATCCGCCTTCTGACATCAGCTTTGACTGCCTCGCTGTAACGACGCATCGACTCGCTCCATCAAGCCCCCTTGGTGATCGAAATGGAGAAGCGTCATCTTTTCTGGCAGAGGGGGTCCTGGGAGGCCGAGTGGCCGCCATTGCCGCCGATGCCCTGCAAGCTGCGCCAACGGGTAAAGAGGGGGCAGCACCCGGCGCCTACCAGGTGGTGGTGCGTCCGGATCGAAGTGAGCTGATGCAGAGCCAACGGCGCTGTGGATTGCGACCAGGCATGCAGGTGCAGGCCGACGTGGTCACCCGCAGCACCAGTGCGATGGGAGCCCTGCTGCGCAAATTAAGGGTGCTGCAGCCCCTTTGATCAGGATCGCTGGGGGCGATCCAGCACGGCTTGGTCTACACGTTGGCGAGCCTGAACAACCAAATCAGCCACGTCGCCAGGGATGGCAGGGCTCCGCTCCCCGGCGATAACAGCCCGGTAGTGGTCCGCCACTGACCAGGCCGCGGTCTGGGGGTCGCTGATGAAGCGGGGAATCAGGTGCAGGTGCAGATGGGGTGCACCCTCTCCGAAGACGATGGCATACACCCGATCACACCCCGTGAGCTCCTTCACCAGAGCGCTGGCGTGCTGCACGGCCACCCCCCAAGCGGCGGCTTCCTCAGGGTTGAAATCGACCGGCCCACCCAGGTGGCGTGCGCTGTCGAGCAGCAGCCAACCCAGCAGGGGCGACGGATCGGGGTGGTGGCGCAGCACCCAGAGAACGCCGCGGCCGATTTCGTAGGACGTCTGAGCTGAAACAGAGCCATGGATCTGACAAATCGCACACGTTTCAGCAGCCAAAGTCATGCTGATCAGCGCTCTTGGGTCGGTCAATCATGGGCGCCAGCACCAACCATCGGCCCTTGCTGCATGTCCTTGCTGCAAGCCCGTTCTGCGTCAGCTGCCCAGCACGTGAACCGTCAACTGGCGCGCACTGCCCTGGCGCCGGTGCTCCCAGAGGTAAACAGCCTGCCAGGTGCCGAGCAGCAGTCGACCGTGCTGGAACGACAGGCTGAGCTGACTGGTGGTAAGGGCCGTACGGATGTGAGCCGGCATGTCGTCGGCCCCTTCATCCGCGTGGATGTAAGGGCGCAGATCGCCCAGGCCGCTCACGGGGCGAATGCCCTCCTCCGGCACCAGGGCACGCAGGTAGGCCGAGAGGTCGCGCAACACCCGCGGATCGGCATTTTCGTTGATTGTGAGGCTGCAGGAGGTGTGCAGACACACCAGGTTGAGCAGGCCGAGCTGCAGGCCACTGGCGGCGATGCTGGCGTTCAGCCGGCCGGTGAGGTCGGTGAAGCCCTCACCCGGGGTGAGCACCTGGAGCGTTTCGAGGCTCTGGCGCAGCATGAAGACATAACCAACAGCGAGCCCTGATTAGCATCGATATGACCCTTCTGCAGCCTTCTGAATGACCGCCAGTCGCGCTCTGCTGTCCCTGTTGGTGGTGCTGCCGGGCCTGGCCCTGATCAGCCCGCCGGCCCAGGCCCAACGCCAGGTGCCCAAAATCGGCAACATCTGTCCGATGGGCTACGTCGACACATTCAATGGCCAGTGCAGCACCCTGGGCTTGATGAATTACACGGTGCAGCCCACCAACGGCCAGGCCTGCCCTTCGGGCTGGATGAATGTGGGTGGTGGCTACTGCCGCAAGAAGTGAACCAGCAAACAGACAACCTCGCAGTCCTCACCGTGCTCTACGACGGTGCCTGCCCGCTGTGCCGGCGGGAGGTGAACGGTCTGCAACGACGCGACCAGGCCCGCCATGGCGACCAGCCTCGGCTCGCCTTCGTTGACATCGACCGAGCCGATTACAACCCCGAGGCCCACGCCGGCATCAGCTACGCCGACGCGATGGGACGCATCCATGCCATCACGGCTGACGGGGAGGTGCTCCGGGATGTGGCGGTGTTCCGGCGCGCCTACGCCCTGGTTGGCCTGGGCTGGCTCTATGCGCCCACCCGCTGGCCACTGGTACGCCAGCTGGCGGATCTGGCCTATGGCCTCTGGGCTGCTGGTCGGTTGCGCCTCACGGGACGACCCAACCTTGACTCGCTCTGCCGAGCCCGAGGCGGCAACTGCGCCCCACGCTGATGCACCAAAACCTCTGATGCACCAAGACGTCGACCTGGTGGTGATCGGCAGCGGCCTGGGCGGCCTGTGCGCCGGAGCCCTGGCGGCCCGCTACGGCCTCGAGGTGGCCGTGCTGGAAGCCCACACCGTGCCCGGTGGTGCCGCCCATGGTTTCAGCCGCCAGGGGTTTCAATTTGAATCCGGTCCCTCGTTGTGGTCGGGCTTGGGCGGCTGGCCCAGCAGCAATCCCCTGGCCCAGGTGCTGCGGGCCGTGGGTGAATCCGTGCCCGTGGCCACCTATCAAGACTGGGGCCTGCTGCTGCCCGAGGGGCCGTTGCGGGTGGGGGTGGGGCTTGAGCCCTTTCTGGCGGTGGTGCGGGAGCTCCGCGGCGCCAGCGCCTGTGACGAATGGGCCCGCTTCATGCAGGTGCTGGAACCAACCTGCCGGGCCGCGCGAGCCCTGCCCCTGCTCGCCCTGAGGCCAGGCCTGGGCCTGGCCACCACCCTGGGCGGACGGGGAGCTTTGGGGTTGCTGGCCCAGGCCGGCAGGCTGGCCCAACTCGGCGGGGCGTTTGGACCGATCGCCCGGCGCCACTTGCGTGATCCCTTCCTGCTCCATTGGGTGGATCTGCTCTGCTTTCTGATCTCGGGCCTGCCGATGGATCAGACCAGTGCCGCCGCGATGGCCACTCTGTTTGGCGAATGGTTTGAACCCGAGGCCAGCCTCGACTACCCGATCGGTGGTAGTGCCGCCGTGGTGGAGGCCCTGAAGCGGGCGCTGGAGCGCCATGGCGGCGCGCTGCACACGGCGACGCCGGTGCGCAGCATCTGCGTGGAGAACAAACGCGCCGTGGGGGTGCGACTTGGGGATGGCACGGTGCTGCGCGCCCGCAGGGGGGTGATCAGCAATGCCAGCCCCTGGGACACCCTGGCGCTGTTAAACGAGCAGGACTGCCCAGCAGCCTGGCGGCGCAAGCAGGCCAGCACGCCGGCCTGCAACAGCTTTCTGCACTGGCATGTCGGGCTGCGGGGAGACGATCTGCAGCACCTGCCCATCCACCATGTCTGGGTGGGTGATTGGCAGCGGGGCATCGGGGCCGAGCGCAACATGGTTGTGTTGTCGATGCCGTCGCTGCTGGACCCATCGATGGCACCTTCGGGCCATCAGGTGCTGCATGGCTACACCCCCGCCAACGAACCCTGGCATCTGTGGCAAGACCTCCAACGGGGCAGCCCCGCCTACACGGCCCTCAAACACGAGCGCTGCCAGGTGTTCCACCGGGTGCTGGATCCCCTGATCCCCGACTGGCGGGAGCGGCTGGTGATCGAACTGCAGGGCACACCCCTGACCCACCAGCACTACCTCAGGGTTCACCAAGGCAGCTACGGGCCCGCCTGGCCGGCCAACGCTGGGGCATTTCCCGGTGGCGGCACACCCATCGACAATCTGGTGCTTTGCGGAGCTGGGGTGTTCCCGGGGATCGGAGTTCCACCAGTGGCCGTGAGTGGCGCCCTGGCCGCCCACCGCTTCGTGCAGCCGCGCCAACAGCGGGAGCTGCTGGAGAGCATCGGCATGGGCTAACAGCTCAAAAAGTGCGCCGCAGCTGGGCCGTGGCCAGCTGAAGCTCCCGCAGCAGGAGCGACACGGCCACCATCAGACACACCATGGCCAGCACAAACAGAGGCGCCACCATCAGCGCCAGATCGAGCTGGGCCACCACGCTGATGAACACGATCGCCACCACCAAGGCCACCAGCAACATGGTGACGGAGCCGAACTCAATCGCCTTCATCAGCAGACCCATGCGCCGTTTCTGGCCTTGCAGCTCCTGGCGAAGGTCGCGTCCCATCTCCAGGTCGGAGTCGCGCTCCTGACGCTTCAGCTCCCGGGCCCGGTCGACGAGGCGACCCAGCCGATTGGTGAGCACCATCAGCAAGCCACTCATGCTCGCCAGCAGAAACACCGGCGCCAGGGAGAGCTGGATGGCTCGGGCCAGGTCAGCGGAGGGCATGGCAAGGGCAGCCGAAGGCTTGGCAAAGCTACTCAGCGCAATTCAAACAGCAGCAGATCGGCACGTGTGGTGGTGGCGATGGTGGTGGCGGTGCTGATGGCAGTGATGGCAGCCAGCCCCGCAGCGCCCGCCTCGAACCCCAGACCATCACCGCGACTCAGCTGGGCGGGACAGCCCGGAGCCTCCCCGCCCGCCTCCAGGGCAACGGCGCCATCAATCAGCTGAAGCCAACCGCGGCTGCCGGGGGCCAAGGGAAGCTCAAGGCCCTGGCCGGGCTGGGGCTGGGCCCGCCACAGCCGCACCGGCCGGTGGATGGCCATGGCGCCGCCGGTCTGCTCGGGGTCCAGCAGAAGCGTCCAGCCGCTGCCGATGGCGAAGGGCTTCTGCTCGTAAGCCGGGGCGCTACCGGTGCTGCTGGGCTCGATCCAGATCTGCAGCAAGCGACAGGGCCGATCGCCGCCGTTCATCTCGCTGTGCACCACGCCCGTGCCGGCGCTCATGCGTTGCACCTCGCCGGCGCGCAGCACCTCGGCATGCCCCAGCGAATCGCGGTGGTTGAGCTGGCCCTCCACCATCACCGTGACGATCTCCATGTCGCGGTGGGGGTGCATGCCGAAGCCGGTGCCGGCGGCGATCACGTCATCGTTGATCACCCGCAGGGGGCCGTAGCCCATCCAGGCCGGGTCGACATGGCTGGAGAACGAAAAGCTGTGCCAGCTGTCGAGCCAGTCGCGCTGGCTGTGAAAGCGCTCAGCAGCCGGGCGGAATACGAATCCGCTGCCGCTGGTTGGGGCGCTGGAGCGAGACGTCATGGCTGGGGCCCCAGGGTGGGGTAATCGGTATAGCCAGTGGGGCCGGGGCTGTAGAAGCTGGCGGGATCGGGCGCATTGAGGGGCGCCCCGCGGCGGAAGCGCTCCGGCAGGTCGGGGTTGGCCAGAAAGCTGGTGCCGAAGGCCACCGCGTCCAGGGCGCCGGCAGCGATGGCGGCGTTGGCCTCCGCAGCCGTGTAGCCCATGTTGGCCACCAACACGCCGCGGAAGTGCTGGCGCGCGGGAGTGAGCACATCCCCCTGCTGCTGCCCCAGCAGGTCGCCACGGATCAGGTGCAGGTAGGCCAGGGGTCGATCGTTGAGGCGCTGGGCCAGCCAGGTGAGCAGCCCGATCGGATCGGAATCCGCCATGGCGTTGAAGCCGTTGAGCGGCGAGAGGCGCAGCCCCATCAGCGGCGTTTCCTGGCCCACCACCTGGAGCACCTCCAGCAACAGCCGCGCCCGGTTTGCGATCGAGCCGCCATAGGGGCCGGATCGCTTGTTGCTGCCATTGCGCAAAAAGGAATCGAGCAGGTAGCCGTTGGCGCCGTGGACCTCCACCCCGTCGAAACCGGCGGCGGTGGCGGCGCGGGCCGCCTGGCGGAAGCCCTCAACAATGGCGGGCAGTTCGTCGTCACGCAGCTCACGGGGCACCACATAGGGCTTTTTGCCCTCGGGGGTGTGGACCTCGGCGCCGGTGATGGCGATCGGGCTGGGGCCCACCGGCTGGGCGCCGCCATTCAGCAGCGGGTGGCAGGCGCGACCGCCATGCCAGAGCTGCAGCACGATGCGGCCGCCGGCGCGGTGCACCGCCTCGGTGGTGAGGCGCCAGCCCTCGATCTGGGCCTGGCTGTACACACCGGGCTCATGCCAGAAGGCGGAATTCCCCTCCATCACCATCGTGGCCTCGGCCACGATCAGGCCGGCACTCGCCCGCTGGCCGTAGTACTCCGCCATCAGCGGCCCCGGCAGATGGCCCTCCTCGGCGCGGCAGCGGGTGAGGGGCGCCATCCAGATGCGGTTGGGCAGCTCCAGCGAGCCCAGGCGCAGCGGCGTGAACAGATCGGCCATCGGTGTTGCAAAGCTGGAGCCATCGTGTGCCTGCCGGGCAGATCCGCACAAGACGGCACTTCAAAGCTGGCGATGCAGCGAGCGATTACCAAGGGAAACGCACTCGGGCTTTCAGGCCAGATCCAGGCTCAACTGGGCTACCGAAGCATCTGCGGCTGGGAGGTCGCGCCGGCTGCGCCGAGACGATGCGCGCAGGCCAGAGCGGCGCGAGCCGTGGCGCTGCTGAATCGCATCCGCTGTTGCGGCAAAACCCTGCTCACGCCGCAGGCTCCAGAGTCGATCGCGCGCCGTGGCTGCAGCCGCCACCCAATCGACGATCGGCTCGGGATAGTCGACGCCCAGTCGGCATCCGCTGCGCTCCTGGGTGGCGCCATCCATCCTCCAGGGTTCGTGAAGGTGCACCGCCGGCACGTCCGCCAGCTCCGGCAGCCAACGCCGGATGAACACACCCTCGGGGTCGTGATCGCGCCCTTGCTTGATCGGGTTGTAGATGCGGATGGTGTTGATGCCGGTGGTGCCCGATTGCATCTGGCACTGGCTCCAGTGGATGCCCGGTTCGTAATCCACAAACAGCCGGGCCAGATGCAAGCCGCTCTCGCGCCAAGGCAACCACAGCTGATAGCTGGCCACCGACTGGAGCATCGCCCGCATGCGGAAATTGAGCCAGCCGCTGGCGATCAGGGAGCGCATGCAGGCATCCACAAACGGCAGGCCGGTGCGCCCTTCGGCCCAGGCCGCCAGCCGCGCTTCGTCGCCAGCCCCCTCACCGCTGCGCAGGCCGGCGGTGAGGGGATGGAGCTCGCGAAACTCCAGGCTCGGCTGGCTCTCCAACTTCTGGATGAAGTGGCAGTGCCAGTGCAGCCGCTCGTCAAAGCGCTGCAGGGCACGGCGCCAGGGTACGGCTGTCAGAGCCGCGCGGCGCTGACGGGTGCGCTGCACTACTTCCCGCAGCGACAGCGTTCCCCAACTTAAGTGCGGCGAGAGCCGCGAGCAACTGACCCCGGCCGTGTTGGGACTGGACAAACCGAGCTGGTAGGTGCGGCTGCGCTGCTCCAAAAAGCTCTCCAGCACGGCCAGCCCCTGGGAGCGACCACCGGCCTGACGGTCGGGGCAGGGGTCTGCGGCCATAACCAACGCCTCGGCGGTGGGGATGGGTCCGGGATCGAGGCCAGCCAAGGGTGTCAAGCGCTTAGGGGCGGGGCTGATGGCCTCGGCCATGCGCTGCTCCCAGCGCCGGGCCCAGCCCTGGCGGCTGTTCAACCGGCGCGTCACCCCAAATGGGGGGATCTCTCTCCAGGTGATGGCGTGCTGCCGGGCCCAGGCCGCCACCCGCTGGTCGCGGGCGTAGGTCCAGCCATTGCCCGTTTCCTCATGGCTCCAAAGGCCGGCGATGCCGAACTGACGGCGGGCCCGCTCCAGCACCTGCTCAACGACCCCAACGCGCACGATCAGCGGTTGGCCCAGGCTCGCCAGAGCGGCTCGGAGCTCCCCCAGGCTTTCACGGCAAAACGCCCACTGGCGGGCGGAGCTATCGGGCTGCTGCCAGAGCTCAGGTTCCACCACATAAAGCGGCAGCACGGGACCACAATCAGCCGCCTCCAGCAAGGGCCGGTGATCCACGCAGCGCAGATCCCGCTTGAACCAGACGATATGAAGGGGGCCCATGACGCGCTGGGGGTCAGCGCCGGCCGCTGCGCTGCTTCACCCCCGGCAGCAGCGCTTGCTGCACCTGCCAGAGACAGTTCTGAAACCGCTGACGCCGCGGAGCGGAGGTGGAGAGATGGTCCGAAAAGGCACCGGCGTGGCAGAGGTCAACCAGCAGGCTCACCTCCTCGGAACTGAGGCAGAGCAGGCGTTGGTCGCCGTGACGGGAAACCTTCATCGCGGCGGACTCCGGGTGGCTCAGGGAAGGGGGCGTGAAGCCGCGCTGGGGGCCCCAGCCGAGCTCTTCAATCCGTCGAACAGTTCGCAGAGCAGGGTGGCCATCTCCGGGGGAAGGGAGGAGCCGGATACTGATTCAGCAGCCAGCGCAAACAGAACGCAGGCGTCGACCAGACAGGCAGCTTCAGGCTCCGTCAAGGCAATTAGATGCTCGCCCTGACAATGCGTGATTCGCATAGATCTGCATCCCTAGCGCGTTCAAGTTACATGGAATCGCTGGGGCTGCCGCAGAGCCTGACCGATGCTGCAGGATCTCACCCTCCCCCTCGCACCATGGCGCCAGCGTCGGCTCCGGCCATCGCCCTCACGATCGGGGGCAGTGATTCCGGCGGCGGCGCCGGCATCCAGGCTGACCTCAAAACCTTCACCAGCCTTCAGGTGCATGGCTGCTCGGCCCTCAGCTGCGTCACGGCCCAGAACACCTGCGGCGTTACCCGCGTGGATGCCCTGCCAGCGGAGGCCTTATCGGCCCAGATCGAGGCGGTGCTCAGCGATCTGGCGGTGGACGCCCTCAAGACGGGCATGCTGCTCAACCGCTCGTTGATCGAAGCCACCGCGGCCGCCCTAGCCCCGCTGAGCCTGCCCAGGCTGATTGATCCTGTGATGGTGTCGCGGGCCGGAGCGGTGCTGCTGGAAGCAGAAGCCATCGACGCCTACCGCCAGCTGCTGCTGCCCCTGGCCGATCTGCTCACGCCCAATCTCCACGAGGCCCAGTTGCTCACCGGCAGCACCATCGCAACGGCAGCGGATGTGGAGCGGGCGGCAGGACTGCTGCTGGAGCAAGGCCCCACCGCCGTACTCATCAAGGGTGGTGGACTGCCGGAGTTGCGCGGCCGCGACTACCTGCTCACCGCATCCAGCGAAGGCCGCTGGTTGGTGCATGCCCACGTGCCGACGCCCCACACCCACGGCACGGGCTGCACCCTGGGGGCGGCGATCACCGCCTATCGCGCCCGCGGCCTGGAGCTGAGCGAGGCGGTGCAGGCCGCCAAGGCTTATGTGGAAGGCGGATTGAGGCAGGCTCTGGGGATCGGAGCCGGCCAGGGGCCACTCTGTCACTGGCACGCTGCAACGGCAGAGCGGTCGTTACGGTGAGCCCATGAAGGCTCCCAAACCCCTGTTGCAACGCCTGGCCGCGGTGCCCGGCATGGGATCGGGCCGTCGGCTGGTGCTGCTGCTCTCCCAGCTGGGAGATTTCGACAGCCTGGAATATGCCCAGGCCCTCGTGCCCGTGCTGCCGCGCCTGGCGGAAGCGGGGATCACGATTCTGGCCATCGGCATCGGCGATGGCCCCGGGGCGGATCGTTTCTGCCAGTTCACTGGCTTCCCCCGCGATCGCCTGCTGGTGGATGCGGAACCCCAGCTGCATCAAGCGCTGGGCCTCTATGCCGGTCTGCAGGTTGCTGGCGGCCCATGGCCTGGGCTGCTGCTGATGTGCGCCGGCATCGGCTCACCCGGCACCCTGGCGGAGGTGCTGCGGGGCTACAGCGGCGATCGCTCAGCGCCCCAGCGGCTGGAGAGCCCGCTGTTTGCCCTGGCTGGTGGCGGGGGATTTCAGCGTCCCTTCGAGCTGGCCACGGTGCGGCTGCGCAACATGGTGGAGGTGCTTGGTGCCTGGCGCACCTACGTCCCCCGCGACGACTTCATCACCCAGCGCGGCGGCACCTACCTGCTCGACGGCGACGACACCCTGCTCTACAGCTACCAAGACCGCGGCATTTTGGGGTTCTCCGCCACCATGGCGCGTCCACTGGCGTTCCTCGATCCCTACCTCAACCCTTGAACGTCCCCACGCGGCCATGACCTCCCTTCTGCAGCATTGCGTTCTGGCCATCACCCTGGCCCTGTTCCATTTCGTTGGGCCGGTGCCCGCGGAGCTGGGGGTTCACAACGGAGCGCTGGCGGCCTGCCCCTCACCAGCCCACTGCGCCCGCGCCGACTGGGCCGTAGCCGATCCCGACCTCGCCCTGGCGGCCCTGGTGCCCGTGGTGCAGGCGATGCCCCGCACGGCGGTGGTGGAGCAGAGCAATGGCTACCTGCATGCCACCGCCAGCAGTGCCCTATTCGGCTTTGTCGACGATCTGGAGCTGTATGCCGACAAGGCCCATGGCGTGTTGCAGGCCCGCTCGGTGTCACGCCTCGGCGATTCCGATCTGGGTGTGAACGGCGGCCGGCTCGCCAGCCTTCAACAGGCCCTGGCAGAGGCGACCTAACGCCCGCCGGGATGGCGTTAGCGCCAGGGCTCAGCCCATCCCGGTGCGGCACACCGTGGCCCGCGAGCCCTTCTCCCCCGCTGTAATCGCGATACCGGCCCAGATGCGCTCCTTGAGGCCACCCACATGGCTGATCACTCCGATCATGCGGCCGCCATCGCGCAGGCGATCCAGTTCGTCCATGGGGAGTTGCAGGTTGTCGGGATCGAGCGTGCCGAAGCCCTCGTCGATGAACAGGGCATCAAGATGCACGCCTCCCGCATGGGCCTGCACCGTGTCGGCCACACCAAGGGCAAGGGCCAGGGAGGCCTGAAACGTTTCGCCCCCCGAAAGACTGCTCACCTCCCGCTCTTCGCCGGTGTAGGCATCGAGCACACGCAGCCCCAGGCCGGCATGGCGACCACCCCGGCCGCCTTCATCACTGAGCCGCAGCTGGTAGCGGCCTGAGGTCATCAGCTCCAGCCGCTGGTTGGCATAGCGGCAGATCTCCGCCAGATAGGCCGACAACACCCAGCGCTGCAGGGAGATGAACGGTGCCGCCCGGCCTGTGCAGCGATCCGCCACGGCGCTGAGCAGCCGCGCCCGCTCCTGGCTTGCCTGCAGGGCAACCGCCCCCTGCCGGTGCGCAGCCGCCAGCCGTTCGATCTCGGCCCGCGCCCCCCGGGCTTCGCTGTGCCGCTCCACGGTTGCCGTACGGGTGGCATCAGCAACAGCCACCGCATCCTGGGCCGCAGCGGTGTCGGGCCGCTGCTCCGGCAGCTCGCTCAGATCGGCGGAGGCCAGCACACTGCGTACGGCGATCAGGTCGTTGTCGTAGACGTCGATCCGCTCGACCAGCCGCTGGCGCCAGCTCGGCTCCTGCAAAGCGTTCTGCACAGCAGCGCCATCGGCAAACGCCGAGCCGGCCAATTCTTTTGCCAGCCGCTCCACCGCCTGCTGGAGCCGCGCGTCAGCGCTGCTGCTGGCCTGGCAGCAGGCCGCCAAATCCTTCAAGGCCGCCTCCAGGGGCGCAACGCCAAGCAGCGCCACCTGGGGGTCGACCCCGTCCCCCAGCACACTGGCGATCTCAGCACGAATGCTGTCGGCCCGGCGCAGGGCTTCGGCAGCAACCTGGCTCTGCAGGGCCTGCTGCGTGGCAGCCGCCTGGATGGCGACCTGCAGGGACTGCAGCTCCCGCTCGTGACCCACGATCGCCTGCTGCAGGGTGTCGACCTGGGCCGCCAGGGCCTTGGCACCATTGAGGGCCTGCTTGGACTGCTGCGCCCCCCGACGGGCTACCGCCGGATCTGCCGCTGCGGCGCCGGCCTTCTCCTGCAGCGCCTTCAGCTCCCCCTGGGCCGTGGCCACAAGCATCGCCGCTTCGCGTGCCGCCGTCGTGGCCGTGGTCAGGTCGCCTTCCGCCGCACTGATCGCCGCGTCGGCCACGGCATCCTCTAAGGGCTGAGCCGGGCTGGGGTGAAGGGTTGCGCCACACACGGGGCAGGGGGCATCGTCCACCAGCCCGCCGGCGAGCTGCGCCGCCATGCCGGCGATCTGGCGGCGGCGCAGCTCCAGCAGCAGGGCATGGGCCTGGTTGAGCTCGCCATCGGCGCGGTTCTGGGCGGCGATGGCCTGGCCATGCCGCGCTTGGGCTGCCGCCATGGCCGCGCTGGCATCGCTTTGCTCTTGGGCCTCCTGGGCAGCTCGCTGCAAGCCATCGAGCCGATCACGGGCTGAGCAAGCCCCCTGGAAGGCCTTACTGGCGGCCTGCCACTGCTGCTGCCACGCCTCCCGTTCGGCGTTGCTGCGGGCCTGGGTTGCTTCTGCGGCGGCTGCCCGTTGGCGGGCCTGCTCTGCGGCGCCTTGGGCCTCAGCGGCCTCCCGGGCCTGGCGCACCAGGGCCGTCAACTCCACCCGGTGCGCCGCCAGGGCAGTGCGGGCGGCATCCAAGGCCTCCAGAGCCGGCAGCGCCCTCAGCTCGAGCTGCAACACCACGGCAGGCAAGGCCTGGGCCGCGTCGCGGGCTCGCATGGCGCCGCCCAGCTGGGCCGCGATGCGTTGTTGCAGCTGGAGGCAGTCCGCCTGCGCCGCCTGCTGCGCCTCCACGCTCGGGCGCAGGGCCTCAGCCTGCTCGGCCAACCGCAGCCGTTGGCGGTAGTCGTCGACCACCGCCCGCTTGCCCTCCAGCTCCACAAGGGTGGCTTGGGCCGCCGCGCGCCGGTCCCAGCGATCGGCCAGCCTGTCCACCTCAGCTTTGGCTGTCTGAGAAGCATTCAGAGCTGCGGTGGCCTGCGCAAGACGTTGGGCCGTACCCGCCACCACCAGGGCGATCTGGTCCTGCAGGCGATCGAGATCAGGAGCGCCAGGCTCAACAAGCGCGGCGGGCTGGTCAGGCACTGCAGGGTGGTCAGGCGCGGCAGAGGGGTCAGGCAGTGGCGGCGAGGCGAATGGGCTCCAAGCCTGGGCAGCCAGGCGAAGCAGCACCTCCTGGGCCCGGGTGCCCTCCGCCAGATCCAGCCGTGCCGCCTTGGCCTGATCCTCCAGCCAGAAGCCCGCCTGCTCAAAGGCCACCGTGTCAAACAGGGTTTTGAGCAGGGCCTCGCGCTCCTCGGCCTTGGCCCGCAACACCTCCGCGAATTGGCCCTGGGGCAGCAGGATCACCTGGCGGAACTGGGCGGCATTGAGACCAACCAGTTGCTCCACCTCGCGGCTCACCTCAGTGGTGCGGCTGACGATCGGCTCGGCGTCTGAACCGTTTAACCGGAACAGCACCGCCTGGGCGGCCTTTTCGGTGAACCCCTCGCCCCGGGTCTTGGGGGCGGTGTAGGCCGGAGAGCGCTCCACCCGGTAGCGGCCACCGCCGCAGGAGAACACCAAACTGACCCGCGGCACCGCCGCTGGATCGGCGTGGTCCGATTTCAACGCCTTGACGTTGCGATCCCCCGACACCTCGCCATACAGGGCATAGCTGAGGGCGTCCAACAGGAAGGTTTTGCCGGCACCGGTGCTGCCGTGGATCAGAAACAGTCCCTCGTCGCTGAGGGCATCAAAGTCGATCTCCGCAGGCTCGGCGTAGGGCCCGAACGCCTCCATCCACAGCTGATGGGGTTTCACCGCTCCCCTCCCCGGGTGGAGGCCTCCAGCGCCTGACGCAACAGCTCAGCCTCAGGCGGGACGGCGGGGCGCCCCTGCTGGTCGGCGAAAAACGCCATCGCCAACGCCAGGGGTGAGGTGGCCTGGCGCACCGTCTCGTGGCGCTCCGTGGCGGTGGAGCGCTGCAGCTCCGGGGGCCGGTGCCGCAGCTCCGCCACGTGGGGAAACCGCTGGCGCAACCGGGCCATAGCCTGCAACGGCAGCACCTCGTCGGTGAGGATCACCCGAAGCCAGGCATCAGCAGCAGTGGCGTGTTGGGGATCGCCGCAGAGGGACTCCAACGGCCCCTCGAGGGTGCGCAGCGGACGCCCCACCCCCAGCGGCACGATCTCGACGTTGGCCGTGCCGGCGGCATCGAGCTCAACGATCCGCACCGACTTGGTGTGATGCTGCTCCGAAAACGAATAGGGCAGCGGTGTGCCGGAGTAGGCCACGCGTGGGCCATCGAGCTGCTGGGACCCGTGCAGATGGCCGAGGGCCACGTAGTCAAAGCCGGCAAAACTATCGACGCTGACGCGATCCACATTGCCGATGCTGAGTTGCCGTTCTGATTCAGATGGCTCCCCACCCATCACAAAAGTGTGGGCCACCAGCACCGAGCGGTGCTGCGGCCGGGAGAGCAGATCCCGGCGAATCCCATCGAGGGCCAGTCGTGTCACCTCCTGATGGCTGACCCGGGTCGAACCTGGAGACGACCCAGGCTCAACCGCCTCAGCCAGAGCGAGGAGCGATGCACCATCCACAGCCGGCTCCAGATAGGGCAGCGGGTAAATGGCCACAGGGGCGCCTCCCCGCTTGGGCGTGACCAGCACCGGCTCATGGGCCCGCCGCACATCCCCACGGATGGTCACCCCGAAGGCCGAGAGCAAAGGGTCGTAGATCGACACCCGCACATGGGAATCGTGGTTGCCGGCAATCGCCACCACGGCGGCACCGCTGCGGCTCAAGCGGGCCAGGGTGTCGTTGAACAGCAACACCGCCTCTGCTGGCGGGATGGCCCGGTCGTAGATGTCGCCAGCGATCAGCACCGCATCCACCTCCGCCTCGGCGGCCAACTCCACGATGCGATCCAGGGCGGCGGCCTGCTCCTGCAGGAGCGAAGCTCCATGAAATTGCCGTCCTAAGTGCCAGTCAGAGGTGTGGAGAACGCGCATCAGCTCCGCAGGACGGCACGGCTGGCGTGGTGGAGGGTATCCGGCAGGTGGCCGGTTTTCACCCAGATCGTGCAGCCCAGCTCGCTCCAAGGGCGATGGACGCTGCCGGGGGGATTGCGCAACCAACTCCCGGCCGGATAGGTGCCTTGCTCATCCTGAAACACCCCCTTCAGCACAAAGATCTCCTCGCCGCCGCCATGGCGATGGGGCTGAAAGACCGTGCCGGGCGCCCAGCGCACAAGGGCCACATGTTCCGAGCCAAAGGCATGCAACGGCATCACCTCCAAACCGGTCACCAACCCAGGGAGCCAGGCCGCACTGCAGGTGTCGATGGCGAGGCGCTGTTGATCAGCCGAGTGCATCTGGTGCAGCTTCACCAGGAGCGTGCAGCCCTGCTCACTGAACGGCGCATGGCTGGAGCCTGCGGGGTTGCGCAGGTAGGTGCCGGCGGTGTAGTCCCCATGCTCATCTGAGAAGGTGCCATCCAGCACCAAGATCTCCTCGCCACCGCCATGGCTGTGGCGCTCAAACTGGCTGCCAGGGCTGTAGCGCACGATCGACGTAGCCCGGGCCACTTCCCCGCCGAGGCGATCCAACAGGCGCCGCTCCACCCCGGCCATCGGCGAGGGCGTCCAGGCCAGGTTGGGGGTGTGGAGCACCGCGCGCTGGCTGAGGTCGGCGTGGAGGTTCATGGGCGGGTCAGGACGATCGCCGCAGCAGGCGACCCACCTGGGCCGCCCAATCACGGGGGAGGTCGTTGGGGCGCAACTTCAGCTGAAACATCGTCCGGGCCAGCGGTGCTCCACCTCGCATCAGGATGGCAGCCACATGCCAGATCACCGCTGCCGCAACGAGCAGCCAGGCCAACAGGTGAAGGCTGTAGACAAAATGATCGAACTGGCCGGTGCTGAGCCAGTTTTCATTCATAAACTTGCCGCTACCCACGGCCAACGCCAACGCCAGCAAGGCCGTGGTGTTAGCCGCCTGGTTAAGGCGGGCCCGGCCCAGGGTGAGGGCATAGAGGCCAAACAGCAGGGCCAGAGGCCAGAGGAAAACCTCGAGCGTGCCGTGGAGATCAATCCAATCGCCGGCCGGCTGCCAGCTCAACCGCCCGAAACGACCGTCGTGGTTGGAGTACACGATCAGTCCGCTCAGCCAGGCCAGGGGCACCAGCAGGGCCATGGCGCCATGCAACAGCCGCAGCAGCGAAGGTTGGTAAGGACGAACCATGCCCATACGCCGAGCCCGGCAGGAGTTCAACAGAGATGCCGATCATGGCGCGGACTTTGCAACAACAAGGCGCCCCAGGGCGGGGGGGGCCAAGCACCTCTGCCTGTACCTCCCGTCGTCGCGAAGATCTGGTCGTCGCGCAGCTCCCGCAGCAGCCTCTACAACGAGCTCCAGACCTTGCTGGCGCGATGGGAAGATTGTGGCGGCCGCAAAAGCTCAGAGAGTGTCAGCGATGTTCAACACCTGGATCAGACTCAAAACCTGAGGAGTTGTCGCCACAGAGTTTGAGTGGATGCAGAAAACGAACGGATTCACAGAGGCAGTGAGGCGAGAGTTTCTGTGAGGGATTTTTCACATGGATCTCCATGGCGTTCATCATCACCGCGACGTCAAGATCGCCTCTTGCAAGACGCCCCTGAACCGTGGCGGCGAAACCAACACAAGCATGGCAGCTAGAAAACCTATATCTTTAGATTGCAGCAACTGCTACATTCCTGTCCTGTCCTGCCTGGGCGTTTCCGCAACGGATAGGGCGGGTTTGCATCGGGGCCCCCTGGGTTAAAGGGCGTGCTGGTGGGCTTGCGGGCGCGCTGGCAACAGCTCGAGACCGGAGTGCGTCGAAGCGCATCTCGTCTCAATCTGCCGCATTTGGAGCCCAGTGCCCTGGCAACGGGCTCATCACAGTAAAGAGGCCCACCTCCGCACTGGATTGAACGCCATGACCAACAAATCCAAAGCGACCGCAAAAGATGCAGAAGGCAAGCTGGAATCAGCCTATGGGGAAATGACTGGCGATATGGGTCACCAGATCAAAGGCAAAGCCAAGCAAGTGCAGAGCTCGGCCATGGGTGCCACAGAAGAGCTGAAAGAGGGTGCAAAGGCCGTCAAAAAGAAGCTCAGCGATACCGCTGATCACGTGTCCGATAAACTGAGCTGATCTACGCCGTTCCTATCATCGTCGTCTTCAGGAATTGCCATCTTCGCAAGTAACCCTTTGCATCAGCCAAGGAATTGTGGCTGTGCTGCTTCTTCCAGGAGCAGCACAAGCTCTTGAGGCGAATTGCGCAATTCCCCTTCAGCACATCGCGTCCAAATCTGGATCAAGTTGCCCCGCGATCACGCCTGAGCCCAGGCAATAGATCAAACCGAGCAGGAATATAATCATCCAAACCAGCTGGCAGCTCGCGAACATGCTACTGACTGACTGCCTGACATTCCCCAAAAGGGGACTGGTCGACCGGACCGTTGCTGGAAGAAGTTGGGAACGGTCCTCCCAGCGCGTCGTGTCCATCCGCACCTCTCGAACGTCCGAAGAGACCTACCAGGCCTACGCCAGCCGTCCCAAGCGGGCTGGGGCCAGCTCCAAACATCGTGGCGTGAGCTTCCGGAAGCAAACCCAGCTCTGGATCGCCCAGGTGTACTGGAGAGGACGTCGTTACTTCCTGGGGTCGTTCAACACAGAGCGAGAGGCTGCACTTGCGTACAACATCCACGCGCAACGAATCATTGGTGAATTGGCGGTGCTCAACGATCTATCACCAGACGACGGGGCTCGCCAAGAGCAGAGGAATCAAGACCTTGATGACGCCTAAAACCCTGCCCTTGACTGATCTCGGGGCGTCATCAATTGCTGTAGAACCCAGCTAGATCACCGTGCCATCGACAAGCGTGGTGTTCTTCTCAATCACCACGATGCCGTTGCGGATTGTAAAGCCAAGATCATGGCGATCAGCATCCTCGATGCGATCCTTGTTGATCACCTGCACATTGGTGCCTATGCGCACATTCTTATCCAGAATTGCTCTCTTCACCACTGATCCTGCTCCAATCCCAAGAGGAATCCCACCGCGTGAACGCACCTGAACACGCTCAGCCTCCGACTCATACCCATCAGCACCCATCACCAGGGCGTCTTCAAGTACAACTCCCTCCTCAACCCGCAGGCGCAAACCTAGTACGCAATGGTCGATAACACAGCGATCGAGGATGCAGCCTTCGCTGAGAACAGAACGACGAATGTGGGATTGATGGATTTGACTGGGCGGCAAACAACGTGAACGGGTATAGATCGGGGCGCGCTCGTCGTAAAAGCTGAACGCAGGCTGCTCATCCGTCAAAGCGAGATTCGCATCAAAGAAGGATTGAATCGTGCCAATGTCTTCCCAGTAACCATCAAAGAGGTAGCTCTGCAGCATGAGGCCGCTCTCCAGCGCTGCCGGAATGACCTCCTGGCCAAAGTCCGTTGCTTGCTGGTGCGTGGACAGAAGACTGAACAGTGTGTCTCGCTCAAAGACATAAATGCCCATCGAGGCCAGAAATGGGCGACGCTCTGCCTCGCTGGCGGACAACCCCAGGGCCTGGGTGTCCACCCGCATGGCTTCGAGCGCTGCACCCCTGGGCTTTTCACGGAACTCCTTGATTCGTCCGGATGCGTCCGTGCGCATCAAGCCAAACCCTTCGGCCGCCGATCCATCAACAGGTAGAGCGCCAACCGTCAGCGCCGCCCCACTTGCCCGATGGGCTGCGACAAAGGCTGCGTAATCCATCCGATAGAGCTGGTCACCCGAGAGGATCAACACCTGATCCACGTCCCAGGCTTCGAAGAGTTCGCGGTACTGACGGACAGCATCAGCAGTACCCTTGAACCAGTTTGGACTGTCGGGGGTCTGCTGGGCCGCCAGTACCTCCACAAAACCGCCGCCAAAGCCGGAAGAGAGGTTGTAAGTCAGGCTGAGGTGGCGGTTGAGTGACTGACTATTGAACTGGGTCAGCGCGTAAATCTTGTTGATCCCAGAGTTAATGCAGTTGCTGATTGGAATATCAATCAGGCGGTACTTACCGCCAAGTGGCACTGCAGGTTTCGCGCGAGTCAGGGTGAGGGGTTGCAGGCGCGTGCCCGCACCACCCCCGAGAATGATCGCCAGTACGCGCTTCAAGAGTTGGGCTCTCTTTTGAGAAGGAAATAGAGATGCTCGGGATTCTTATACTGCCGTGGCAAGCACTGATGCAGGCATTCCAATCGATGCCAGCAAACACTCCGTCGAATCTGCTGAATCGTTTTTTCTTCTAATACCAATATACGCATAGCCTTGCAATAGAGCGCGTAATTAGCTTCAAGCTCACCGATCGTGAGAGCGGTTGTGAAAGTTGCTTGGCTCATTGCAGCAACGCTTTGGGCGAGCTGAATAATCGCTTGGCTACCTGGTCGTGCGCTGCCCCCAGATGGGGGTAATTGGGTGACAGGATCTGCAAGCGATCGTGGATCCAGAGCAGACTGAAGCCTCTTGACTGCGCCTGGACCAATCAAGGCGGTCACGCCAGCGCTTCCCAAAGGTTGCGCCTTGCCGAAATGAAGTCGAGCTAAGGGCGGCTCAGTCGTCGTAGACGCGGCAGTTGACGTCGGAAGGATTGAGGTCACAGAACACTTCAAACGGCGAAGGAGCCTCAGCTTCTTCAGGATGACGCTGCTGGAATTCCTCAAGCTCTTTGATCTGCTGCTCGATCTTGCGCGCAGTGGATTTTTCGTCCTTGGCGAGGGCTTCTGCCAGGGCGTTGCGATAGGTCTGGAGCTGGTCTCCAATGGTGGCCATGGAACATGCCCCGATAGGGCCCGGATCGGCAGCGCGAATTTAGCCCTATTGCCTCACCAACGGCGTCAAACGTGAACCGGTGAAAGGAGACGGCATTCCTCCAATGTCCCTCCGGCGCAGTGGATTGTGCATCAATCCACAGAACGATGAACAACCATGAAATCCAGGTATTTCTACTCACTTTTTGCAGTTGGCTTCGCCTATGGCGGTCGTTCCTCCAAGTTGGTGGCGTTCTGGGAATCCCTTCCATGGCTGATGCTCCCTATCTCGTGGCCCTGGCTCTGGTTGAGATTGCAGGCAAGAGAGCCTTGCCACTCACCGGTAAATCCCAGCCAGCAGCGGCAGCTGAAGCTTCTGACCCAGGTGACAGTGGTCACACCCTGGCCTTGGAGCTGCTCCTGTGCCTCTGGCAGCGAAGCGACGACGGGGCTCTGCAACGGGCTGCTGGAGAGCAGAGCCTGCTGTTGCTCGAGCTGCCCTTGGACGTGATGAGCGAACAACTGCCCCTACTCAAGGCGAACTGGATCTCTGGTGGCGAAACCGAAGCCTTGCTTGGCAGCCTTCGCAACCTGGTGATCAGGGGCTGGCGAATCTCCATTGCCAAGTACGAACCGGTCAGCTTCATCGCCTGGAGCTGATCCATCGGCAGCAATCCCCCCGGATGGGGACTGGCGCAGATCAATCCCTGCGACCCAGGATCGAACCGCGACGATGAGGGCCGAGCTTCGCTGTCGCCATCCAAGAGGGTCCACCTTCAGCCGAAATCTGGGGGTTGGATCTCTTTTTCCTGTCGAGCCCTACACCAACCATTGCTATGGCGATCTACAAGGTCACGCTGGTCAACGCCAACGAAGGACTGAATCGGACAATCGAGTGCGCCGACGACCAATCGATCTTCGATGCGGCTGCGGATCAGGACATCGACCTGCCGATCTCCTGTCGCGCCGGCTCCTGTTCCTCCTGCGCTGGCAAATTGGTCAGTGGCACGGTGAACCAGGAAGACCAGGCCTTCCTCGATGAGGACCAGATTGCCGCCGGTTTTGTACTGACCTGCGTGGCGATCCCCACCTCGGACTGCACGATCGCAACCCATGCCGAAGAGGCGCTGTATTGAATCTCAAGCCGGTGAAGGCTCAAGCAGGCTGGCTGTTTTTGGAAAGGGCTGCCACATCTCGATCCACCTGAGCCAGGCGCTCCATCACCAGATGGAGGTCGAGCGCCGTGAGCTCGCCATCGGCACTCCATTTCATGCAGGTGCGCCCGAGGCAGGTGCTGGAGTGGACCCTTGTGTTGGAGTCCGCCATGGCGAACCTCCGTGCTTTAGATGGGTCCACTCTCAGTGATGGTGCGCCGACAAGGATGCCCCCATAGGGGGGTAATTCCTGGCCTGATCCCCGTCATGTCCAGGCTGTGCCCTTCCTATCTGGGCCTGCTGTCTGCTGCGGCGATCACGCTGCGATCCCGGGGCAACCTTGCGGCAGCAGAGCTAGGCGACACACGGCTCAACCTGGCTATTCAGGAGTTCGCATCGACAGGTCGTCAACATGAGCCCGGAGCAGCAACCATCAGAGATCGACAGCACCCAGGCATCACCTCAGGATGAGGATTTTCAGGCTCACCCTGAGCATGCTGCGGCTGTGAATGCAGCGCTCGATGCCATCCAACACCTGATTGACGAACAACCAGAGTTTGCTGATTTCCTGAGGTTGACAACCAGTACGGAAGACGTGCGTCAAGCTCTACACAATTACGGGATTGAGATCACCAATGAAGCCCTATGGCGGCATCGGGGCTCCCTGCTCAAGGATGGTCAACCGACCTGGCGCGGGTAACCCCTCAACCCTTCAACCCCTCGGCCTCTGGCGGCCAACAGACCCACGCTTGAAGCGATCACCGCCAGAGCCGCCAATGCTGATCGCATAGTCCATCCATTGACGAGAGCCCATCCACCATGCAGCCCCAAATAGCTGGAGAGTCAAATGGTTGCGGGGTCGCGACGCCACGCCGCTCCTAAACCTGGCCAGCATGAGGAGTAGCGATATGGCAGCGAGCGGATGTCCCAGGCCAACCAGGCAGAGCTCAGCGAACTGAATCCAGCACAGCAACGGCAGATGTTGCTCACGCTTCTGCAACAGGAGCCTCGCGGTGGCCCCCACCTACAGGAGAACCATCTGCACGCCTTGATTGGCGCACTGGAGCGGTCGACGCCCGCTGATCTGGGAGCACCTGGAGCCTTGGAGCGCCTGGAGGGTGTGTGGGAGTTGCGCTGGAGCAGCAGCCGCCAGCCCTATCTAGCTGTAGGACCCTGGCTGGAAAACCTGCAGCTGTTGGCGCCATCCCAGGGTCGGGGCATGAACCTGCTACGGCTACCAGGTCCGCTGGCGCCCCTGGCCGCCATTGCCGTGGAAGCCACCATCAGGGTCGAGGCCGAACCCGGCGGAGATCCCAAGGGAATGGATTCCGGGGTTGGGTTGAACCCGCGCCAGCGCGTTCAGGTGCGTTTTCAGCGGGGTGGCTGGCTGGGCCCGGCCGTGGGCCTGGGGCGGCTGCAGCTGCTTCGGCGCGTGAGCCAACCCGTTCCGGCCTGGCTGGACATCACCGTGCTCGACGACGCGCTGAGGATCTGCCGCGGCAATGCGGGCACAGTGTTTGCCTTGTTGCGCCGCCCCGACCTCAATCTTCAGGAGCTGCTCCTGGCTCCAGATCAGCGATCAGACGCCACGACGACGCAGGTGGCTCAAGGTTGAGTCAAGTGAATCAGGGCTGCTAACGAACAGGGTTCTGCTCGAGCTGGCTCTGGCATGCCAGCGGAGATTTCGCCATGAATGCCGAATGCTGCTTCTGGGTTCTCCACGGGCAGATACGGGGGAAGCACCAACTCTCGCTTGAGAGGGTATTGCTGCAGCAAGATCTTGCGATAACGCCCGTAGACCTCAGGCTATTTCATATCCACATCCACCAAGGCAGTGCCCCACCCCGGGCCGCGATGGAGCCATCCGGACGCAACAGCCTCCATCCATCCCAGTAATCCGAGCTTGCGATCCATCTCACTGGTGCGCAATGTCACCCCCATGGCCTTGAAATGGCAGGAGATGCCGGGCTATCAGAACGGTCACGTGCTCTTGCTCAGCTCCAGCCTGAATCAGCAAAACACCAACGCGAAGGGCCTTTCCATGAGCATTACCAGGAGCATCCCCAGGAGCGGACTGGGCCAGCAGGGCCTCCAGGCTCTGGGCAGCGGCGGAGCCTGCCATCTCCAGCGGCAGGGGTAGGCCGTAGAAGCGATGCAGCTGCGCCAGGGTGGTGGCTGGATTGAAGCTGAGCGGCAGATCGGATGGCAGCGCGGAGGGCTCCGGGTCGGGATCGAACAGCCGATTGATCAACGGCTCCAGACTGATGCGCAGGGCAACGAACACGTGGTCGCCAGGCATGAGAGTTGTCGTGCCGCGCGGCATCAGCACCTCCCGGCCGCGCAGGATCAAGGTGACGAGCACCCCATCGGGCAGGGCCAGATCGCGCAGCTGCTGACCAGCCACCGGAGCCCTGGCGTTGACGGTGTAATCGAGAATCTCGCCATCGACGTGGCGCAGGGCGTTGATCTCTACCGACAGCGCCGGGATGGGATCGGCGGGTCGGCCGATCTGCAGCGCACGCGCTACAAGCGGCAGCGACCAGCCCTGGGTGATGGCCGAGATCAACACGACGAAGAACGCCGCGTTAAAAATCAGCTGGCTCTGGGGCACTCCCGCCATCAGCGGGAAGGTAGCCAGGGTGATCGGCACGGCCCCCTTCAAGCCCACCCAGGACAGGAAGGCGAGCTCTCTGCTGCGGAAGCGGAAAGGCCACGCTGAGGCCCAAACCGCGATGGGTCTGGCCACCAGGATCAGCACCAGGGCAATCAGCAGTCCCTCCCAGGCCACCGCCAGCAGGCGGCTGGGGAAGCTGAGCAGCCCCAGCATCACGAACAGCACGATCTGCCCCAACCAGGCGGTGGCGTCGTGGAAGGACAAGATGCCCCGCCAAAACACGATCGAGCTGCTACCGAGCACGATGCCAGCGACGTACACCGCCAGGAAACCGCTCCCGCCGAGCACCGCAGCTAGCCCGAAGGCCACCAGGCCAAAGGCGAGGGCCAGCAGTGGATAGAGGCCCGGGTAATCGAGATTGATCCGGTTGATGGCCCAGGTGGCCAGCCTGCCCACGAGAAGGCCGGCGAGGCTACCCACGCCAAACTGCGCCACAAACAGCAGCGCCAAGGCCTGCGCGGAATCGGCGCGTCCGGTGATCATGCCCATCAACCCGAGGGTCAGGAAGATCGCCATCGGATCGTTGGAGCCGCTCTCCACTTCCAGGGTGGAGGTGAGCCGCTCCGGCAGCTTGAGGCCGCTGGAGCGCAGCACGGCAAACACCGCTGCCGCATCGGTGGAGCCGACGATGCTGCCGAGCAGCAGTCCCGGCAACATCGGCAGCTTCAGCACCCAGGAGGCAGCCAGGCCCGTAATCAGCGCGGTGAGCAGCACCCCAACCGTGGATAACGCCAGCGCGGGCTTCCACACCTGTTGCACCGAGGCCAGGGAGGTTCGCAGGCCACCGTCAAACAGGATCAGAGCCAAGGCAACGCTGCCAACGCTGTTGGCAAGGCCGTAGTTCTCAAAGGGGATGCGGCCGAGCCCCTCCGATCCGGCCAGCATCCCCACCGTGAGAAACAACACCAGCACCGGCACCCCAAGCCGGGCCGAGAATTTGCTGGAGGTGATGCCGAGAAGCAGCAGCACGCCGGCCAGTAGCACGGCAACGTTGATCCACACCCTGCCGCCTCCCGCCCAATCCGATGGCTGACTCCGCCTGAGGATGGCTCAGACCCTCGCGAAACGCTGCTCGCCTGATACATCACTTCCTTGCGGAAGGCCCCATTTAGGGGCGAGCACTGCTCACGATGGCCGCAGTTGCCAACTCCGATGACCTTCAGCACCGTGTTCCACGAGCTCGCCGCCATCCTGGGGATCGCCGGCGTGATCGGGGTGCTCGCCCTGAAGCTGCGCCAGCCGCTGATCATCAGCTACATCCTCACCGGCATCGTGGTGGGCCCAGCGGTGCTCGGCTGGTCTTCAGGAGGAAGCGAGATCAAGCTGCTCTCCAGCATCGGGATCTCCGTGCTGTTGTTTGTGGTGGGCCTCAAGCTTGATGTGGGGCTGATCCGCTCGGTGGGCCCGGTGGCTCTGGCCACGGGCCTTGGGCAGATTGTGTTCACAGCTCTGTTTGGCTTTCTGTTGTGCCTGGGGTTGGGTTTTGCTCCGGTGAAGGCGATCTACATCGCCGTCTGCCTCACCTTCTCCAGCACGATCATCATCGTCAAGTTGCTCTCGGATAAACGGGAGATCGATTCACTTCACGGGCGCATTGCCGTGGGATTTCTGGTGGTGCAGGACATCGCCGTGATCCTGGCGATGATCCTGCTCACCTCCTTCGCCAACGCAGGCGGTGGCGGCTTCGTGAGCCAGGCGCTGCGGCTGCTGCTGGTGGGTACGGCGTTTGTGCTGGGGACGGCTGCCACCATGCGTTGGGTGATGCCCCCGCTGCTCGGGCGGCTGGCCCAGAACCAGGAGCTGCTGGTGTTGTTTGCCGTGGTCTGGGCCGTGGGTCTGGCGGCTCTGGCCGATAGCGTGAATTTCAGCAAGGAGGTGGGTGCGTTCCTCGGTGGGGTGTCGATTGCCTCCACCCCCTACCGGGAAGCCATCGCCTCGCGGCTCACCGGCCTGCGCGACTTCCTGCTGCTGTTCTTCTTCATTGATCTGGGCTCCGGCCTCAGCTTGTCAGCGGCGGGTCTGCAGCTGGGGCCAGCCCTGGTGCTGTCGGTCTTTGTGCTGGTGGGCAACCCGCTGATCGTGGTGGCGATCATGGGGGCGATGGGCTACCGGCGACGCACCGGATTTCTGGCAGGGCTCACCGTGGCCCAGATCTCAGAGTTTTCACTGATCCTGGCGGCACTGGGGCTCCAGCTAGGCCAACTCAGGGAAGGCGAGGTGAGCCTGATCACCCTGGTGGGCGTCATTACCATCGGCCTCTCCACATACATGATCCTGGGCTCCGATCGTCTCTACGGGTGGCTGCAGGCACCTCTGCGGATGTTCGAACGCAGCACGCCATTCAGCGAGATCAGTGGCAGCGCTAGCGGTCCGGTGCGGGCGGATGTGGTGCTGCTGGGGCTGGGGCGGTTTGGCAGCGCGATCTACCGCCAGCTACAAACCCACCGCCTCTCGATCCTGGGCATCGACTTCGATCCTCAGGCGCTGCGACTGGCAGCGGCTCACGGGCTGCCTGTGCAATACGGCGATTCGGAGGATCCAGAGTTCACCGCCACCCTGCCGCTGTCGTCGGCCACGGTGGTGGTGAGCACCTTGCCGTCGCTGAAAAGCAACGCCGCCATCCGTCATGGGCTGGAAACGGCAGGCTTTCAGGGGCGTTTCATTGCCACCGCCCACGATGAAGCTGAGGTGGTGAAGCTGGAAGCCATCGGCGCCCAGCGCACCCTGCTGCCCTTTCTGGATGCTGCTGAGCGCGCAGCAGAACTGATCGTGAACGACCTCTCCAAACTGCACAGCGAAGCTGAACGACAGGGGTTAGGATCTCGAAGTCATGTGATAGAATAGCCAAAATTTGAGATTGAAATGTTAATAAGTCTATTCGGCTTTCTTTTTGCAGCGCTGTCATTCGTTCAAGTCCCCCAATGGGATGTGGATTGGTCGAAATGCTCTGTATCCGTACCCGATACGGCCTGTCATTGGTACATCGTTAATCCAGACAACACCTTTGGCAAAGGCTTCAGCTGGATCACGGCTCCAACATTTGACTTCGACGCCCTCAGAGACATTGGCAAGCAGCACGAAGTTACGGTTGCTCAGGGATATGAAACCACCGTTGAACTCATGAACGCCTCGTCACCCGTCAAATACGGCGATAACTATTAAATCTGTTTCCTGATCCTTCGGCCTGTCACTGAGGCCATCCACGATTGCATCGTGAAATCCCTAGTGTCATCGAGGCCTACCCCGGTCTTGTTGATTTCCCTGCGCCTACGGCTGCCTCATTGATTTCTTCTGTCTCCCTCCGGCCCCTTGCACCGGAGTCAGTTTCGCCTGAATCACCCGCCTATCCCAGCAAAGCTGAACTGCTGGCCTGCCTTCCCCCCGAGCTCCTAAGGATCCATCCAGGCAAAGCCTGGGGGAGCCTGGCGATGTCCCTCAGCCTCACACTGCTGACCTACGGATTGGGCACCCAGATTCCCCTCACCGCGATGGCGGCTCCGCTTTGGCTTCTTTACGCAGTGGTGGCGGGCACCGTGGCTGGCGGTTGCTGGGTGATTGCCCATGAGTGCGGGCACCGCGCCTTCCATCCGAACCCTCGCGTGGAAGCCACCGTGGGATTCGTGCTGCACAGCCTGCTGCTGGTGCCCTACTTCAGCTGGCAGCACAGCCATGCGGTGCATCACGCCAATTGCAATCACATGGAAGGGGGTGAAACCCATGTGCCCCCCCGTGCAGAGTCGCGTACGGGCCAGATTGTGGCGGGGATGAGCAGGCGTCTCGGGCCCCAGCTGTTTGGTATCACCTCGTTAATCAGCCATCTGCTGCTGGGCTGGCCGCTCTATCTGCTGTTCGGCGTGGCCGGCGGCGAAAAATACGGTGCTCCCACCTCCCACTTCACCACGGCTGCGCCGTTTCGAAACGGCAAGCGAGCCCTATTTCCGAATGCCTGCCTCCCGTTGATGCAGCTCTCGAATCTTGGGTTGCTGGCGATGATAGGGATCCTGATCATGGCCGCGATTCAGTTCTCGCCGGCACGGATGTTGTGCGTCTACGGACTTCCCTACTTGGTGATCAATGCCTGGCTGGTGGGCTACACCTGGCTACAACACACCGATACGGATATTCCCCACTTTTCCACCGCTGACGTGGACCCCAAAAACTGAACCAGCCCCTATGAGAGCTTCCTTACCGGCCAGACTTGGCCAGGAGAAGCCCCATGAAACGCAAGCGTCACAACCCCGAGCAGATCATTCGCAAGCTGCGCACCGCTGAGCAGCTCCTCAACCAGGGCCAGACCGTCGCCGATGTCTGCAGGGCCCTTGAGGTCTCGGCACCCACCTACCACCGCTGGCAGCAGCTTTATGGGGGCATGAAGGCCACGGAGGCCAAACGCCTCAAGGAACTCGAGCAGGAGAACACCCGCCTCAAGCGCTTGCTGGCCGATGCCGAGCTCGATAAGGCGATGCTCAAGGAGCTTGCCGAGGGAAACTTCTAAGCCCGGAACGTCGTCGCAGAGCTGTTGTGGTTCTGCAGGATC